>NZ_LBKA01000186.1:0-27773 GCF_028128955.1 Bradyrhizobium sp. CCBAU 11386
GGCCTCGGAAGAGGTGCTGAACTCGGCCAAGACGCTGTCATCCGAAAGCACCCGCCTCCGCGCCGAGCTCGACCGCTTCATGGGGAATATCCGGGCGGCGTAGGCGCTCGCCGTCTCTGAAGTCTGCGCCGTCGCCTCATACTCCGCTGTCGTCCCGGACAAGCGCGCCTCGAGCGCGCGCCGATCCGGGACCCATACTCCCAGGGAGAAGTTGCGGCGAAAGCTGGCAACTCCGAATCTTCGTCAAACCACTCCCTGTGGTTATGGGTCCCGGATCGGCGCTCCGCTCCCGGCACGCTGCGCGTTGCCGGCAGCTGCGCTTGTCCGGGACGACAGCGGGGTTAGGAGGCGTTGTGCGAAGTCTCACGCCCTCCCGAACGCCCGCTTCAGCTCCACCTTCGCTCGCTCCAGTCGCGTGCGCTGGGTCTTCGGCAGCGTCTTGCCGGCACGGTTGATGTAAAACGTCAGCATCGACAGCGCCGAACGATAGGCGCCGGTCTTGCGGCGCGAACTGTGCTCGGCCGAGCGCTTCAGCGAGGTTGCGATCTTCTTCGGACTCGTGAGCGTGAATACGCCGCGCTTGAGATCGAGCGCGTCGCTCTCCTTCGTCACGCGTTGCGACCAGCGCTTCGGCGTCGCGCGTTTCGCGCGCTTGCGCACGCTGGTCTTCCTGCGTGCAGCTGTTTTGCGAGAATGTGTCGTCTTTCTGACATGAGCCATGCGCCAACTCCTTGCAGCTCCTTCGGAAACGGACGATCCCGGATGCTGTTCCCATGGGAACCTGGCCTTGCCGCAGACGTTGTCACAGGTCGCAGGCGGAATGCCGCACCCCGATGATCGGTTCGTTCCCGGCCACATCATGTGAGCCGGGCCGCTTCCATTGGTCAGACCCAACAACGCGATGGAATTGCAGCAAAGCCAAGCGCTGAATTATGGACCTGCTGTCTCGGCGGTCGCGGCCGATCGCATCATCGAGACCAGCATTCCCTCGCGTCTCGACGCGCTGCCGTGGAGCGGCTTTCACACCCGCGTCGTGCTGGCGCTAGGCATCACCTGGATCCTCGACGGGCTCGAGGTGACGCTCGCCGGTGCGCTTTCCGGCGCGCTGAAGCAAAGTCCCTCGTTGCACTTCTCCAATCTCGATCTCGGCGTTGCCAATTCCGCCTATCTCGCCGGCGCGGTGCTCGGCGCGCTCGGCTTCGGCTGGCTGACCGACCGCATCGGCCGCAAGAAGCTGTTCTTCATCACGCTCGCGGTTTATCTCTCGGCGACCGCTGCGACCGCACTGTCGTGGGATATCGCGAGCTACGCGCTGTTTCGTTTCCTCACCGGCGCCGGCATCGGCGGCGAATATACCGCGATCAATTCGACCATCCAGGAGCTGGTGCCGGCGCGCTATCGCGGCTGGACCGATCTCGTCATCAACGGCAGTTTCTGGATCGGCGCGGCAATGGGCGCGGTGGCGGCCATCGTTCTGCTCGACCCCGCCGTGATCGGGCCCGATCTCGGCTGGCGCCTCGCTTATCTCATCGGCGCGAGCATCGGCCTCGTCGTGCTGTTGATGCGGATGTGGATCCCGGAAAGTCCGCGCTGGCTGATGATCCACGGGCGGCCCGATCAGGCTCACGCGCTCGTCGACGAGATCGAGCGTTCGGTGATCGGTCACGACCAGGATGCGAGCGACGGACGCTTCACCAAGATCCGGCTGAAGATGCGCAATCACACGCCGATTCGTGAGGTCGTGCACACGCTGTTCTCGGTCTATCGCCGGCGCGCACTGGTCGGCCTCGCGCTGATGAGCGCGCAGGCCTTCTTCTACAACGCCATCTTCTTCACCTTCGCGCTCGTGCTGACCGATTTCTACGGCATCAGCGCCGATCATGTCGGCTGGTACCTGCTCCCCTTCGCCGCCGGCAACTTCCTCGGTCCGCTGCTGCTCGGCCGCCTGTTCGATACGCTCGGACGGCGCGCCATGATCATGTTCACCTATGGTGCCTCCGGCCTGCTGCTGGCGGTGTCGGGCTATCTGTTCTCGATCGGGGCGCTCAGTGCGCAAGGACAGACCATCGCCTGGATGGTGATCTTCTTCTTTGCCTCGCCCGCCGCGAGCGCGGCCTATCTCACCGTCAGCGAGACGTTTCCCTTGGAAGTCCGCGCGCTGGCGATCGCGGTGTTTTATGCGGTCGGCACCGGCATTGGCGGCGTCATCGGCCCGGCGCTGTTCGGCGCGCTGATCGACACGGGATCACGCACCAGTGTGTTCGCCGGTTATTTGCTGGGGGCATTCCTCATGATCGCGGCCGCGATCGTGGCGTGGCGCTATGCCATCTCCGCGGAACGCAAATCGCTCGAACAAATCGCGCGGCCGCTCGCCTTTATGGAGTAGACTATGAAATCGGAACTTGCGGAAATGGCATTGGACCACAAGCGCACCATGCCCGTTGACGACGATGTGCCGGAAACGGTGCCGGTGCCGCATGCGCTCGTGCCGCATCTCGGCGAGACCGCGATCCTGCTCGACATCGACGGCACGCTGCTCGACCTGATGCCGACGCCGCGCGAAGTGTGGGTGCCGCCGGGCCTGTCGGAGACGCTCAAGCAGTTGGTGGAGCGCACGTCCGGGGCGCTGGCGCTGGTCAGCGGCCGTTCGCTCAACGACATCGACCTGATCTTCGCGCCCGACGTCTATCGCGCCGTCGCCGGCCACGGCGCGGAGATGCGGCTGTCGGTGGACAATGAAGCGGATGACGTGCACGCGCCGCCGCTGGACAAGGAGTTGAAGCGGCGGCTCGCTGCGATCGCAAAGCTCAGCCCGGGCATTCTGCTCGAGGACAAGGGCTATTCGCTGGCGCTGCATTATCGCCTCGCGCCGCATGCGGAGAAGGCGATCTTCGAGGCCGTCTCGCTGATCCGCGCCGATCTGCCCAATGCGCCGATCGAGGTGCTGCCCGGAAAGTTCGTCTGCGAGATCAAGCATTCCGGCTTCACCAAGGCGACCGGCGTGCGCGAGTTGATGCAGCACGAACCGTTCAGGGGACGGCGTCCGCTGTTCATCGGCGACGACGTCACCGACGAGACCGTGTTCGCGATCATGCCTGACATGAACGGGCTCGCTTTCTCGGTCGGCCGCCGCACCATGGGCGTGAATGGTCACTTCGATGCGCCGAGCGATGTGCGCGCGTTCCTCGCGCGCCTGCTCGATCCGAGGTGAAACAAAGGCAGCGCCACGCCGCAGACATAAAGGCCGTCCGCGCAGCGCTCTCGCGCGCCAGGAGGCATGCTGTGCGATCCAACTGGAAAAGCTGTCTTTGCAGTGGGTTCCACGGGGGAAACCAGCTCCAACGCGCGCGCCCGATTTTGGTTTCAATTGGTTGAAACGATGATCAGGAACCATATTGATGAACATCAGTTAAACAGGGCGGAATGAACAGGAGGGGACGACCTGTGAACTTAGTCGTCGTTTCGAATCGAGTCGCGCGCGGCAAACCCAACGAGCCCATGACGGGCGGCTTGGCTGCGGCATTGCTTCCCGTTGTGGAACATTCGGGTGCCATCTGGGTGGGGTCTTCAGGCCGCGTGCGTGACGGCCATCAGAAGGAACCGTTTGCCGAGATCGAGGCGCTGGGTTCGGGCGCGATTGCGACGCTGGATCTGCCGGCGGCGCATTACGGCGGCTATTACGAAGGTTTTGCCAATTCGGCGCTGTGGCCGGCGCTGCATTCGCGCAGCGACCTGATCCGTGTCTCGCGCGACGACTATGTCAGCTATCGCGAGGTCAACGCCTTCATGGCGCGCGCCTTGATGCGCTTCCGTAAACCCCGGACCGCGTTCTGGGTGCAGGATTATCATTTCCTCGCACTCGGTGCGGAGTTGCGCGATCTCGGCGTCGACGATCCGATCGGCTTCTTCCTGCATACGCCGTGGCCGGTGGCCGCGGTGATGCAGGGCGTGCCGAATCATCGCGAGCTGATCACGGCGATGCTCGCCTACGATCTCCTTGGATTCCAGACCGAGGAGGATCGCCAGAATTTCCTCGGTTATGTCGGCGGCGAGCTTGGTCTTGCCATCGATGACGGGGTTGTGCTGTCGCAGTACGGCCGCACGCGCTTTGAAGTCTTCCCCATCGGCATCGATGCCGAAAAATTCGCGCAATATGCCGCCAAGTCCGCCTCGCATCCGGACGTGTCGCGGCTGCGCCGCAGCCTCAACGGCGAGCGGCTTGCGATCGGCGTCGACCGGCTCGATTATTCCAAGGGCCTCGTCAACCGCATCAGCGCGTTCGACCGGCTCTGGACCGAGCAGCCGCAATTCTTGCGCAGCATCTCGCTGCTCCAGATCGCCAACCCTTCGCGCGGTGCGATCGAGGCCTATGGCAATCTCCAGAACGAGGTCGCGCGCCTCGTCACCGACGTCAACGGCCGCCATGGCGAGGTGGACTGGACGCCGATCCGCTATTTGAACAAAGGCTTCAGCCAGACCGTGCTCGCGGGCCTCTATCGCACCGCGCAGGTCGGTGTGGTGACGCCGCTGCATGACGGCATGAACCTGGTCGCCAAGGAGTATGTTGCCGCGCAGAACCCGGCCGATCCCGGCGTGCTGGTGCTGTCGAAATTCGCCGGCGCAGCGAATGAGCTCGACACGGCGCTGCTGGTCAATCCGCACGATGTCGATGCCATGGCGCGCGCGATCGCGATCGCTGCCGCGATGCCGCTCACCGAGCGCAAGATGCGCTGGGACGCGATGATGAAGAAGCTGCGCGGCCACACCATTCAGCAATGGTCCGCCGATTTCGTCGCCGAGCTGGAGAAGTGCCGCGTCGAGAAGGCCGCCGTCGCCCCGCTCGCAGCCCAGCCGCCACAAGCGCTGCGCTGGTTGAAGTCGGCGATCTCGGGCGTGCGGTTGATCTAGTCCTTCTCTCGCGCCCCGTTCTCACGGGGAGAGGGTAGGGTGAGGAGCCGCTTTCGCGCGCTCAACTCTCGATCTCTGCGACGCCTCGTACACCCTATCCACGTGTCATGGCCGGGCCTGACCCGGCCATCCACGTCTTGCCGCGGGCTCCCAAGAGCGTGGATGCCCGGGACGAGCCCGGGCAAGACGGCGAACCTCGAGCACCGGCTTCAATAGCAATACGACACCCCTTCCAGAATTGCGCATTGCCGCTTGTTCGGCGCGTTGGGATCGTCCAGCGGCACCATGCCCTTGCCCTGGCCGACGAACACGCCGGGCCCGACATGAACCGAGCTCTTGTTGCCGATGATCACGCTCGGATGCGGCGCGGCGCTCGAGCGCGTGCCGTCCGGCCAGATGATGGCATCGCCCGAAAGCACCCCGCGCCGCCCGTCGTCGCAGCTGACGTCGACCCCTTGGCGGGTGCAGACCTGCGCCAGGGCCGGCCCGGCAAAGGCGGAGCCAAGGGCCGAAATCAGGCCGAGTGCGGCGATGGTGTTGCGGATGGTCATGGCGTCCCCGGTCGTGTTTGGCATTCTCAAGTGAATCGTCGCGCCAAACCCGTCACGGGTTCAGCCGGCAGGCGGCTGCGAAGCGGCCGCCGCCGCCAGATATTGTCTTTCAAATACAATATCTTACGGAAAATTCACCCGATTTCCCCGCGATCTCTTGCAAAATCGCCGGCGCCCCTTCAAGAGAGGGCGCTCCGGAGAGATGGCCGAGTGGCTTAAGGCGCACGCTTGGAAAGCGTGTGTGCGGGAAACCGTACCGTGGGTTCGAATCCCACTCTCTCCGCCACCCAACCAAGATCATCTGTTACTTCGATCCGGAGACAGGCCAGAATTTTTTGGCGGCGCGGGCTTCGACGCGCTCGCCCAATACGGTGCCAGAATTGGACCCCGGCTGACCGCAAGGAAATCGGCAAAGGCTCGGCGTCGCTACCGAGCCTTCTCATTGTCGAGCTTTGAATGTTGGACTTAGAAGTCCATACCCCCCATGCCACCGCCCGGAGGCATCGCGGGGCCGGCGCCGCCCTTCTTGGGCAGCTCGGCGACCATGGCTTCCGTGGTGATCAGAAGCGCTGCGACGGACGCCGCGTTCTGGATCGCCACTCGAACCACCTTAGTCGGATCGATGATGCCCTTGGAGACCAGGTTGCCGTATTCGCCGGTCTGCGAGTCGAAGCCGTACGAGTACTGATCTTTTTCGAGGATCTTGCCGACGATGACCGAGCCGTCCTCGCCCGCGTTGATTGCGATCTGGCGGGCCGGGTAGGACAACGCCTTGCGCACGATCTCGACCCCGGTCTTCTGGTCGTCGTTCTTGGTGCGAATGCCCTTGAGGTGCTCGGAGGCACGCAGCAGCGCAACGCCGCCGCCTGGTAAGATGCCTTCCTCGACCGCCGCGCGGGTCGCATGCATCGCGTCATCAACGCGATCCTTGCGTTCCTTCACTTCGACCTCGGTCGCGCCGCCAACGCGGATCACCGCGACGCCGCCCGCGAGCTTGGCGAGACGCTCCTGGAGCTTCTCACGGTCGTAGTCCGAGGTGGTTTCCTCGATCTGCGCCTTGATCTGAGATACTCGCGCCTCGATGTCGGCCTTCTTGCCGGCGCCGCTCACGATCGTGGTGTTCTCCTTGTCGATCATGACCTTCTTGGCGCGACCGAGCATGTTGAGCGTGACGTTCTCGAGCTTGATGCCAAGGTCTTCCGAGATGGCCTGGCCGCCGGTCAGGATCGCGATGTCCTGCAGCATAGCCTTACGGCGATCGCCGAAGCCCGGAGCCTTGACGGCGGCGACCTTCAGGCCGCCGCGGAGACGGTTGACGACGAGGGTGGCGAGCGCTTCGCCTTCGACGTCTTCGGCAATAATCACAAGCGGCTTGCCGCTCTGCACCACTGCTTCCAACAAGGGAAGTAGTTCATTCAACTGAGACAGCTTTTTCTCATTAATGAGGACGTAGGCATCATCCATTTCAACGCGCATCTTCTCGGCGTTGGTGACGAAGTAGGGCGAGATGTAGCCGCGGTCGAACTGCATGCCCTCGACAACTTCGAGTTCGGTCGCGAGCGACTTGGCTTCCTCAACGGTGATGACACCCTCGTTGCCGACCTTCTTCATGGCGTCGGCGATGAACTTGCCGATCTCCGCATCGCCATTGGCTGAAATCGTGCCGACCTGGGCGATTTCCTCGTTCGAGGTGACCTTCTTGGAGTTTTTGACGAGGTCGGCGACCACGGCTTCCACGGCCATGTCGATACCGCGCTTCAGATCCATCGGGTTCATGCCAGCGGCAACCGACTTGGCGCCTTCACGGACGATCGCAGCGGCGAGCACGGTCGCGGTGGTGGTGCCGTCGCCAGCCGCGTCTGCGGACTTGGAGGCGACTTCGCGCACCATCTGGGCACCCATGTTCTCGAACTTGTCCTCGAGCTCGATCTCCTTGGCGACGGTGACGCCATCCTTGGTAATACGGGGAGCGCCGAACGACTTGTCGAGAACGACGTTGCGGCCCTTCGGACCGAGCGTCACTTTTACCGCATTGTGGAGGATGTCGACACCGCGCAGCATGCGGTCGCGGGCCTCGACTCCGAATTTGACTTCTTTGGCTGACATAGTGGGTCTCCCTGCGTTTTTGATTTAGTCTCACCCTTAATCAGGCGCTCGACAGGCGCTTGAGCGATGGATTAGGCGGCCTTCTTCTTGGAAGACACGTCGGTGAGAACGCCCATGATGTCACTCTCCTTCATGATCAACAGCTCCTGGGTGTCGATCTTGACCTCGGTGCCCGACCACTTGCCGAACAATACGCGGTCACCGACCTGGACGTCGATCGGGATCAGTTTGCCATTTTCGTCACGGCCGCCGGGGCCAACGGCGATGACTTCACCCTGGGAGGGTTTTTCCTTGGCCGTGTCGGGAATGATGATGCCACCGGCGCTCTTCTCTTCTGCGTCGATGCGCTTGACCACGACGCGGTCGTGAAGCGGACGGAATTTCATGCTCTCCTCCTATCTTCTAGTCGGTTTTATTTTGGATGAAATAGCAGTCGAAGCTAGCGACGGCTAACCGCTCCGAAAAATAAGCGGGCATTGCCGGCATACAAGACAAAGCCGCGAAGGATTTCGAAAATCCGTCCCTCACCGGTCCGCGGAGGCCCCATTCAGAGCCACCTAAAGGAGCCCCTGGAATGAAATCTTGGGCTTTGCCATCCGATGGCTAACCGGGCAGGGTTGCGTGCGTCTGGATTAGCCTGTTCAGGTACAATGATGCCGCGTCCAACGGCAGTCTAGACCTGCGACGGTACGCGGAGAGGCCGGGAAATCCCGTCCCTCTCGCCTATCGAGAGCACCTGAGGCGCAGCGGTCGAGCAAGTTTTTTTACAGATTCTCTCCCTCCGCCATCAGCCTCATCCCACCAGTTTCCACCTCCCATCCCCCGCGCGCTTGAGCCCCGGGTCGCTCACCCGCACGTGCTCGGCCAGAAAATCGATGAACGCTCGGACGCGCGCGGGGAGCGGTGCGGTGTGGCCGACATAGACGGCGTGGATGTCTTCGCGGTCGCCGGGATTGTAGTGCTGCAAGACCGGGACGAGGCGGCCTGATTCGATGTCGGGGCCGATGTGGAAGAGGGCGAGGCGGGCAAGGCCCACGCCGCCGAGTGCGAGGCGGCGGGCGGCTTCGCCGTCGCTGGCGCGGGCGGCCGGCGGCGGGACCGCTTCCTCGGTGCGGTCGCCGCGCTTGAATTGCCAGCCGCGAATCGAGCGCGGAAAGGTCCAGCCGATGCCGCGGTGATCGGCGAGATCCGCCGGAATCTTCGGTGTGCCGAAGCGGGCGAGATAATTCGGTGCGCCGACCACGACCATGCGGCTGGTGCCAAGCTTTCGCGCGACGAGGCGCGAGGCGCGCAGCGGGCCGACGCGGATGGCGACGTCGGCGCGCTCCTGCATCAGGTCGATCAGCGTGTCGGTCAGCACCAGATCGAGCGTGACGTCGGGATGCCTTTCCAGGAAGCGCGGGATCAGCGGCATCACGTGCAGCATGCCGAAGGGGATGTTGCTGTTGACGGTGAGACGGCCGCGCGGTGCCGCGCCCGAGGCCGCCTCGCGTTCGGCCTCCTCCATCTCGGCGAGGATACGCACGGCGCGCTGGTAGAACGCCTGGCCTTCCTCCGTCAGCATGAGCTTGCGTGTGGTGCGGTTGATCAGCCGCGAGCCGAGCCGTGCCTCCAGCCGCGAGATCAGCTTGCTGACGCCCGACGGCGTCAGGCGCAGTTTGCGCGCGGCCTGGGTAAACCCGCCCAGGTCGACGACGCGGACAAAGACCTCCATCTCGGCGGAGCGGTTGGTGTCGAAACGGGCCATGTTGAATTCACGTCACAAATGATTGGATTGCGGACATCCTAATGGTTTTGCCGCAGCGCGGCTATCTGCGTGGCTCGTGCCATCCATCGGAGTCCCGCATGCCTCCCGCCGTTCTCGCGCTCACCGCCGGTGCCTTCGGCATCGGCACCACCGAATTCATCATCATGGGCCTGCTGCTTCAGGTCGCTGCCGACATGCACGTCTCCGTGCCGGTCGCGGGCCTGCTCATCTCCGGTTATGCGCTCGGCGTGTTCGTCGGCGCGCCGGTCTTGACACTGGCGACGCGGCGGATGCCGCGCAAAACCGTATTGCTGGCGCTGATGGCGATCTTCACGCTCGGCAACGCCGCCTGCGCGCTGGCGCCGAACTACGAATTGTTGATGGCGGCGCGGGTGCTGACCTCGCTGGCCCACGGCACCTTCTTCGGCGTCGGCTCGGTGGTGGCCACCAGCCTCGTCGCCGAGGACAAGCGCGCCTCGGCGATCGCGACCATGTTCATCGGCCTCACGGTCGCGACGCTTCTGGGCGTGCCCTTCGGCGCCTGGTTCGGCCTGATGCTCGGCTGGCGCGCGGCGTTCTGGGCCGTGACGGTGATCGGCGTGATCGCCTTCGCCGTGGTGGCCGCGTTCGTGCCCGGCCATGTCGGCAATGGCGACAAGCCGGTCTCGCTTGCCGAGGAGGTCGCAGTGCTCGGCCGTCCGCAGGTGCTGCTCGGCCTCGCCATGACCGTGTTCGGCTTCGCCGGCCTGTTCGTCGTCTTCACCTATATCCAGCCGATCCTGACGCGTTTCACCGGCTTTTCGGATGCTGCGGTCTCGCCGATCCTGCTGGTGTTCGGCGCGGGTCTTGCGATCGGCAATGTCGCCGGCGGCAGGCTCGCCGACCGCGGCCTGGCGCGGGCCCTGATCGGCACGCTCGCCGCGCTCGCCATCGTGCTGCTTGGCCTTGCCGCGGTGCTGTCGGTCAAGATCGCGGCCATCGCGCTGATCCTGCTGCTCGGCATCGCCGCCTTCGCAACCGTCGCGCCGCTCCAGCTTCGCGTGCTGGAAGCGGCCGGCCCCAGCGGGCGCACGCTCGCCTCGAGCCTCAACATCGCCGCGTTCAATCTCGGCAATGCGCTGGGTGCCTGGGCCGGTGGCGTCACCATCGACCGCGGGCTCGGCCTCGCCGCGCTGCCGCTGGTGGCGGCCGGCATCACCGCGATCGGCCTCGTGCTGGCGCTGTGGAGCCTCCGGCTCGACCGTACCACGGCCGTCGTCGCGGCGTGCCCGGCGGAATAGGAGCGCGATCATGGAATACCGCAATCTCGGCGCGTCCGGACTCAAGGTCCCCGTCCTCAGCTTCGGCACCGGCACCTTCGGCGGCCAGGGCCCTCTATTCTCTGCCTGGGGTCGCAGCGGCATTGAGGAGGCGCGCAAGCTGGTCGACATCTGCCTCGATGCCGGCGTCAATTTGTTCGACAGTGCCGACGTCTATTCGAACGGTGCCTCCGAGGAGATCCTCGGCGCTGCGATCAAGGGCCGCCGCGACAAGGTGCTGATCTCGACCAAGATGAGCCTGCCGATGGGCGATGGCCCGTTCGATGCCGGCTCGTCGCGGCAGCGACTGCTGACCTCGGTCGACGCAGCGCTGCGGCGGCTTGGCACCGATACGATCGACCTGCTCCAGCTCCACGCCTTCGATGCGTTCACGCCAATCGAGGAGGTGCTGTCGACCCTCGATACGCTCGTGCGTTCCGGCAAGCTGCGCTATGTCGGCGTCTCCAATTTCGCCGGCTGGCAATTGATGAAGTCGCTCGCCGTCGCCGACAACCACGGCTGGCCGCGTTATGTCGCGCACCAGGTCTATTACTCGCTGCTCGGCCGCGACTATGAGTGGGAGTTGATGCCGCTCGCGCACGACCAGGGCGTCGGTGCGCTGGTCTGGAGCCCGCTCGGCTGGGGCCGGCTGACCGGCAAGATCCGGCGCGGAGAACCGCTTCCTGCGAGCAGCCGCTTGCACGCGACCGCGCAGTTCGGGCCGCCCGTGGACGAAGAGCGGCTCTATGCCATTGTCGACGTGCTGGATACGATCGCCGCGGACACCGGCCGCACCGTGCCGCAAATCGCGATCGCCTGGCTGCTGTCGCGCCCCACCGTCTCCTCCGTGATCATCGGTGCCCGCGACGAGGCGCAGCTGCGCGACAATCTCGGTGCGGTCGGCTGGACGCTGGGCGCGGATCAGATCAAGCGACTCGACGAGGCGAGCGCCGTGATGCCGCCCTACCCCTATTATCCCTATCGCATCCAGGAGGGCTTTGCGCGGCTCAATCCGCCACTGGTGTGACGGATCGCTAATAGAAGGCGGCAATCGCCGCGCCTATTCCCTGGGGAAGGTTGGGTTCGCTCTTCAGCGTGTCCAGGAAGACGGGATCGCCCGCCACCGTGAGACCATCGAGCTTGATGGGATGCAGCGGCTCGGCGGCGGCTGCGACCGCTGCCAGATCGGGGCCGGTCCGGACGCCGTTATAGGCGAGCCGCGGGCGCAGTTGGACATTGTTGCCGAACTGCTCGTCGAGTGCGAGACGCCATCCGGTTCGTGACACCGTTCCGCTGGCGATCGCCGCGCTCATGGCGATGCTATGCGGTTGCAGCGTGCCGAGATTGCCGAGCGCGGTGCCCAGGCGGTTCGTCGCCTCCGCCAGCGTGACCTTCTCGATCCCCGGATCCTGGTCGGGCGAGGTGAAATCGATCGTCCGCGCGCTCTTCCCGATCTTGAGGGCCTCGCCGCTTCCGCCGGCTTGCTGCATGGCCTTCTTCGTCCCGTAGCGCGGCCGTCCGCCGATCGTGACCAAGACGATGTCCTGCTCGCGCGACTTGATCAGATGGTCGTAGGGGTCGCCGGTCACTCCCTTCACCACCAGGAGATCGGCGAACTTGCCCTTGGCGATCGTCCCTAACTTTCCATCCCATTTCAGGATCGCGGCGGGATTGCGCGTCGCCATCGCGACGATGTCGTAGTCGCTGAAGCCGAGATTGAAATGCGTGGATACGACCTTCGCCGCCTTCAGCTCGCCCAGCAGGTTCTTGCTGCCGGAGGGCGACCAGTCCGAGCCCAGCGCGATGGTGAGGCCTGCCGTGCGCGCGGCGACGACGTCGGTCGTCTTGCCATAGAGCAGCAGATTGCTCAGGGGCGACCACACGACCTTGGCATGGTTTTCGGCCATCGTTCCGAAGTCGGTCGCATCGAGCGCCGTGCAATGAATGCCGGCCAGCGACGGCTCGATCGCCCAGTCGCCTGAGGAGTTGCGCAAGGCGAGGAAGTGGCTGTGCGCCTTGGCGTCGATGCCTTCGCTGAGATGGAGCAGGAAGCACGCCGACGATTTGAGCTCGTTGTCGAACTTCGCCCAATCCTCGGCATCGATGTCGGGAATCTTGGAGTGTGCCCGCGGAAGATCGGGCGGGCTTCCGATCTCGGCCGCGCGTAGCGCCCCCTTGTAGTATTTGTGGATCGTGCCGCTCCAGTTCGACAGCGTGATCCCCTGGCTCGTCGTCGTTCCCGCGACCAGGCATTTGGCTTCGACATAGCGAACCAGGGCCGGCAGCAGCGAGCCGTCGTCGGCAAGAGCGATCGCGCTCATGGGGCCGGTCACGGACGTCTTGTACGATTTGGCGTTCTGCCACTGGTCGCGATTGCCAAAGAGTTGCGGCACGCGCCAGAGCGGCAGGATGTTGTAGCTGAGGTGATTGTGCAGCTCGATCAGGCCGGGATAGATGGTGCCGCCGGTGGCCACCGCGGCGACGGCCTCGAAGCCCGTTGGGGCCGGCTGTCCCTTGGGCAGGATCGCGGCGATCCGATTATCCTCGATGAAGATCGTCCCGTTCTTGATGACGTCGCCCTCAGTGGCCATCGTCACGATCCGGCCGGTCAGCGCCCATCGCTTCGGGCTTGCGGCCGGGCTCATGGAATCACCCCATCGGGAATGGTGATCGTGATCGTGCGCCGCTTGGTTGCAGCGTCAGCGCCCTGGCGCACGGCCCACGGCGTGTCTCCACGCATCCAGGCCGGCAGTCCCGCCGGAAGATCTTTTGCAATGATGTCGACGAGTTCGGACGGCCTGAAGGCGTCGCCATACGGCACGAGTGCCGTCGGCACGTCGGGATGCTTGACCTCAGGCGCCAGCGCGGCGAGGGCGGCATTCCATTTGGTCAGCATGATCTTGGTATTCGCGGCCTGCGTCGCGGAATCATGCGCGGAGCTTTCCGGCCAGGTCGGGTGCGTGATGTGCTGATACGCGAGGGTCTTGTAGGCCGCGCCGTCGGAGCTCTTGAGCCAGGCTTTCCAGGCCTCGTCCGCGAGGCCGCCGAGCGAGACGACAGCCTCGATGTTGCCGGGGCCCAGCACGGCCTTGAACCATTTGTTGCGATATTCGACGATGCCAGGCTCGTTCTTGTGCTTGGAGCCGCCGCTCTGGCCGTAAACGCTGTACAGGAAGGTGTTTACCATCACGTAGCTCTGCGTGATGCCGAGCTTGGCCAGAAAGCCCTGGGTCCGGCGGCCCGCGGTGCCGACCAGGATCCGGCGCACGATGGTCTCGTGCTGGGCGGGATCCTGGCCGACGATGAGCACGCGCGCCGATCCGTCGAGCCGGCCGCGGTGAAAGATCGGTCCCCATTCAATCCGGAAGTCGTGGGGATCGTAGGCTTCAGCGCCGGGGTAGTTGGCGCACAGATCGCGAAAGGGCTGTTCGCCGTATCCGCCGTCGAATTCTGTGAGCATGGAAAATGCTCCAATCTGCCGATGTCAAAATAGCTGCGTCAAAAAACCTGGTCGTTATGCCGCAATCTCAGCGGTCGTTTGTTCCACCATTCAACCTCTATATGGGTCAAGACAGCGGGCGCAAAGGTTCACGAGCGTCTCTCGCTCCGGGGCCGTGACAGAGCGTCGCGACAACGCGCCATGCAGAAACGCGCCTGTACACGGTCGCGTGATCTCCATAACCTCCGCGGCGCAATTTCAGGAGATGCGGCGTGGCGAAGAAGACGGCGAGCAAGAAGAAAAATGTTTCAAGGAAAGTAACGAAGACCTCGAGCAAGAAGTCCACCACCCGCAAGGGCGCCGTTGCGAAACCTGCGAAGAAGACAGTCAAGAAGGCTGCCCCGCGCAAATCGGCCACGGCGCGCCGTCCCAAGGGACCGGTCTGGCAATGGTCTGCGGTCGACACCGCGGCCGCGATCCGCAACGGCGCAATCTCCGCGGTCGAGACCGTCGAGGCGCATCTGGATCGGATGCGCGCGGTCAATCCCAGGCTGAATGCGGTCGTCGTCGATCTCAGCAAGGAAGCGCTGAAGGCTGCGCATGCGGCCGACAAGCAGCGCGCCAAGGGCGGCGAGCTCGGCCTCCTGCACGGCGTGCCCATCACCATCAAGGAAAACGTCGATTACCAAGGCCGGCCGAACTTCAACGGCGTGCCCGCCAACAAGGACCTCATCGCGCCATCGGATGCGCCGGTTGTGCGCAACCTGAAGAAGGCCGGCGCGATCGTCATCGGTCTCACCAACACGCCGGAATTCTCGTTCCGCGGCTTCACCGACAATCCGCTGCATGGGCTGACGCTGAACCCCTGGGACCCCGATATCACCTGCGGCGGCTCCTCGGGCGGCGCGGGTTCGGCGGTGGCCGCCGGCATCGGCACCATCGCCCATGGCAACGACATCAGCGGCTCGCTGCGCTGGCCGGCGCATTGCAACGGCGTTGCCACCATCAAGCCGACGCAGGGCCGCATCCCCGCCTTCAACGGAAGCGCAACGGCCGAGCGGCCGATGCTGGCGCATCTGATGTCGGCGCAGGGGCCGCTCGCCCGCCACGTCGCCGACATCCGCCTTGCGCTGGAGGTGATGAGCCAGCGCGATCCGCGTGATCCCTGGTGGGTGCCGGCGCCGCTGGTCGGGCCGAAGCCGAAGGGACCGATCAAGGTCGCGCTGGCGAAGATCCCAGACGACATGGACGTCGATCCGTCCGTCGCGGCAGCGCTGCGCAAGGCCGCCGATCACCTCGAGCGTTCCGGCTATCGCGTCAGCGAGGTCGAGGTGCCCGACATCAACGGCGTCTGGCAGACCTGGTGCGACATCATCACCAACGAGACGATGGTGATGCAGGAGGCCGCGATGCTGAAGGTCACGACCGAGGATTTCCACAAGGCGTGGAACGGCATGAAGACCAAGGCCAACGTGCTCGATCTCAAGGCCTGGATGCAGGCGACGGCCGCGCGCAACGGCCACATCCGCGCCTGGCAGCTGTTCTTCGAGGACTATCCGGTCGTGCTGGCGCCGACCACGGTCAGTCCGACGCCGGGCCCGCGCGACGACACGGTCAGCGCCGAGCGCGTGCAGGAGGTGTTCTGGGGCGGGATACGCTTCATCTCCGCGATCAACGTGCTGGGCCTGCCGGGCGCGGTGGTCCCGGTGGCGCTGCACGAGGGCAAGCCGATCGGCGTGCAGCTCATCACCGGGCGCTATCGCGAGGACCTCGCGCTCGATGCCGCAGCGGCGATCGAGAAGCGCGCGGGCGTGCTGGTCCATCGCCTCTGGGAGACGATGGAGTAGAGAGTACTCTCACCCTCTCCCCTTGTTGTGGGAGAGGGTGGCTCGCCGCAAAGCGGCGAGCGGGTGAGGGGGCTCTCCCCACAAGCACATCTAGCCGTATGGATAGATACCCCTCATCCGGCGCTTCGCGCCAAGGCGTATGAATTTGTTAATCCAATTTGATGCGAATTTTAGCCAATTGACCAACAACCGTTAGGGTTACTTCCTCGATCTCTAGACGAATTATTGCCCGCTTTACCACCCGCCTCTAACACGAGGACGGCGGACAACGCACATGCCTCATACAGGCCAATAAGTGCGGCCCGCTCCACGCGGAGGTGGCACGATGCGCAACGAGACGATCGCTATTCACGCCGGCTATGAGCCCGAAGCCACAACGCACGCGGTTGCCGTGCCGATCTACCAGACCGCGGCCTACGCATTCGACAGCGCCGATCACGGCGCGGCCCTTTTCAATCTCGAGGCCGAGGGTTTCCGTTACAGCCGCATCGCCAATCCGACCAGCGCGGTGCTGGAGAAGCGCATCAGCCAGCTCGAAGGCGGCGTCGGTGCGCTTGCGGTCGCGACCGGCCAGGCGGCGCTGCATTTCGCCTTCGTCAACGTCGCCGATCACGGCGGCAACATCGTGTCCGTGCCGCAGCTCTACGGCACCACGCACACGCTGCTCTCGCACATTCTGCCGCGCCAGGGCATCACCGGCCGCTTCGCCGAGAGCGACAAGCCGGATGCGATCGAAAAACTGATCGACGAGAACACCCGTGCGGTGTTCGCCGAGACCATCGGCAATCCCGCCGGCAATGTCTGCGACATCGAGGCATTGGCGAACATCGCACACGCCCACGGCGTGCCGCTGATCGTCGACAACACGGTCGCAACCCCGATCCTGCTCAAGCCGTTCGACTACGGCGCCGACATCGCCGTGCATTCGCTGACCAAGTTCCTGGGCGGCCACGGCACCACGCTCGGCGGCGCCATCGTCGATTCCGGAAACTTCCCCTGGGCGAAATACGCCGACCGCTTCCCCGCCTATAACAAGCCGGACGCCTCCTATCACGGCCTCGTCTATGCCGAGCGCTTCGGCAGGACCGCCTATATCGAGCGCGCGCGCAGCGTCTATCAGCGCACCATGGGCTCGGTGCTCTCGCCCTTCAACGCCTTCCTGCTGCTCCAGGGCATCGAGACCGTGGCGCTGCGCATGGAGCGCCACGTCGAGAATGCGCGCAAGGTCGCCGAATTCCTCCGCACCGACCCGCGCGTCGCCTGGGTCAATTACACGGGTTTCCCGGACAGCCCCTATTATCCGCTGGTCCAGAAATATCTCGACGGCAACGCCTCCTCGCTGTTCACCTTCGGCATCAAGGGCGGCATGGAAGCCGGCAAGACCTTCTACGATGCGCTGAAGCTGATCACGCGCCTCGTCAATATCGGCGATGCCAAGTCGCTGGCCTGCCATCCGGCCTCGACCACGCACCGCCAGATGTCGGCGGAGCAGCAGCGCGTTGCCGGCGTGCTGCCGGAGACGATCCGCCTGTCCATCGGCATCGAGCATGCCGCCGATATCATCGAGGACATCGACCAGGCGTTGGAGAAAGCCTGTCCGTCGTCGCGCCTCCAGGCCGCGGAGTAGGCGACGGCCCCGATGACGATCCTGATCGACAGGGATCATGGCATATCGAGCCCGGCGCTGGTGCCGGCCGAGGGCGATCCGGCGCGCGAGCATGCCGGCGCCGAGCTCACCATCGGGCTGATCAACAACATGCCTGATCCGGCGCTGAAGGCGACCGAGCGGCAGTTCATGAAGCTGCTCCAGGCCGCCGCGGGCCCGCGCCGCATTCGCTTCCACTGCTTCTCGCTGCCCTCGGTCAAGCGCTCGCCCGAAGCGAAATGGCACGTCGAGAGCGAATATTCCGATCTCGCGGATCTCAAGCGTCAGCGATTCGACGGGCTGATCGTGACCGGCGCCGAGCCGGTCGCGCCCGAGCTCGATCAGGAGCCGTACTGGCGCGACCTCACCGATCTGGTCGACTGGGCCAAGGCCAACACGCGCTCGACGATCTGGTCATGCCTTGCCGCGCATGCCGCAGTCCTGCACCTCGACGGCATCGCGCGGCGACGGTTGCCGGCCAAGTGTCACGGCATCTTCGACTGCGAGGCCGTCACGAGCGATCCGCTGACGCATGCCGTGCCGGCGCCGCTCAAGGTTTCGCATTCGCGCCTGAACGAGATTGTCGAGAGCGACCTCGATCAGGCCGGTTATCGGGTGCTGACACGGTCGGCGCTGGCCGGCGTCGACGTCTTCGTCCGCCAATATGCCAGCCGCTTCGTGTTCTTCCAGGGCCATCCCGAATATGACGCATTGTCGCTTCAGCGCGAATATCTGCGCGACGTCGGCCGTTACCTCGCGCGTGAGCGCGAGAATTATCCGCATTTGCCCGTGAGCTATTTTGACGCAGCGACGGAAGAGAAGCTGGTGCGCTTCGAGAAGCAGGCGAGACACCAGCGCCATCCGGCGCTGACCAATGACCTGCCGGCGCTGAACTTGCGCGCTGATATCGCCGCCGGCAGCACGGCGGCGGCACTATTCCGCAATTGGCTGCAATATCTCGGTGCGGAAGCCGAGGCCGCGGTCCTTGCGCGCTAGCCCAAGGGCGTTGGTTCCGCGTTAGGATTACCCAAGCGTTAAGCTTGCCTCAACCGGCACGCGAATGTTTCAGTAGAGAAATACGGAATCACAGGAAACGCAGTCGTGTGGTCGGCACTCCAGGGACGCGTGAGCAATCGGCTCGCCCGGCATTTCCGTGCCGCGCCGCACCGGCTGCCCGCGCACGCGCCGATGGTGAGCTTCACCTTCGACGATGCCCCCGATAGTGCCGCCGGCGAGGGCGCCTCGCTCCTCGAAGCGCATGGCGGCCGCGGCACCTACTACATCGCCGGCAGCCTGATCGACCGGCCGTCGGATCACTGGCATGGGCTGTCGAACGACGCGATCGTGCGGCTTCACCGTGCCGGTCACGAGATTGCCTGCCACACCTTTTCGCACCAGTGCGCGGTCAATCTCGACGGGGCCGCCATGACCCGCGAGATCGAACGGAACCGCAGCCATCTCCGCGCCATCGATTCCTCGATCACGCTGGAGAATTTCGCCTATCCGTACGGCCTCGCCTCGATCTGGCGCAAGCCGCAGCTCGCAAGAACCTTCCGCTCGGCGCGCGGCATTCTGCCCGGCGTCAATCGCGACGTCATCGACCTCCAGTTCCTGCGCGCCTCGCCGCTGGTCGATTGCGAGATCGATACGGCGGGCGTCAATCGTTATTTCGACGAGGCGGTCGAGAGCGGCGGATGGCTCATCTTCTACGGCCATGACGTCGCGCACGCGCCGAGTCCCTATGGCTGCACGCCACAGCTGATGCGCCACGCGCTGGAGGCGGCCGCCAAGCGCGACATGCCGATCGTGACCGTCGCAGAGGCGCTGCGAAGGATCGGGGCGTAGCTTTTTTACCTCTCCCCGCTTGCGGGGAGAGGTCGGATCGCATCGATAGATGCGATCCGGGTGAGGGGGTACAGGTTCATCGGCGGCCTGATATGTGGAGAGAAGCCCCTCACCCCAACCCTCTCAGCGCGGGCGAAGCGCGTCGCGGCCCCGTAAGAACGGGGAGAGGGAGTGGAAGCAGCGGTGCAAGCCGCGCAAACAGTCTTGCCACGCCCGCGCCAGCATGCGACTGGCCTTGTGACGAATCCCACGGCCTCCGACACACTCATGAACGTCCCTTCCACCGCTCCGCTGCCCGCGCCGGCCAACGGCCGCGACGCGCTGTCGGTGCTGCATTCGGTGTTCGGCCTGCCGGGGTTCCGCGGCGCGCAGGGCGAGATCATCCGGCACGTCACCGATGGCGGCAATTGCCTGGTGCTGATGCCGACCGGCGGCGGCAAGTCGCTGTGCTACCAGCTGCCGTCGTTGCTGCGCGAAAGCTGCGGCATCGTGGTCTCGCCCTTGATTGCGCTGATGCGCGACCAGGTCGCCGGCCTGCTCGAGGCCGGGGTCAACGCCGCCGCGCTGAACTCGTCGCTGACGCCGCAGGAAGCCTCCGACATCGAGCGGCGCCTGATCGCGGGCGATCTCGACCTGCTCTATGTCGCGCCGGAACGGCTGGTGACGCCGCGCTGCCTGTCGATGCTGGCACAGGCCAAGGTGGCGCTGTTCGCCATCGACGAGGCGCATTGCGTCTCGCAATGGGGCCACGACTTCCGGCCCGAATATGTCGGCCTTTCCATCATCGCCGAGCGGTTCCCCGAGGTGCCACGCATCGCGCTGACCGCAACCGCCGACGAGCTGACGCGGAAGGAGATCGTCGAACGTCTCCAGCTTGGGGGCAGTCCGCAATTCGTCTCCAGCTTCGACCGCCCCAACATCCGCTACGAGATCGTCGACAAGCGCAATGCGGTGTCGCAGCTCAAGGAATTCATCCGGGAGCGCCATGCGGGCGACGCCGGCGTGGTCTACTGCCTGTCGCGCAACCGGGTCGAGGAGGTCGCCGCCGCGCTCGACGATGCTGGCATTGCCGCGCTGCCCTATCACGCCGGGCTCGACAGCAGCGTGCGCTCGCGCAACCAGGACCGCTTCCTCAACGAGGACGGCATCGTCATCGTGGCGACCATCGCCTTCGGCATGGGCATCGACAAGCCCGACGTGCGCTTCGTCGCGCATCTCGATCTGCCCAAGAGCATCGAGGCCTATTACCAGGAGACGGGACGCGCCGGCCGCGATGGCAAGCCGTCCGCGGCATGGATGGCCTACGGCCTCTCCGACATCGTGCAGCAGCGCCGCATGATCGACGAGTCCAGCGGCTCGGACGATTTCAAGCGCGTGTCGATCGGCAAGCTCGACGCGCTGGTCGGGCTCGCCGAGACCGCGCAGTGCCGGCGCAGGCGGCTGCTCGCCTATTTCGGCGAGATCGTGCACGGCGAAACCTGCGGCAATTGCGACAATTGCCTGACGCCGCCGAAGATGCGCGACGGCAAGGTGCTGGCGCAAAAACTGCTCTCCTGCGTCTATCGCACCGGCCAGCGTTTCGGCGCAATGCACCTGATCGACGTGCTGATCGGTCGCCTGACCGAGAAGGTCACGCAGTTCGGCCACGACAAGCTGTCGGTATTCGGCATCGGGCGCGAGCTCAACGAAAAGCAGTGGCGCACGGTGCTGCGGCAGCTCGTGGCGATGGGCCATTTGCAGAGCGACAGTGAAGCCTATGGCGCGCTGAAGCTGACGGACTCCGCACGCGGCGTGCTACGCGGCGAGACCGAGGTGTGGCTGCGCGAGGAGGCGCCCGGCACCCGCATCCGTTCCAGCCGCGCCAAATCCCGCCGCGGCGATCTCGCGCCTGCCGCAAGCGCCCCGCAAGGCGACGTCGATCCCGAGCTGCGCGCGCGGCTGCGCTCCTGGCGCTCGGATGTCGCGCGTGAACGCGGCGTGCCGGCCTATGTCGTGCTGCACGATGCCACCATCGACGGCATCGTGCGGGCCTGGCCGACCACGCTGGACGAGCTCCGCAACGTGCCCGGCATCGGCGACAAGAAGCTCGAGCATTACGGCGATGAGCTGCTGCGGCTGATCAGGACGCGGTAAGGGGCGAGCTGATATCTCCACCGTCATCCCGGACAAGCGCGCCCAAAGCGCGCGCAGATCCGGGATCAATAACCACAGGACGATGTGGTTATGGTAAGCTGGTAACTGAGAGTCTCCGCCAAACGCAATCCTGTGGTTATGGGTCCCGGGTCTGCGCTTACGCTTGCCCGGGACGACACCGGTGAGGAGGCGCGAGCAGGGCTATCTCAGCCATTCCTGAACGCGTAGCCGTAGCCGTTGAGCGCCGGCGCGCCGCCAAGATGGGCGTAGAGGATCTTCGCGCCCTTCTCGAAATAGCCCTTCTGCGTCAGGTCGATCAGGCCCTGCATCGACTTGCCCTCGTAGACGGGGTCGGTGATCATGGCCTCGAGACGCGCGGTGAGGCGGATCGCTTCCTTGGTCTCTTCCGACGGCACGCCATAGGCGGGATAGGCGTAGTCCTCGATCAGCACGACGTCGTCTGCAACGACGTCCTTGCCGAGCTCGACGAGCTTGGCCGTGTTCTGCGCGATCGAAAGCACTTGCGCCTTGGTCTGCGCCGGCGTGAACGAGGCGTCGATGCCGATCACCTTTCGCGCGCGACCGTCGGCGGCGAAGCCGACCAGCATGCCGGCATGGGTCGAGCCGGTGACGGTGCAGACCACGATGTAGTCGAACTTGAAGCCGAGCTCGGCTTCCTGCTTGCGCACTTCCTCGGCGAAGCCGACATAGCCGAGCCCGCCATATTTGTGCACGGAGGCGCCGGCGGGAATCGCGTAAGGCTTGCCGCCCGCGGCCTTCACCTCCTCGATCGCCTGCTCCCAGCTCTTGCGGATGCCGATGTCGAAGCCGTCATCGACCAGGCGCACGTCGGCACCCATGATGCGCGAGAGCATGATGTTGCCGACGCGGTCATAGACGGCGTCCTCGTGCGGCACCCAGGCTTCCTGCACCAGGCGGCACTTCATGCCGATCTTGGCGGCGACGGCGGCGATCATGCGGGTGTGGTTGGACTGCACGCCGCCGATCGAGACCAGCGTGTCGGCGTTCGAGGCGATCGCATCCGGGATGATGTATTCGAGCTTGCGCAGCTTGTTGCCGCCATAGGCGAGGCCGGAATTGCAGTCCTCGCGCTTGGCATAGATCTCGACATTGCCGCCGAGATGCTTCGACAGCCGCTCCAGCTTCTCGATGGGCGTCGGGCCGAAGGTCAGCGGATAGCGCGCGAATTTTTCCAGCATGGTCAGGTCATCCCGATTGGTGTTGAGCTGGCCGCAGCGACTAGCATACGTGGTAAGGAATGTGCTCTCGAATGCTGCGCCAATATTGCATGTTATCTTGCGGGGATTGGCAATTGAGCTAATATTTCTTTCAGAAAACGATCCAATATCGGAAGCTTCTTCCATGCCATCCCGACTCGACCGCGTTGACCTTAAGATATTGAGATTGCTGCAGAATAACGGCCGGCTCAGCAATGCCGAGCTGGCCGAAACCGTCGCGATCAGCCCCGCGACCTGCCACCGCCGCACCCAGCGCCTGTTCGAGGACGGCTTCATCGCCACTGTGCGCGCCATGGTTGCCCCGAAGAAGGTGGCAAAGGGGACCCTGGTCATGGTCGGCGTCGTGCTGGACCGCTCGACACCGGAAAGCTTTGCCATCTTCGAGCAGGCGATCGCAAAACTGAAATTCGTGCTCGACTGCCACCTCGTCGCCGGCGACTTCGACTATTTCCTCAAGATCCGCGTCGGCGACATGGAGGACTTCAACCGCATCCATGGCGAGCAGCTCATCGCGCTGCCCGGCGTGCGCCAGACCCGCACCTTCTTCGTGATGAAGGAGGTCGTCGACAACGCGCCGCTGGAGTTCTGAGCGGGAGCTATTGATGCGCGATGCGCATCATGAGAGATTCCCTCGATGCAATCACCTCCCTTCCGTCAGCAAAATCCTGTCGCACCGGCCTATCGGCGCGGCTGGGTGGACGAGGCCGTGGCCGCGATCGAGGCCGACCAGTGCCGCACCGCCGACACGCATCTGATCCGGCTGATCGTGCCGGCGCTATCAGGCATCGACATCTATCTGAAGGATGAATCCACGCATCCGACCGGCAGCCTGAAGCACCGGCTGGCGCGCTCGCTGTTCCTCTACGCGCTCTGCAACGGCCACATCCGCGAAGGCACGCCCGTCGTCGAAGCCTCGTCGGGATCGACCGCGGTGTCGGAAGCCTATTTCGCGCAGATGATCGGCGTGCCCTTCTATGCCGTGATGCCGCGCACGACCTCGGCGGAGAAGATCGCCGCGATCGAGCATTATGGCGGCAACTGCCATCTGATCGACGACGGCCGCGCGCTGTATGCGGAGGCCGCCGCGCTCGCCACCCGCCTGAACGGCCACTACATGGACCAGTTCACCTTCGCCGAGCGGGCCACCGATTGGCGCGGCAACAACAACATCGCCGAATCGATCTTCACGCAATTGCAGGGCGAGCCGCGTCCGCTGCCGGACTGGATCGTGATGGGTGCGGGCACCGGCGGCACCTCGGCCACCATCGGACGATATTTGCGCTACCGCCAGTATCCGACGCGGCTGTGCGTCGCCGACGTCGAGCATTCCGCCTTCTTCGATTGCTTCCGCACGCAGGACCGCTCCCATGTTTGCGACCGCCCGTCGCTGATCGAGGGCGTCGGCCGGCCGCGCTGCGAGCCGTCCTTCGTGCCGGGCGTGGTCGATCGCATGATGAAGATCCCGGATGCGGCAACGATCGCGGCGATGAACGTGCTCTCGCGCCGGCTGCGCCGCGCGGTCGGCGGCTCCACCGGCACCAATTTCCTGGCGCTGTGCCGGCTCGCCTCGGAAATGCGCTACGCGAACGTAACAGGGGCGCTGGTGACGCTGATCTGCGATTCCGGCGAGCGCTACCGGCAGACCTATTATGAGCCCGCATGGCTGAAGGCACGCGGCCTCGATCCGGCGCCGTTCGAGGCATCCCTGTCGTCGTTCCTCGACACCGGGCAGCCATTGGCACTCGCGGTCGAAGACGTCGTCAATCCGCAGAGCGCACGAAGCCCCGAGGCCTCATAGAGCGTTTTCGAGCGAAGTGGATACCGGTTCGCGTAAAGAAAACGCGTCAAAATAAAGAATCCAGAGCCCCGTTCCGATTCCATCGGAACGGGGCTCTGGTCGACGTCTCCCTGGCATTTGCAAAATTGCACGGTCGTCACGGCAACTTCACTTGCCACGCGTGCGCACGCGCGCGACCGTCACCGCTTCTCAACGAGGAGATCCTGCCGTGCGCCTTCCCATTCTCGATCCGAAGGATCTGACCGACGAACAGAAGCCGCTCTATGACGACATGCGGACGGGCATCAAGGACCATTTTAAAGGCTTTGTGAACATGCGCGACGACGGCGCGCTGCTCGGGCCCTGGAATCCCTGGATCCGCGAGCCGCGCTTCGGCAAGCCGGTGTGGGAGCTGGTCAAGGCGATCGCGTCGAACCCGCTGCTGCCGGCGCCGGTGCGCGAGGTCGCGATCCTCGTCACCGGCTCGCATTTCCGTTCCGGCTACGAGCTCTATGCCCATGTGCTGGTGGCCGAGCAGCGCGGCCTCTCCGACGAGAAGCTCGCGACCATCGTCGCCGGGCAGCGGCCGGTGGATCTCACCAGGCAGGAGGCGGTCGCCTACGACGTCGCATCGGCGCTGGTCGGCGGCGGCGTGCTGCCGGAACTGACCTGGCGCGCCGCGGTCAAGGAATTCGGCGAGCATGGCGCGGCCGAGCTGTCCTATCTCGTCGGCGTCTATTGCATGGTCTCGGTCACGCTCAACACCTTCGACGTGCCGGTGCCGGAGTAGCCGGACGTATCCGCGGGTTCTGGACCGGACGGGCGCGCGAGGCTACCCTGCCGCCCTGGCGACGCATTCGTCGTTCACGATCGAAGTGCAAGATAATAGGGAATGAAAGCCATGAAGACGTCACGTCGCATCTTGCTCGCTGGAATCGCGGGGCTCGCCGTCGTTCCGAACGCAATGGCCACGGCGGCGCCGACGCCCGTGACCGACGACACGACGGTGGCCGAGGAGCGCTTCGCGCGCATGATCGCAGCAGCGCACGCGCCCGACGTCACCTGCGCGCGCCAGGCCGAACGTTACGCGGACGCGCATTGGCCGGAATATGTCGTGGCGGCACGCGCTGTGCTCGATGCGCGCATGTGATTCGCGCTTTTACGTCTCCACCGCCCGCCGCACCTGTTCGCCGATCTGCGACAACACGAGCTGCGCCTGCGGCAGGATCGCGCCCATGGCGTGGAAATTGTGGACCATGCCGTCATGGCAGACGTGCTCGACGGCGACGCCTGCGGCGAGCAGCTTGCGCGCATACGCATTGCCTTCGTCGCGCATCGGGTCGAACTCGGCGGTATGGATGATCGCGGTCGGCAGCCCCGCCAGGCGTGTCGCGCGCAGCGGTGAGATGCGGGGATCGGCGGCGTCGATGTCGCCGGGCAGATAGTCGGCGAGATCGGCTTCGATCGTGATGCGATCGATCAGATGGCCCTCGGCGAACGCCTCGCGCGAAGGCGAGGTCTCCTCGAAATCCAGCACCGGGCAGATCAGGCATTGCGCGACGATGGAGAGGCCGGCGTTCTGCAGCGCCTCCTGGCACACGATCGCGGCGAGCGTAGCGCCGGCGGAATCGCCGCCGACCACGATGCGTTCGGCGTCGATGCCGAGGGACGACGCTTCGCGCGCGACCCATTCGGTGGCGGCGATCGCGTCGTCCACCGCGGCGGGGAATTTGTGCTCCGGCGCGAGGCGGTAGTCGACCGAGACCAGGCGGCAGCCGGTGGCATGCGCAAGCGCGGCCGCGATGCGGTCGTGCGTGGCGATGCTGCCGGCGACCAGGCCGCCGCCATGAAAGAACACGAAGCCCGGCGCGCGCTCGCTGGCGCTTGCGGGCGAATACAGCCGATAGGGAAGCTCTCCGCCGGGGCCGGGCAGTGTGCCGTCGGACGCGGTCACGTCAGGCGCGTCAGCACGCGCAAACTGCATCAGCTTCGCCAGCGACTGCCGCCGCGCCTCGACGGTCGGCCGGCTCCGCGCCTGCGGCCCAGCCGCAGCCATCATGGTCAACAAACGCTTTGCGAGCGGATCGAGCGGCATCGAGGACTCCGTAACCTGGCCGGCATTATATCCGGTTTGCTCCTCAATGTTATTTCGCCTCGATGCCTACCCTCCTGGAGGGGCCCCTCCAGGGGAGGGGCGTTATTCCCCGCAGGGAATCATTTAGAAATTGGGATAATAGTGCCCGGATATTTTCAGGGGAGGCCGGTCATGGCCGAGATCAAGAAACCCATTGAATATTCGCCGAGCTGGACCTTCTTCGAGGGCAAATGGCACGACGGCAATGTGCCGATCATGGGCCCGCGCACGCATGCGGCCTGGCTCGGCTCGGTCGTGTTCGACGGCGCGCGCGCGTTCGAAGGCGTCGCACCCGATCTCGACCGTCACGTCGCCCGTGCCAATCAATCGGCGATCAACTTTGGCCTGAAGCCGGTGGTCGATGCCGGCACCTGGCTCACGCTCGCAAACGAAGGCATCGCGCGTTTCGCGGCGAATGCCGAGCTTTATATCCGTCCGATGTACTGGGCGCAGAACGGGGCGGGCGGCGGCGTGCTGTTCGACCCCGAGACCACCAACTGGTGCCTGTGCATCTACGAGGCGCCGATGCCCAAACCCGTCGGCAACGCCATCACGCTGTCGCCGTTCCGCAGGCCGACGGCCGAATGCGCGCCGGTCGAGGCCAAGGCGGCCTGCCTCTATCCCAACAATTCGCGCGCACTGGCGGAGGCAGCTTCCCGCGGCTTCCAGAACGCGCTGATGCTCGACATGCTCGGCAATGTCGCCGAGTTCGGCAATTCCAACGTGTTCATGGCCAGGGACGCCGTGGTCTTCACGCCGGTGCCGAACGGCACCTTCCTCAACGGCATCACGCGCCAGCGCGTCATCGGCCTGCTTCGCGACGACGGCGTCACCGTGGTCGAGAAGACGCTGCGCTATGCCGACTTCCTCGCCGCCGACGAGATCTTTTCAACCGGCAATTTCGCCAAGGTCGCGCCCGTGATTCGCATCGACGAGCGCGAGCTGAAGCCGGGCCCGCTCTACACCAAGGCGCGTAAGCTCTATTGGGACTTTGCGCATGCGGTGAAGCTGGCGGGCGACGCCTGTCCCGTCATTGCCTCGCTGCGCTCGCAATAATGATGCGGAAGCACAATATCTCCCCAAC
>NZ_LBKA01000187.1:0-27882 GCF_028128955.1 Bradyrhizobium sp. CCBAU 11386
CGCACGAACAGGAATGGCAGTGCGCCAAGCCCAGTGGCGAGCGCGGTGAGAATCGCCGCGACGAGAACGGTTGCCATAGCCATTCTAAAAACTGTACCGCCTGGCGCCGCTCGCACCATTGTCTAAGATCAAGTGCGCGGATACGAGTTGGTCATCAATCAGAAGCCGGCCAACGCGCCTGGTATCTCCGTCCCGTTGAGGGTGCCGATGTCGGCTAGTGGCCCCATAGCCGACTCGCCAGAGCGAGCTAACGCTGTCAGCTTCCGGGAGCAGATCGGACACTGCCCGCGTTCGCGACCCGATCGGCTTCAGCAGCCCCCGCCCTAAAACTGATACCTCCGTAACCCCCCATCCACCGGGATCACCGTCCCCGTGATGTACCGCGCTACCGGTGACGCCAAAAATACCGCGAGCGCTGCGAGGTCCTCCGGCTCGCCCCAATAGCCGACCGGGATCTCTTCCTCGGCAAAGCGCTCGCGATAGTCCGGCGGATAGTTGCGGCGGATCTGCTCGCTCATGATGCGGCCGGGCGGGATGCAGTTGATGGTGATGCCGTGCTCGCCGATCTCGCGCGACAGGCCTTTGGCCCAGGCGTGCACGGCGGCCTTTGCCGCGAAGGCGGCGTTCAGCCCTTCCGGCTCGGACTTGCCGGTGATGTTGACGATGCGGCCCCATTTGCGCGCGATCATCTGCGGCAGCAGCGCATGCGCGATGCGGCGGTAGCTGGTGAAATTCAGCGCGATCGCTTCGTCCCATTTGCTGTCGGGCGCATCGACGGGAAGGGGACGGCTGCCGCCGGCATTGTTGACGAGGATGTCGACATGGCCGAGCTCCTTCAGCGCGAAGGCTGCGATCTTCTCTGCCGCGTCCTTGGCCATCACGTCCTGCTCGAACGGCGTGATCAATCCGCCGCCGACCTCCTGCACCAGCTCGGCGAGCAGGTCGGTGCGCCGCGCCACGCCGACCACGCGCACGCCTTCGGCGGCCAGGCCCTTGGCGATGGCGCGGCCGATGCCGACGCTCGCTCCGGTGACGACAGCGGTTTTCGATTTGAGCCCGAGGTCCATGGTCGCACGCTCTCTTGTTTGGTTTCTTGTTGCGGTTCGTTTCCTGCCCGTCCCTGTCAGGACGAATTGCCTGAGCGGGACGAGCAGTGGTAACCAAGAGCCACGTTGAAGGAAACACGAAAAAGAAAAGGCTGAGACGATGGTCTGGGATCCGCAGCAATATCTGAAGTTCTCCGGCCACCGGCTCCGGCCCGCTGTCGACCTCTTGATGCGGATTCCGGATTTTGCGCCGCGCGAGATCGCCGATCTCGGCGCCGGCGCGGGCAACGTCACCAAGCTGATCAGGGAGCGCTGGCCGGATGCGACGGTGACCGGCGTCGAGGGCTCGGCGGAGATGGTTGCCGCCGGCCGCAAGGCGGCGCCGGACGTGCAATGGTCCCATGAAGACCTTGGCCAGTGGCGACCGGCCAAGCGATATGACTTGATCTATTCCAATGCCGCACTGCACTGGCTGCCCAATCATGCGGCACTCTTCCCGTCAGTGATGGAGAAGGTCGTGCCCGGCGGCATGCTCGCGGTGCAGATGCCGCGCAACTTTCTGGCCCCCTCGCATGTGCTGATCGGCGAGACCGCCCTGAACGGACCCTGGCGGCCCAAGGTCGAGCATCTCGTCACCCCGTCGCCGGTCGAGGGGCCGGCCTTCTACCATGATCTTCTTGCGCCGATGTCGGTCAATATCGACATCTGGGAGACCGAATATCTTCAGGTGCTCGAAGGCGAGAACCCGGTGAAGGAATGGACCAAGGGCACCTGGCTGACGCGCTATCTCGACGTGCTGACGGGCGACGAGAAGGCTGCCTTTGAGGCGGCCTACGGGATGCGGGTGGCGAAGGCGTACCCGAAGAATGCGGCGGGGCAGACGCTGTTCCCGTTCCGGCGTCTGTTCATGGTCGCCCAGCGCAAGGGCTGAGTGCATTGCCGCAATGCGACATAAGCGCTCGCTCCCCGATACGAGCGCGGGTGCCGGGTTGCGTCAACGACAGCCGTCAAGATAGCTTGGCTGCGGCAAATTGGGCTTAGGTCTAGTTGTTCGGGTGGCGGATTGCTGCCACTACTGAAATCGGAAAACAAAAAAGACCCGGTTTTAGAGGTTGTTGGGAGGTTACTTCATGCGCAAGCTGCTCCTTGCGGTCGCCGCTGCGGCTGTTCTCATGGCCCCTGCTGTCGCCCAGGCCCAGAGCCCGACCATCATCAAATTCAGCCACGTCGTCGCCAACGACACCCCAAAGGGCAAGGGCGCGCTGAAGTTCAAGGAGCTCGCCGAGAAGTACACCGACGGCAAGGTCAAGGTCGAAGTCTACCCGAACTCCACGCTCTACAAGGACAAGGAGGAGATCGAGGCGCTCCAGCTCGGCTCGGTGCACATGCTCGCGCCCTCGACCGCGAAATTCGCGCCCCTCGGCATCAAGGAGTTCGAGGCGCTCGACTTGCCCTGGCTGTTCAAGGACGACCAGACCTATGCCAACGCGATGAAGGGCACGGTCGGCAAATGGCTGTTCCAGAAGCTCGAGGCCAAGGGTATCACCGGCCTCGCTTATTGGGACAACGGCTTCCACATGGTTTCCTCCAATCGTCCGCTGGTGAAGCCGACGGATTTTCAGGGACTGAAGTTCCGCATCTCGGGATCGAAGGTCGCCGACCAGTATTTCCGCCTGGTCGGCACGATCCCGCAGATCATGGCGTTCTCCGAAGTCTATCAGGCCTTGCAGACGGGCGTGGTCGACGGCTGCGAGAACACGGCGTCGAATTATTGGACGCAGAAATTCTACGAGGTGCAGAAGGACATCACCGTGTCCTATCACGCGCATCTGCAATATGCCGTGATCGTCAACTCGAAATTCTGGTCCGGCCTGCCGCCCGATATCCGCGCCCAGCTCGACAAGGCGATGAACGAGGCGACCGACTACACCAACTCGATCGCGCGCCAGGAGAACGAGGACGCGCTCGCCGAGATCAAGAAGACGGGCAAGACCACGCTGCATTACCTGACCGACGCCGACCGCAAGGCGTGGCAGGAGGCGATGCAGCCGACCTACAAATGGGCGAAGGGCCGGGTCGGGCAGGAGGTGCTCGATCTCATCGCCAAGGAACTCGACGTCAAGATGAACTGACGGCCGCGCCCTGCGAAGAACAATACCGACGGTCGGGGGTGATCGCACTCCCGGCCGTTTCGCTCTTGAATGACGAGCCGATGCTGGGGGGATCAAGTTGCTGCGTGTGCTGAATCGTTTTCTCGATCATCTCGAGGAGTGGCTGATCGCGACGCTCATCGCGGCTGCGACGTCGCTCATCTTCGTCGCCGTGCTGCACCGCTACGGCGCCGGCCTGTCGATCGATATCGCCAAATGGGCGGAAGCCCGCAACCTGGCCTTCCTCGCCGTGCCCGCACGAGCGGCGTTCGTCTGGCTTGCTGCCGTGGACCTGTCCTGGGCGCAAGAGCTCTGCATCTATATGTTCATCTGGATGGCGAAGTTCGGTGCGGCCTATGGCGTGCGCACCGGCATCCATGTCGGCGTCGACGTGCTGGTCAATGTGCTGCCCGGCGGATCGCGCCGCCGCGTCATCACCTTCGGTCTTCTCTGCGGCGCCTTTTTCACGGCCATCGTGTGCTATTTCGGGGCCGCGTTCGTCGGCCAGATGTGGCAGACCGGCCAGCAGTCGAACGATCTCGAAGCGCCGATGTGGATAGTGTATCTCACCATCCCGCTCGGCTCCGGGCTGATGTGCTTCCGCTTCCTCCAGGTCGCCTGGTCCTTCTATCGCACCGGCGAGCTGCCCCATCACGACATGGCCGGCGTCGAGGGCATCGAAGTGGCGGACCCGGTGCATCCGGCCCCGGTGACGCGCAGCCAGGTCGCCCGCGACGAACGCAGCCCGCTCGGCTGGGTCGTGATGTTGTTGCCGGTCCTGATCGTCGCCCTGTGCTTCGCCCATTCGGCTCACGTGATCACGCTGCCGCAGGGCCTGCGCGTCGCCGTGGTTTTCGCCCTTCTGCTGTCGTTGATGCTCACGGGCATGCCGATCTCGATCGCGCTGGGTCTGACCGTGCTCAGCTACATGTTCACGCTGACCGACGTGCGAACGGAATCGGTGGCGCTCAAGCTGTTCACGGGGATCGAGAGCTTCGAGATCATGGCGATCCCGTTCTTCATCCTCGCCGGCAACTTCCTGACCCACGGCGGCGTGGCGCGCCGGATGATCGCGTTCGCGACCGCGCTGGTCGGCCATTGGTACGGCGGTCTCGCGCTCTCGGGCGTGGTCGCGTGCGCGCTGTTCGCCGCGATTTCGGGCTCGTCCCCGGCGACCGTGGTGGCGATCGGCTCGGTGATCCTGCCCGCGATGGTCGCGCAGGGATTTCCGAAGAGGTTCGGCGCGGGCGTGATCACGACATCAGGCTCGCTGGGAATTCTCATTCCTCCCTCGATTCCGATGGTGCTTTTTGCCGTCTCCACCAACAGCTCGGTCGGCAAGCTGTTCATCGCCGGCATCGTGCCGGGGCTTGTGCTGGCCACGCTGCTCGGCGCCACGACGTTCTATCGCGCCTGGCGCAACGATTATCCGCGGATGCCGAAGTCGACCTTCATGGAGCGCTTCGACGCGTTCCGCAAGTCGATCTGGGGCATCCTGCTGATCGTGATCGTGATCGGCGGCATCTACAGCGGTCTGTTCACGCCGACCGAAGCTGCCGCCGTCAGTGCGGTCTACGCCTTCATCGTCGCGGTGTTCATCTACAAGGACCTCAAGCTGCGGGACGTGCCGCGCGTGCTGCTGTCATCGGCGAATCTTTCGGCGATGCTGCTCTACATCATCACCAACGCGGTCCTGTTCTCGTTCCTGATGACCTACGAGAATGTGCCGCAAGCCCTGGCGCAGTGGATGATCGATCAGGGCCTTGGCTGGATCGGCTTCCTCCTCGTCGTCAACCTGCTGCTGCTGCTCGCGGGCAACGTGATGGAGCCGTCCTCGATCATCCTGATCATGGCGCCGATCCTGTTTCCGGTCGCGATCAAGCTCGGCATCGATCCGATCCATTTCGGCATCCTGATGACGGTCAACATGGAGGTCGGGCTGTGCCATCCGCCCGTCGGGCTCAATCTCTACGTCGCTTCCGGCATCGCCAAGATGGGCATCACCGAGCTCACGGTCGCGGTCTGGCCGTGGCTCCTGACGATGCTGGCATTCCTCGTGGTCGTGACCTACTGGCCGGGTCTGTCGCTGTGGCTGCCCAACCTGCTGGGAATGTAGCGGCGCGAGATTGATGGACGCGCTGGCGAGCGCGCGCTGGGATCCCGCGCGCCGGACGGCGGTGCGCGGATGGCAATCCGCAGCCGGATGCGGTTAGATCATCGTCAGCCAATCAGCCGGGAGGACGAGCGATGAGCGAGACCAGCAGCCGTGGGACGGCGGAGACGCCGAAAGACGCAACGCCGTCCGTCATCGCGCTGCAAACGGCGATGCTGAATGCGCTGCCGTTTTCCGACACGCGGGATTTCGACGATGCCGCGCGCGGCTTTCTTGGCACGATCGAGAATGCGGCGATCACCAACCCGCAGGGGCGGACGGTCTGGAGCCTCGAACCTTACGGCTTTCTCTCCACTAAACAGGCGCCGCCCACGGTCAATCCCAGCCTGTGGCGGCAGTCGCGCCTCAACATGCAGCATGGGCTGTTCGAGGTGGTGCCCGGCGTCTATCAGGTGCGCGGGCTCGACATCGCCAACATGACGCTGATCGAGGGCGACAGCGGCGTCATCGTCGTGGACACGCTGACCTCGATCGAAGGCGCGCGCGCCGCGCTCGATCTCTACTTCAGGCACCGCGGCACGAAGCCGGTGGCCGCCGTCATCTTCACCCATACCCACACCGACCATTGGGGCGGCGCGCGCGGCGTGCTGGAGGAGGACGCGCTCGCCACCGGCCGCGTGCCGATCATCGCGCCGAACCTGTTCATGGAGCACGCCGTCTCCGAGAACATCATCGCGGGGCCTGCAATGCTGCGGCGGGCGCAATATCAGTTCGGCCCGTTCCTCGCCAAGGGTGTACGCGGGCAGGTCGATTGCGGGCTCGGCAAGTCGATGGCGGCTGGCTCGGTCGCGCTGCTGCGCCCGACCGACCTGATCATGGTGACCGGCGACAGGCGCGTCATCGACGGTGTCGAATTCGAATTCCAGATGGCGCCGAACAGCGAGGCGCCGGCGGAGATGCACTTCTTCATTCCGCGCTACAAGCTGTTGAACCTCGCGGAAAACTGCACCCACAATTTCCACAATCTGCTGCCGTTCCGCGGCGCCGACGTGCGCGATGCACTGGCCTGGTCGAAGTACCTGGGCGAGGCCCTGCAGCTGTGGGACGGAAAGGCGGAGGCGATGTGCGGCCAGCATCACTGGCCGGTATGGGGCCGCGAGCGCATCGGCACCATGATCCGGCAGCAGCGCGATCTCTACAAGTTCGCGCACGACCAGACCATCCGCCTGATGAACCACGGCCTCACCGCCGCCGAGATCGCCGAAACGATCCAGCTGCCGAAGAGCCTGGAGGGCGCCTGGCACGGCCGCGGCTATTACGGCCACATCCGGCATAATGTGAAGGCGATCTATCAGAAATACCTCGGCTGGTACGACGCCAATCCGGTCAATCTCGATCCGCTGCCGCCGGTGGCCTCGGGCAAGAAGTATGTCGAGTATATGGGCGGCGCCGACGCGATCCTCGCCCGTGCGCGGACGGATTTTGACAAGGGCGAATTCCGCTTCGTCGCGCAGGCGCTCGGCCATCTCGTCTTCGCCGAGCCTGACAATGCGGCGGCACGTCGCCTGCTGGCCGATACGCTGGAGCAGCTCGGCTATGCCGCCGAGAGCGCGACCTGGCGCAATGCCTATCTGTTCGGCGCCCAGGAATTGCGCCAGGGCATGCCGAAGGCCCCGCCGCGCCCGCCAATGCCGCGCGAGACGCTGGCGGCGCTGCGCACCGGGCAGCTCTGGGACGTGCTCGGCATCCGCCTCAACGGCCCGAAGGCGGAAGGAAAGCACATCGTGCTGAACTGGCGCTTCTCCGACACCGGCGAGACCTTCGTGCTCAACCTGGAGAATTCTGCGCTGACCTATACCGAAGGCGTTCAGGCGGAGAATGCCGATGCGAGCTTCACGCTCGCGCGCGCAACGCTCGACGAGGTCATCGCGAAACTGACGAGCTTTCCGGAGGCCGTCGCTGCCGGCAAGATCACGCTATCAGGCAATCCGATGAAGCTCGCCGAGCTGATGGGCCTGATGGACGAATTCCCGCGCATGTTCGAGATCGTGGAGCCGAAGCGGGCGGTGGTGGGGTAGGAGCGCGCAGCCCCCACAGTCGTCATGCCCGGGCTTGTCCCGGGCATCCACGTGCGTCCTCACGCGTGGTGGATGGCCGGGACAAGCCCGGCCATGACGGGCGGTGAAACTACTCCGCGCTGCTCACCAGCTTGATCCGCGGCGCCTGCGCTTCCGTCAGGCTGCGATAGGCCGCGAGATAGTCCAGCGCCATCCGCCGCGCCGTGAACCGCTTTTCGAACTGCTTGCGGATCGCCGCGCGGTCCAGTTGCGGAAGGCGTTTGACGACGCCGGCGGCGCTGATGATGTCCTCGACCACGAAGCCGGTAAGGCCTTCGTCGATGATCTCCGGCACCGAGCCGCGGTTGAAGGCGACGATGGGCGTTCCGCAGGCCATGGCTTCGATCATCACGAGACCGAAGGGCTCGGGCCAGTCGATCGGCAGCAGAAGTCCGAGCGCACCGCTCAGGAACTCCGACTTCTCGTGATCGCTGATCTCGCCGATGAAGTCCACCAGCGGATTGTTCTCGATCATCGGCCGGATCAGCTCGTCGTAATAATCCTGGTCGGCGCGGTCGACCTTGGCCGCGATCTTCAGCGGGATGCCGCAATGGGTCGCGATCTTGATGGCGCGGTCGACGCCCTTTTCCGGCGCGATGCGCCCGAGCACGGCGAGATATTCCTGCCTGGCCGGCTTCGGCGTCAGCAAGTTCTCCGGCAGGCCGTGATGGATCGTCGTCACCCAGTTCGCCTGCGGCACCGGCCGCCGCTGGGCATTCGAGATCGAGATCACCGGCATCTTGGAGAAGATGTTGAACACCGGCTGATGCTCCGGCAGGTCGAGCCGGCCGTGCAGCGTGGTCACGAACGGTGTCGGCTGCCGGTGGAACAGCGACCACGGATAATAATCGAGATGGAAGTGGAGGAAGTCGAACTCCTCGTCGTCACATTTTTGCCGCACGCGCTCCAGCAGCACCATGTGCAGGGCGTTGGGGTCGCGCACGGAACCGTCGAGGCGAAGCGCCCGCGGCCAGAGGGCGTCCAGCTTCGCCGACGTCTGCGAGTCGCCGCTGGCGAACAGCGTCACATCATGTCCCAGGGCCACCAGCTCTTCCGTCAACCAATGCACCACCCGCTCGGTGCCGCCATATAGCTTGGGTGGAACAGCCTCCGTCAACGGAGCTACCTGCGCGATGCGCATCTCACCTTCTCCTCTGCGATCATGAACGTTGAAAAACCCCCGCCTGTACGGCACCGGCTATGCCAGGGAGGGGAACGTTCCCGCACTTGCGAAGTTCCTCTCAACAAACGTTACATATTCGACACATCGCGCGCCTTGTCTCGATGCTGCCATCTCCTCTTCGCAGATCGTCCGCATCCGCATGTCGTGATCGCCTGGCCCGGAACCGGGACGAAGCGGTCGATGTTCAGTCGGCTGGTAGAAAAAAACTGTAATCATCACTACGGGGCGACAGCCACATGGATCATCTTTCTGGATACGCGCGCAGGCCATTTGCCTTTGTCTTGCGCTATCTTCGGCGACGGCTTGCCTCCCACCTGGTGATCCTGACCGCTGTTGTTGCAGCCGTTGCCTGCTCCGTGGGCACGCAGTATGGCGTCAAATCCCTGGTCGACAGTCTGTCGGCGGGAACCGCGCATGGCGGCAGCGTATGGCTGGCATTCATTCTGCTCATGTCGCTGATCGCCGCCGACAACTTCCTGTGGCGGATCGCGAGCTGGACGGCGAGCTTCACGTTCGTCCGCGTCACCGGGGATTTACGCCGCGACATCTTTCGCCATCTGACCGGACATGCGCCGAGCTACTTCTCCGATCGTATGCCTGGCATGCTAACCAGCCGTATCACGGCAACATCGAACGCGGTGTTCACGGTCGAGAACATGTTCGTCTGGAACGTGCTGCCGCCATGCATTGCCACAATTGCGGCAATCGTACTGATTGGAACCGTCAGTCCCTACATGGCGCTCGGCCTGATCATGGTTGCGGGCGGCATGGTGATTGCGATGTTCCATCTGGCCGCGGCCGGCAAGCCGCTGCATGACGACTTCGCCGACAAGGCCGCCGTCGTCGACGGCGAGATGATCGACGTCATCAGCAACATGCCGCTGGTCCGCGCCTTCTGCGGCATCAGCCACGAGCACGAGCGGTTCGATGCGACCGTGAACCGGGAACTCACCGCGCGCGGCCGCAGCCTGCGCTATCTGGAGAAGCTCCGGCTGATTCACGCCGGCGTGACCGTCGTGCTCACCATTGCGCTGATGGCCTGGGCGATCACGCTCTGGCAGGACGGGGAGGCGACCACCGGCGACGTCGTGCTGGTCTGCACCCTCGGCCTGTCCATTCTCAACGCGACGCGCGATCTCGCGGTGGCGCTGGTCGACGTCACCCAGCACGTCGCGCGCCTGACCGAGGCGATCGCCACGCTGCTGATGCCGCACGAATTGCGCGATCACCCCGAGGCCGAGCCGCTGGTCAAGAGCGGCGCCGCGATCGCGTTCAACAACGTCACCTTCGGCTATCCCGGCGGCGAGAAGATCTTCGAGCGGTTCAGCCTGCGGCTCCAGCCGGGCCAGCGCGTCGGCCTGGTTGGCCAGTCCGGCGGCGGCAAATCGACGCTGTTCACGCTGCTGCAGCGCTTCTACGACGTCGACGAAGGCAGCATCACCGTCGACGGCCAGGACATCGCGATGGTGACCCAGCTCAGCCTGCGTGAAGCGATCTCCGTCGTGCCGCAAGACATTTCCTTGTTCCATCGCTCGATCCGCGAGAACATCCGCTACGGCCGGCCGAACGCGACCGACGACGAGGTGCTGCGCGCGGCGATCGCGGCGCGTTGCGATTTCATCGATAGCCTGCCGGAAGGTCTCGACACCATGGTCGGCGACCGCGGCGTCAAGATGTCGGGCGGCCAGCGCCAGCGCATCGCGATCGCACGCGCCTTCCTGAAGGACGCGCCGATCCTGCTGCTGGACGAGGCCACCGCGGCCCTCGACAGCGAATCCGAGGAGGCGATCCGCGAGGCGCTGACGCGCCTGATGCGCGGCCGCACCGTGATCGCGATCGCGCACCGCCTCGCGACGCTGCGCAATTTCGACCGCGTGATCGTGTTGAAGGGTGGTAAGATCATCGAAGACGGCTCGCCCGAGCGTCTGATGCAGGGCCATGGACCCTATCGGGAACTGGTGACGCAGGAAATGAGCCGGCTCGCGCAAGCCGCCGCGTAAACCCGACAGTCGCGTTCGCGTTGGTTGCGTTTCGAAACAGGCGCAGGGGAGCAGCTTATGGCAGCCGAAGTCGTCACCAAGTTCGTCTCTGTGGCGCGGACCGTGGAGCAGGTCGCGGAGCAGCCGTTCTACATCCCGATGACGGGGCCGTCGGCGCGGCCGCGGCGCTCGCTCAAGCACGACGACACCTTCATCGTGCTCGACAGCCATGGCGACATCGGTGCGTCGGCCGGCGGGCCGGACGGCCTGTTCCACCATGACACGCGCTACCTCGCGCGGCTGGAGCTCGTGCTCGACGATCTCCAGCCCCTGCTGCTCGGCTCCAACCTGCGCGACGACAACTCGGCGCTGACCGTCGATCTCACCAATCCCGACATCTACCGCCAGGGCAGCCTCGTGCTGCAAAAGGACCTGCTGCACATCGTGCGCACGATCTTCCTGTGGCGCGGCACCGCCTATCAGCGCATCGGCGTGCAGAACCACGGCGACCGGCGCGCCAGCTTCGAGCTGACGCTGCTGTTCGACAATGACTTTGCCGATCTGTTCGAGGTCCGCGGCGAGCGGCGCCCGCGCCGCGGGACCGGCGCCAGCCGCCTGCTCGGGCCGACCGACGTCCTGTTCGAATATCGCGGCCTCGACGATGTCGAGCGCACCACCGCCCTGCATTTCGACCCGCGTCCGACGCGGCTGTCCGTCAACGCCGCCACCTGGCAGCTCGAGCTGGATCCGCACGAGTCGAAATCGCTGTTCGTGGCCGCGTCCTGCAACCGGCCGGTGGCGGAGAAGCCCGCGCGCTTTTTCAGGGGCCTATTGGCCCACCGCCGCGAGATGCGCCAGTCGACCATGGGCGCGGCCAGCATCGAGACCTCCAACAACATCTTCAACGAGGTGCTGTGCCAGGCCATGGCCGACCTCAACATGCTGATGACGGAGACGCCGCAGGGCCGTTATCCCTACGCCGGCATTCCCTGGTACTCGACGACCTTCGGCCGCGACGGGCTGATCACCGCGCTCCAGATGCTCTGGGTGGATCCGCGGGTCGCCAAGGGCGTGCTGCGGCGGCTGGCGCATTTCCAGGCGAAGGCGATCGATCCGCTCGCCGATGCCGCGCCCGGAAAGATCCTGCACGAGATGCGCGGCGGCGAGATGGCGGCGCTGCGCGAGGTGCCGTTCTTGCAATATTACGGCAGCGTGGATTCGACCGCCTTGTTCGTGCTGCTCGCCGGAAGCTATTTCGAGCGCACCGGTGACGAGGCCACGTTGATCGAGCTGTGGCCCGCGATCGAGGCGGGACTGGCGTGGATCGACGGCCCCGGCGATCCCGATCAGGACGGGTTCGTCGAATATCAGCGCGCGACGGAGAAGGGGCTGGCCAACCAGGGCTGGAAGGATTCCTACGACGCGATCTTCCATGCCGACGGCCGGCTCGCCGAGGGCAATATCGCACTCGCGGAAGTCCAGGGCTACGTCTATGCGGCCAAGCAGCTTGCCGCGCGTTGCGCGCTGCGGCTCGGCAAGCCGGACCGCGTGCGCAAGCTCGAGGCCGAGGCCAAGGCGCTGGCCGAGCGCTTCGAGCAGGCGTTCTGGTGCGAGGAGCTCGGCACCTATGCGCTAGCCCTCGACGGCAACAAGCGGCCCTGCAAGGTGCGGACCTCGAATGCCGGGCAGATCCTGTTCAGCGGCATGATCCGCGAGGACCGCGCCCGTCTCGTCGCCGCCGACCTGATGCGGCCGCATTTCTTCTCGGGCTGGGGCATCCGCACGGTCGCGCAGGGCGAGGTGCGCTACAACCCGATGTCCTATCATGACGGCTCGATCTGGCCGCACGACAACGCGCTGATCGCGCTGGGGCTCGCGCGCTACGGCCTCAAGCATTCGGTGGCGCATGTCTTCAAGGGGCTGTTCGACGCGGCGACCTACATGGATCTGCGGCGGCTGCCCGAATTGTTCTGCGGCTTCCGGCGCGAGAAGCGGCGCGGCCCGACTCTCTATCCGGTCGCCTGCGCGCCGCAGGCCTGGGCCAGCGCGACGCCGTTCACGCTGCTGGAGGCGGCGCTGGGCATCGAGTTCGACGTGGCGCGCGGCGAGATCCGCCTGCGCAATCCGCATCTGCCCGCGTTCTTGAACGAGGTCATCCTGCGCGATCTGCGTCTGGGCGAATCCAGCGTGGACCTGCGCGTCAGCCGCCACGGCGACGACGTGGCGCTGGAGGTGTTGCGCACGCGCGGACAGATCCAGGTGTCGATCGTGCTGGCGCGCTGACGGCGCGCCGCGAGGAGGGTTCATGCGTACCGCCGGATGGTTGGCCTTGAGCGTCGCGATCGTCGCGGGATGGACGGTCGCGGTATCGCGTGCCGCGGAGGAGCAGCCCGCGCCCCCGAGTGCACCCCCGAGCGAAGCCAACGCGCCGGCGACGGCACGGCCGCCGGCCTCGGCGGTGCAAGTCACGCCGAAGGATGCCGCGCCGCCGCCGTCGGTGACCATCATCGGCGCGAGCGATGCGCACGGAGTACTCGGCCGCGACGTGCTCAGCGCGGCGAACGAGGACATGGGCCGCATCGTCGACGTCATCGTCGACCGGAGCGGGCATGTGCGCGCCGCCGTGATCGATTTCGGCGGCTTCCTCGGCGTCGGCAGCCGCAAGATCGTGGTGGACTGGAACGCGATGCGGTTCGGCAAGATCGCCAACAAGAAGGACAGCATCACGCTGGAATTGACCAAGGCGCAGGTCGCGGCCGCGCCGGAATACAAGGAAGACACGCCGATGGTGGTGCTCGGCGCATCCGGGAGCCTGCAACCGCTGCAAGCGATTCAGTGAGGGGCGGGGAGGGATGGCCGCCGGTGCTGTTGTCGAGAACGCCGAACCATGCAGCCGAGGATCGCGCTGGCCGCGTTGAACAGGACAACGTTGCCGTGCCGTCGGCCGCGGGTCTTCCGGCGCCGTCGCGCCGGAGCCTGCGCGGCCTCGACTGGTTCATCTTCTTCCTCGCCGACGTGCAGACCGGCTTCGGCCCCTTCATCGTGGTCTATCTGACGACGGAGAAATGGACGCAGGGCCAGATCGGCCTCGTGCTGTCGATCGGCGGCATCGTCGCCCTGATCGGGCAGATGCCGGGCGGGGCGATCATCGACGCGGCAAAATCCGAGCGGCTGGTCGCCGCCCTTGCCATCGCGACCATCGGCTGCTGCGCGCTCGCCTATGCGGCCATGCCGATCTTCCCCGTTGTCGTGACCGCCGCGACGCTGCACGCGGCCGCGAGCTGCGTGCTGGGCCCGGCGATCGCCGCGATCAGCCTCGGCCTCGTCGGTCCGCTCGTGATCGGTGAGCGGCTCGGCCGCAACGCGCGGTTTGCCTCCCTCGGCAATGGCGTTGCTGCCGCCGTGATGGGCACGGCCGGCTATCTGCTGTCGAGCCGCTCGGTCTTCCTGGTCACGTTCCTGCTCGCGATCCCCACCCTGATCGCGCTGTCGCGCATCCGCGAGGAGGAGGTGGACATCGCGCGCTGCCACGGCGAGATGCCGCGCGGGGCGAAGTATCGCGGCGACACCAATGTCTGGCACCTGATCCGGCAGCGGCCGCTGATCGTCTTCGCGCTCAGTGTGCTGTTGTTGCAGCTGGCAAACGCCACGATGATGCCGCTGATGGCGAGCGCGGTGACGGCGCGGTCGAGCCAGTGGGCGACGGTGCTGGTCGCCTTTTGCATCGTCGTCCCGCAGGCGATCGTGGCGCTGTTGTCGCCAACCGTCGGGCGCAAGGCGCAAGCCTGGGGCCGCAGGCCGCTGCTGCTGATCGGATTCGGCGCGCTGGTGATTCGCGGCCTGCTGTTCGCGACTGTGCGCGATCCATACCTGCTGGTGGTGGTGCAGGTGTTCGACGGCATCACGGCGGCGGTGTTCGCGGTGATGATTCCGCTGATCGTCGCCGACGTCGCCTTCGGCAGCGGTCACTTCAATCTGGCGCAGGGCATCGTCGGCACCGCGACCGGTATCGGTGCGTCGCTGAGCACGGCGCTCGGCGGTTATGTCAGCGACAAGTTCGGCAACGCCACCGCCTTCATCGGCCTGTCCGGCGTTGCTGCGACGGGGCTCCTGCTGATCCTCCTCGTGATGCCGGAGACCCGGCGCACGCTCTGAGCCACAAAAGAAATGGCCGGCCGAAACGGGTTCGGCCGGCCAAGTGGATGGGGAGGAAGAAGATCAGGCGTCGAGATTGTGCAGGCGCTGGCGGTTGCGCAGCACGATCTGGCGGGCGCCGGAGAAGCCGAGAATGCCCTGGGAGTGAAGCTGCGACAGCGCGCGCGACACGGTTTCGAGGGTGAGGCCGAGATAGTCGCCGATGTCGCGGCGGCACATCGGCAGCGCCATCATGCCGGCGACGGCGAGGCGGCGGTCCATTTCGAGCAGGAAGGTCGCGACGCGCTCCATCGCGGTCTTGCGGCCCAGCAGCAGCATATGGTCCTCGGCGTGGCGAAGCTCGCCGGCGGTCATCGCCCAGAGCTTGCGGGCGACCTGCACGTCGATGCCGGCGGCCTTCTCGAGGCTGGAGCGCTTCACGAGGCGCACGCTGGTGTCGATGATGGCTTCAGCGGCAAGACGGTGGGTGGCGCCAGATTCGAGGCCGAACACGTCGCCGGGAAGATGGAAGGCGCCGATCTGGCGGCGGCCGTCGGAGAGAAGCTTGTAGCTGCGCACGGCGCCGGTGACGACCTGGTAGACATATTCGGCCGGCTCGTCCTCGCCATAGATCTCCTCGTCCTTGCGGTAGGAGAACTCGGTGGCGACGAGGCCGACGTGGCCCGTGATCGCACCGAACTGGTCGGAGACGGGATGGGCGGGGGCAATCTTGCCACCGATTTGGGTGTTGATCGCCTGGGTCTTGAGTGTCTGCGTCAGCATCTGCGCCATCTCCGTTGTGATGGCGCATTGGTACGCGGTATCGGGAGGTTCGAAAATTTCGAGCGATATCTTAAGGGGGTCTACCTACGTAGAACCCCGTAGGTCAGAGCAGGATCCGGACCCGAAGGGCCGCGTTAGCGCAAAGTGTGTAGCGGTTTTCCGAAAAGATCATGCTCAAACAATTAATTACCCCCGCCGGTCCTGAATGGCGCGGCGGATGCGCTTGAGCAGGTTTTCGTCGAGAAGCGGCTTCAAAACCACGTCTTTTACGCCCGCTGCGGCGGCCCGGGTCGAGATGTTCTCGTCCGGATAGCCGGTGATCAGGATGACGGGCGTGTCGCCGTCGGATTTGCGCAGGCGGCCGGCGAGCTCGATTCCGTTGATGTCGGGCATCTTGTAGTCGATCACGTAGCAGTCGGGCGCGCCGCTGGCATTGAGCAGCGCCGTGCCGCTCCTGAAGGTCCGCACGGCAAAGCCGTCGGTTTCCAGCAGGAACCGCAGGGATCCCAGGACAGCGGCATCATCATCGACCACAAAGACGGTGGGTTTTGCGGGGGACGGCAGCCGCTCATGGTGCGAGCCGATCTCAATCATCGTGCTTGGCTAGCACACCGCCGGGGAAGGGCCTTGACCTGTCTCAATCGTTGAGCATGCCGGCGCGCATCGCCAGGCGGACCAGCTCCGAAAGGCTGTTGGCCTGCATCTTGGTCATGACGTTGGCCCGGTACACCTCGATGGTGCGTGGGCTGATGTCGTATTCGCGCGCGATCAGCTTGTTGGAAAGGCCGGCGATCAGCCCTTCCATGACCTGACGCTCCCTGGGGCTCAAGGAGGCGACGCGGGCGGCGATATCCTGTGCGACGGACTCGCTTCTGGCGGCCGGCTCGGCCTGGCGGATCGCCGATTCGATCATCGCGGTGAGACGGTCGTCCTCGAACGGCTTTTCCAGGAAGTCGACCGCGCCGAGCTTCATCGCCTCGACCGCGAGCGGCACGTCGCCGTGACCGGTCATGATCAGGATCGGGAACGGGCTCTGCTGCGCCTTCATCCGCTTCAACAGCTCGATCCCGTCGAGGCCCGGCATGCGCACGTCGGAGACGACGCAGCCGAAGGTGAGGCCGGGCAGGGCGTCGAGAAAGGCCTGTGCGTCGTCAAACAGCGTGACGCCGAAGCCGGCGGAATCCAGCAGGAAGTTCAGCGAGTCCCGCATCGCCGGATCGTCGTCGATGACGTAGATATGTCCCTTGGTCGTCATGCATCGCTCTCATCGGCTGCCGGGAGTGTGAAGCGGAATGTCGCTCCGCCCGATGCGTTGCTCTCGGCCCACATGCGCCCGCCGTGAGCTTCGATGATCGAGCGGCTGATGGACAGTCCCACGCCCATGCCGGTGTCCTTGGTGGTGAAGAAAGTTTGAAACAGGTTCGGAATGACGTCGTCCTGGAAACCGGTGCCGGTGTCGGACACTTCGACCTCGATCATGTCGTCGGCGACGGGGGTGTTGGTGACGACGAGCTCGCGCCGCGGCGACTGAGCCATCGCTTCCAGCGCGTTGCGGAACAGGTTGACCAGGACTTGCTGGATCTGCACCCGGTCGGCGAGAACGAGATCGGCCGCCGGATCGAGACTGAAGCGGAGCTGCACGTTCTGCTCGCGCGCACCGGCGAGCCCGAGCGCGCCGGCCTCCTCGATCAGCTTGGACAGGCTCTCGACCCGCTTCTCCGATTCGCCGCGGGCGACGAAGTCGCGCAAGCGCCGGATGATCTGGCCGGCGCGCAGCGCCTGCTCGGCGGCACGGTCCAGCGCGCTTTCGATCTTCGGCGTGTTCGGATCAACGCTGCCGGCAAGCAGCCGCCGCGAGCCCTTCATGTAGTTGCTGATCGCCGCCAGCGGCTGGTTGAGCTCGTGGGCGAGTGCGGATGCCATTTCGCCCATGGCGCTCAGCCGCGAGACATGGACGAGCTCGGATTGTAGCTCCTGGAGCCGCGCCTGGGTCTGCTGGTGCTCGGTGAGGTCGCGCACGAAGCCGGTGAAATAGGGCTCGCCGCCGGACTGCATCTCGCCGATCGACAGGTGCATCGGGAAGGTGGTGCCGTCGCGGCGCTTGCCGGTCACGATGCGCCCGATGCCGATGATGTGGGGATCGCTCGTGGTGCGGTAGCGCGAAATGTAGCTGTCGTGCCGGGAGCGGTCGGGCTCCGGCATCAGGATGCTGACGTTCTGGCCGATCGCCTCCATCTCGGACCAGCCGAACAGGCGCTCGGCGGCCGTGCTGAACAGCTGGATGATGCCGTGGCCGTCGATGACGATCATGGCGTCGGGAATCGTGTGGAGGATCGAGCGGAGGTGGGTCTCGCGGGTACGGAGCGCTCCCTCGACCTGCTTTTCCTCGTCGATATCGAGAAAGATGCCGCTGAGATGGCGGGCGGTGCCGGCTTCGTCCCGAATGAGTCCCGCCCGGGCGCGAATCCACTGTCCTCCGTTGGAGGCGCCGGCGACCCTGAAGGACACGTCGAAGCCGCCACCGCGTTCGGAGACGCGCTTGATCGCGCTTTCCACGCGCTCGCGGTCCTCGGGCCTGAGGCGTGACAGGAAGAGGTCATAGCTGGCCGGCTGATCCTGCACGATCCCGAGCAGGGTTCGCGCGGTATCCGACCAGTCGAGCGCCCGGGTCTCGAGGTCGAGATCCCAGGTGCCGACACCGAATCCCTCGATCCGGACCCGGAAATGCTCGCCTCGGCCGTCATCCGGCGGATGCGTTACGCGGGTCGGCGCCAAGGTGTCACTCCCATTCTCGTGCCGCGAGCCGGGTGCCGCAACCACGACGGTAATTTCGCCTAAGCCCGGGCTGGAGGCAAGTTCCGATGTTTGATTCCATTGGCGTAATTCCGGCGGTCCCGGGTGGGGGCGGTTTGATCTATCTCATCCCGCCTCGCGTCGGCAGAGCTAGATTTTAGGCAGTTCATTGCCCGGAGAATCCCGATGACATACGCGACCGTGATGGTCAGCCTGGCGCTCGATCAGTCCAACGAGGCGCGTCTTCAGGTCGCGGGCGAGCTCGCCGAGCGATTCGAGGCAGCCATCGTTGGGGTTGCCGCGGCGCAGTTCGCACCGCCACTCTATTTCACTGACGGCGCCGAGGCCCAGAGGCTGATCGACGAGGGCGAAGCGTCCGTCGAGCGGCGCCTGGCCGGTCTGGAGGCGCAATTCCGCGCCGCCTCCAAGAATCGCGGCGGACATGTGGAGTGGCGCAGCGCCACGGATTTTCCGGCGCGATTCGTCCTGGCGCAGGCGCGCTGCGCCGACATCGTCGTCAGCGGCGGGCAGAGCTCGGTCTTCTCCGACGCTTTCGCACTCGCAAGTCCCAAGGATCTGGTGATGCAGGCCGGTCGCCCGCTTCTCGTCGTCCCCGATGGGGCCAGCTGGCTCGACCTGCGCAGCGTGCTGGTGGCCTGGAAGGATACGCCGGAGGCGCGGCGGGCGGTGGCGGACGCGCTGCCGATGTTGCACAAGGCGAGGGACGTCACCATCGTGGCAATTCCGGAGCGCGACGACGACCGCTCGGTCGTGATGGCCGGCGTCACCGACGTTGCCGCCTGGCTCGCCCGTCACGGCGTCACCGCGACCGCGCGCATCTCGGAGGCCGCGGGCGACGAAACCGCCGCCGCGCAACTGGAGAAAGTCGCCGGCGACGTCGGAGCCGGCCTGATCGTGGCGGGCGCCTATGGTCATTCGAGGTTTCGTGAGCTGATCCTGGGAGGCGTCACCCAGTCTCTGATCACGCAATCCGCCCGCAGCGTGCTGCTGTCGCACTGAGGGCCGTTCGGCCAAAAGCCAGAGGAGGACGCGCCGTGTACAGATTTCTTGAGCAGACCGTCGACGGCTACATGACGCGCAACGTCAAGACGGTGCAGCGCGACCTCGACATGCTCGAGCTCAGCGAGATGTTCGAGCGCGACGATTTCAACTCCTATCCGGTCGAGGACGACGGACAGGTGGTCGGCATCGTCACCAAGTTCGATATCCTGAAATGCTTCGCCTTCACGCCGAGCCAGATGCTGCCGCGCTATCATGACCTGATGAGCCGCAAGATCGGCGACGTCATGACGCCGGAGTTCATCTATGTCAGCCCCGACACGCGGCTGACGCGCGTGCTCCAGATCATGGTCGAGCACCGTATCAGGAGTATCATCGTGCTCGACGGCGCGCAGAAGCTGGTCGGCATCATCGCCCGCGAGGACGTCATCGCGGCGCTCAAGGCGACGGCGCGCGACTGACGGCGCCTCCCGGTTCCCGCAATTTCAACTCCGTGGTTTCACGGAAGCGATCGGTCGCCGCGTGCGCGGCGCCGTTCGCAGGCGATTGATATGGCTCTCTGATCCGCGACAGCCTCACATTAACAGAAATCCACCTATCTTGATTTCAATCAATTCCCCGCGAGGGTGAATGTGGTTTCTGGCGCTGTGTTCTTTCAGAGAGAATCCGCATGAGCCAGCCCTCCATCTCCAAATCCATGACCATCGGTGAAAGTGGCCTGGCTGTCGTGTTCGCAGCCACCGCCTTCCTCTGCGTGATCGCCGCGGCCAAGGCGCTCGATGCGCCCTTCGCCTTCCACGCCGCGCTCAGCGCGGCGGCGAGCGCCGCTGCGGTGTTCTGCATCGTCAACCGCTACTTCGAGCGCCCCGCGGCACTGCCGCCGGCGGAGATCAACGGCCGTCCCAACTACAACATGGGGCCGATCAAGTTCTCCGCCTTCATGGCGATGTTCTGGGGCATCGCCGGATTCCTCGTCGGCCTCATCATCGCCTCGCAATTGGCCTGGCCTGCGCTGAACTTCGATCTGCCCTGGATCAGTTTCGGCCGCCTGCGTCCGCTGCACACCTCCGCGGTGATCTTCGCCTTCGGCGGCAACGTGCTGATCGCGACATCCTTCTACGTCGTGCAGAAGTCCTGCCGCGTGCGCCTTGCCGGCGATCTCGCGCCCTGGTTCGTCGTGGTCGGCTACAATTTCTTCATCCTGGTCGCGGGTACCGGCTATCTGCTCGGCGTCACCCAGTCGAAGGAATATGCCGAGCCGGAATGGTACGCCGATCTCTGGCTGACCATCGTCTGGGTGGTCTATCTGCTCGTCTTCCTCGCCACCATCATCAAGCGCAAGGAACCGCACATCTTCGTCGCGAACTGGTTCTATCTGGCCTTCATCGTGACGATCGCGGTGCTGCATCTCGGCAACAACCCGGCGCTTCCCGTCTCGGTGTTCGGCTCGAAGTCCTACGTCGCCTGGGGCGGCATCCAGGATGCGATGTTCCAGTGGTGGTACGGCCATAACGCGGTCGGCTTCTTCCTGACCGCCGGCTTCCTCGCCATCATGTACTACTTCATTCCGAAGCGCGCCGAGCGGCCGATCTATTCCTACCGCCTGTCGATCATCCACTTCTGGGCGCTGATCTTCCTCTACATCTGGGCAGGTCCGCACCATCTGCACTACACGGCGCTGCCCGACTGGACGCAGACGCTCGGCATGACGTTCTCGATCATGCTGTGGATGCCCTCGTGGGGCGGCATGATCAACGGCCTGATGACGCTGTCGGGCGCCTGGGACAAGCTGCGGACCGATCCCGTGCTGCGCATGCTCGTGGTCTCCGTCGCCTTCTACGGCATGTCGACCTTCGAAGGCCCGATGATGTCGATCAAGGTGGTCAACTCGCTCAGCCACTACACCGACTGGACCATCGGCCACGTGCACTCCGGCGCGCTCGGCTGGGTCGGCTTCGTCTCCTTCGGCGCGCTCTACTGCCTGGTGCCGTGGGCCTGGAATCGCAAGGGCCTCTACAGCCTGAAGCTCGTCAACTGGCACTTCTGGGTCGCGACCCTCGGCATCGTGCTCTACATCTCGGCGATGTGGGTGTCCGGCATCCTCCAGGGCCTGATGTGGCGCGCCTACACCTCGCTCGGCTTCCTCGAATACTCCTTCATCGAGACCGTCGAGGCGATGCATCCCTTCTACATCATCCGTGCTGCCGGTGGCGGGCTGTTCCTGATCGGCGCGCTGATCATGGCCTACAATCTCTGGATGACCGTCCGCGTCGGCGAAGCGGAAGTCCAGATGCCCGTCGCTCTTCAGCCGGCGGAATGAGGAGCTCAAGCAATGTCGCTCTGGACACGTCACCAAGTCTTCGAAAAGAACTCGATCATCCTGATCGTCGGCATCCTGCTGGTGATCGCGATCGGCGGCCTCGTCGAGATCACCCCGCTGTTCTACCTCAAGAGCACGATCGAGGCGGTCGACGGCGTCAGGCCGTACACGCCGCTGGAGCTCGCAGGCCGCAACGTCTATGTCCGCGAGGGCTGCTATCTCTGCCATTCGCAGATGATCCGGCCCCTGCGCGACGAGGTCGAGCGCTATGGCCACTTCTCGCTGGCCGCCGAGAGCATGTTCGACCATCCGTTCCAGTGGGGCTCGAAGCGCACCGGTCCGGACCTTGCCCGCGTCGGCGCCAAGTACTCCGACGACTGGCACGTCACCCATCTGACCAACCCGCGCGCAATCGTGCCGCAGTCGGTGATGCCGGGCTATCCGTTCCTCAGCGCAACCGAAGTGGATCCGGACACGATCGCCGACCACATGCGTACGCTGCGGACCGTCGGCGTGCCCTACACGGACGACCAGATCGCCAACGCGGGCGCCGATTTGAAGGCCCAGGCCGATCCGGATAATGCCGGCTCCGACGCCTTCAACAAGCGCTACGCCAAGGCCGTCGTGCGCAACTTCGACGGCAAGACCGGTACGCCGACCGAGATGGACGCGCTGATCGCGTACTTGCAGATGCTCGGCACGCTGGTCGACTTCAAGATCTACAACGAGAAAGCCAATCTTCGCTGAGAAGGCATCAACGATGAAAGCCATCCTGACACTCGACAATCTCGCGTCCGGTCTCGTGACCACGATCTGGACGCCGGTGTTCGTCGCGATCTTTCTCGCGATCATCGCCTACGCATTTTGGCCCCGTAACAAGGCTGCGTTCGACGAAGCAGCACACCTGCCGTTGCGGGAGGAGTGAGAGACCATGACCGATCATAGCGAATTCGATTCTGTTTCCGGCAAGACGACGACCGGACATGAGTGGGACGGCATCAAGGAGCTCAACACGCCGCTGCCGCGCTGGTGGGTGATCACGTTCTACCTCACCATCGTCTGGGCGATCGGCTACTGGATCGTGTATCCGGCCTGGCCGCTGGTCGCCAGCAGCACCACCGGCTTGTTCGGCTACTCCTCGCGCGCCGACGTCGCGGTCGAGCTCGCCAATCTCGAGAAGATCAGGGGCGACAAGATGGTGGCGCTGGGCGCGGCCTCGCTCGCCGACATCGAGAAGGATCCGGCCCTGCTGGCGCTTGCCCGCGCCAAGGGCAAGACCGTGTTCGGCGACAATTGCGCGCCGTGCCACGGCTCCGGCGGCGCCGGAGCCAAGGGCTTCCCGAACCTGAACGACGACGACTGGCTGTGGGGCGGCACGCTCGACCAGATCATGCAGACCATCCAGTTCGGCGCACGCTCCGGTCATGCCAAGACGCACGAGGGCCAGATGCTCGCCTTCGGCAAGGACGGCGTGCTGAAGGGCGACGAGATCGTCTCGGTCGCCAATTACGTGCGGTCGCTGTCGGGGCTGCCGACCCGGGCGGGCTACGACAAGGCCAAGGGCGAGAAGATCTTCGTCGAGAACTGCGTCGCTTGCCACGGTGACGGCGGCAAGGGCAACCAGGAAATGGGCGCGCCGAACCTGACCGACAAGATCTGGCTCTATGGCTCGGACGAGGCCGCCCTGATCGAGACCATCAGCCAGGGCCGCGCCGGCGTCATGCCGGCCTGGGAAGGGCGGCTCGATCCCGCCACCATCAAGGCGATGGCGGTCTACGTCCACTCGCTGGGCGGTGGAAAATAACTGATCAGCAGCGAACGGGGGCGAACAAAAGTGCCCCCGTTTGAGCTGGATCAACTGACGCAGCGACGTCGGGTCTAGGTCTAATCGCACCTCTTCGAGAAGTTTCAGGCGATGAACAAGACCGTGAACCCGAAAGACCTCACATCGGACGACGGCAGCGGGCCGCTCTACGCAGCCCGCAAGAAGGTCTATCCCCAGAGCGTCTCCGGCACGTTTCGCCGGATCAAATGGGGCCTGATGGCGTTCTGCCTCGGCGTTTATTACTTCCTGCCCTTCGTGCGCTGGAATCGCGGCCTTGGCGCGCCGAGCCAGGCGGTGCTGATCGACCTTCCCAACAGCCGCTTCTATTTCTTCTTCATCGAGCTGTGGCCGCAGGAGGTCTACTACTTCACCGGCCTGTTGATCGTCGCCGCCATCGCGCTGTTCCTGATGAACTCCATCGGCGGCCGGATCTGGTGCGGCTATCTCTGTCCGCAGACCGTCTGGACCGACCTGTTCTATGCCGTCGAACGCCTGATCGAGGGCGACCGGCGCGAGCGGATGAAGAAGGACAAATCGTCCGACCCGATGAAGCTCGAGCGCATCTCCGAGATCGTGCTCAAGCATTCGATCTGGCTGCTGATCGCTTGGTGGACCGGCGGCGCCTGGGTGCTCTACTTCAACGACGCGCCGACCCTGGTGAAGGAGCTCGTCACCTTCCAGGGGCCGATGATCGCCTATGTCTGGATCGGCATCCTCACCGCGACGACCTATCTGCTCGCCGGCTACATGCGCGAGCAGGTCTGCACTTACATGTGCCCGTGGCCGCGCATCCAGGCGGCGCTCACCGATGAATGGGCGCTCAACGTCACCTACCGCTACGACCGCGGCGAGAAGCGCACCTCGGTCAAGAAGGCGGCCGAGCTGCGCGCGCTCGGCCAGCAGGTCGGCGATTGCGTCGATTGCTACCAGTGCGTCGCGGTTTGCCCGACCGGCATCGACATCCGCAACGGACCGCAGATGGAATGCATTCAGTGCGGCCTCTGCATCGATGCCTGCGACAACGTGATGACCAAGATCGGCCGGCCGAAGCGGCTGATCGGCTATGACAACGACATCAACATCCATCGCCGCCAGGAAGGCAAGGCGCCGATCTACCGGATCGTCCGGGCCCGAACCGTGGTCTACAGCGCGATCATCGCGGCCGTCGGCGGCTTCATGATCTATACGCTCGCGACGCGCAGCCTGCTCGACGTCAACGTGCTGCACGACCGCAATCCGGTCGCGGTCAAGCTCAGCGACGGTTCGATCCGCAACGCCTACACGGTGCGGCTGCTCAACAAGAGCGGCTACGACCGCGTCATCGCGATCGACGCGAACGGGCCGGCCAACCTGACTGTTCACGTCATCGGCGTCGATTCGGTGACGCCGGACCGGCCGATGATTGTGATCCCCCGCGACTCCACCAGCGAGCTGCGCCTGCTCGTGACCGCGCCGGCGGAGAGCAATCCGGAGAAGTCGATCCCGGTTCGCTTCCACGTCACCGATATCGGGCTCGGCGAGGTCGCGTCCGCCACCGACAATTTCGTCGCGCCGTAGGAGCAGGAGACAGCCATGGCCACCAAGCCGCTGACCGGAACAAAAGTCTTCCTGATGCTGGTCGCCTTCTTCGGCGTCGTGATCGGCGTCAACGTGACCATGATGAAGCTCGCGATCGCGACGCTGCCCGGCACCGACGTCGACAGCCCCTATGCCGCGGGTCTCACCTATGATCGCGAGATCTCGGCGGCGCAGGACCAGGCCGCGCGGAAATGGAACGTCAACGCCCATATCGAGCGCCGCTCCGATGGCGGCGCCGTGCTTCGGGTCGAGGCACGTGATGCCAGCGGCCAGCCGGTGTCCGGATTGAAGTTCGGCGGCCGGCTCGAGCGGCCGACCGACAAGCGCGCTGATCTCGCCGTCGAGCTCTCGGAGGCCGGCATCGGCCTTTATCGCGGCAATGCCGCCTCCGTCGCGCCGGGCCAGTGGGACCTGGTGATCGAGGGCGAGGTGCGGGGAACGCGCGTGTTCCTGTCGCGCAACCGCGTGATCCTGAACTGAAGGACTTCGTCATGCACGTCACGCGGGATTTCTCGCACTACGTCCGGAGCGCGGGCGAGGGCGTCCAGCACATCGATCTCGCGGTCGAAGGCGTTCACTGCGCCGGCTGCATGGCCAAGATCGAGCGCGGATTGTCCGCCATCCCCGACGTCACGCTGGCGCGCGTGAACCTCACCGACCGCCGCGTCGCGCTGGAATGGAAGGCGGGCACGCTCGACCCGAGCCGTTTCATCGACCGGCTCGAGGAGCTCGGCTACAAGGCCTATCCGTTCGAGACCGAGAGCGCGGAAGTGGCCGAGGTCGCCGAATCGCGCTTCCTGCTGCGCTGCCTCGGGGTCGCGGCGTTCGCCACCATGAACGTGATGATGCTGTCGATCCCGGTATGGTCTGGCAACGTCTCGGACATGCTGCCCGAGCAGCGCGACTTCTTCCACTGGCTGTCGGCGCTGATCGCGCTGCCGGCGGCGGCCTATGCCGGCCAACCGTTCTTCCGCTCCGCCTGGCGCGCGCTGTCGAACAAGACCACCAACATGGACGTGCCGATCTCGATCGGCGTGATCCTCGCGCTCGGCATGTCCGTGGTCGAAACCATTCATCACGCCGAGCACGCCTATTTCGACGCGGCGATCATGCTGCTGACGTTCCTGCTGGTCGGCCGCTTCCTCGACCAGAACATGCGGCGGCGGACGCGTGCGGTCGCCGGCAATCTCGCCGCGCTGAAGGCGGAGACGGCGGCCAAGTTCGTCGGGCCTGACGAGATTTCACAAGTGCCTGTCGCCGCGATCAGCCCCGGCGACATCGTGCTGCTGCGGCCCGGCGAGCGCTGTGCGGTCGACGGCACCGTGATCGAGGGACGTTCCGAGATCGACCAGAGCCTGATCACCGGCGAGACGCTCTATGTCACGGCCGAGCAGGGCACGCCGGTCTATGCCGGCTCCATGAACATCTCCGGCACGCTGCGGGTGCGCGTTTCGGCGGCCTCGGAGGCGACGCTGCTCGCCGAGATCACGCGGCTGCTCGACAACGCGCTTCAGGCGCGCTCGCGCTACATGCGGCTCGCCGACCGCGCCTCGCGGCTCTATGCGCCGGTGGTGCATGCGACTGCGCTCATCACCATTTTGGGCTGGGTCATCGCAGGTGCCTCCTGGCATGATGCGATCGTGACCGGCGTTGCCGTGCTGATCATCACCTGTCCCTGCGCGCTCGGGCTCGCGATTCCGACGGTGCAGACGGTGGCCTCGGGCGCGATGTTCAAGTCCGGCGTGCTGCTCAATTCGGGCGATGCGATCGAGCGGCTGGCGGAAGCCAACCACGTCATCTTCGACAAGACCGGCACCCTGACGCTGCCCGATCTCGAGGTGATGAACGCGGCCGATATCCCCGCCGACATCTTCGAACTGGCCGGCCGGCTCGCGCTGTCGAGCCATCATCCGGTCGCCGCCGCGGTCGCGCAGGCCGCCGGCGCCAGGTCGCCGATCGTCGGTGCGGTCGAGGAGGCCGGGCAGGGCGTGCGGGCAGACGCTGACGGCGTCGAGATCCGCCTTGGCCGTCCGTCCTTCTGCGACGCCGAGGCGCTGGTCGGCGGCGCCACGCTCGATCCTGAAGCGTCGGTCGTCGCTTTCAGCAAGGGAGCCGAAAAGTTCATCCTCTCGGTGCGTCAGGGCCTGCGTCCGGACGCTCAGGCCGTGATCGCGGCGCTGAAGGCGCGGGGCATCGGCATCGAGATCCTCTCCGGCGACCGCGAGCCGGCGGTGAAGGCCGCGGCCCACACGCTCGCCATTCCCGAATGGCGCGCCGGCGTCACGCCGGCCGACAAGATCGCGCGGATCGAGGAATTGAAGCGGCGCGGTGCAAAAGTGCTGATGGTCGGCGACGGCATGAACGATGCGCCCTCGCTGGCGGCGGCCCATGTCTCGATGTCGCCGATCTCGGCCGCGCATCTCAGCCAGGCCACCGCCGATCTCGTCTTCCTCGGGCGGCCGCTGGCTCCCGTCGTCGCCGCGATCGATTCCGCGCGCAAGGCGCTGCACCTGATGCGGCAGAACCTCTGGCTTGCCATCGGCTATAACGTCCTCGCGGTGCCGGTTGCGATCAGCGGCGTCGTGACGCCGCTGATTGCCGCTGCCGCCATGAGCGGATCGTCGATCCTGGTCATGCTGAATTCGCTGCGCGCGCGTAGCGCCTCGCGGGAGATGGTGTGATGGAAATCCTGGTCATCCTGGTTCCGCTGGCGCTGGCGCTCGGAGGCGCCGGTCTCGTCGCCTTCCTCTGGTCGCTCAGAAGCGGCCAGTACGACGATCTCGACGGAGCGGCGTGGCGCGCGATCGCCGACGACGAGCCGCCGCAGGAAGCCCCAGTCAA
>NZ_LBKA01000188.1:0-28599 GCF_028128955.1 Bradyrhizobium sp. CCBAU 11386
CGCGCTTGTCCGGGACGACAGCAGAGTTTGTCGCGGCGGTTGCGCACTATGAGGCGCTGAGGCGCGAAGAACGCGCCTCAATCGCCATCGTCGTCCCGGACACGCGCAGCGAAGCGGAGCGCTGATCCGGGACCCATAACCACAGGCAGGCGTGGTTACGGGGACTCGGAGTGACCTGTTTTGCGCAACAACTTCTCCCTGTGGTTATGGGTCCCTGATCTGCGCGCGCCTAAGGGCGCGCTTGTCCGGGACGACAGCAGAGTTTGTCGCGGCGGTTGCGCACCATAAGCCGCCCCCTCACATCGGCGGCGTGAGGCCGTCGCGCCCGACATTGACGCGGTTGGTCTCGAACGAGCCGTCCGGCAACTGCTTCATGAAGGCGATCACCTTGGCGCCCGCCTTCAGATCGGCTCTGTCGCCGGGCACGAAGGTCACCACCGGCGTGTTGTCGGGGACGAACACCTTCTTCTCGCCGTCCTTGTACTTGACCAGCAGCGTATGGCCGTCATTGCCGACCACGCTCTCCGACACCGTGGCGTTGGTCATGCTCGAATTCGGCTTGAGGTCGTAGGGGCGCGAGCCTTCGCCGGTGCCGCGCATGCTCTCGGGAAACACATGCACCTCGACGGCGTTGTCGCCGCCGTCAGGTCCCGGCACCGTGGTGGCGCCGACGAAGGAGCCGGCCTTGATGTCGGCGAGCGAGATCCTGGTGATACCGGACACACGCACATCGGATGCGATGTGAAGCTTGACGTCCTCGCCGCTGCGCGACTTGACCTGCAGGGTGTCGCCATCGACGCTCTCGATCGTGCCGCGCACGCGCGTCGGCACCGGCGCCTTCTGCGCGAAGGCTGAGAGGCTCGAGACGGCCACCATCGCGACGGCGATGAGCGGACATGTGAAAGTTGCACGTTGAACAGGCATGATGGTCTCCGATTGTCCCCACGGACATAGAACTCCGGAGATCGCGCGCTATTCTTTCAAGTCTTTGTGAGGTCGGCCTCGACCAATGCACGCAGCTCGGCCGTGACCCGCGGCCGCCGGCCGAACCACAGCTCGAAGCCGCGCACGGCCTGGTGCAGCAGCATGCCGAGACCGTCGGCGGTCTGCAGGCCGCGTGCCTTTGCTGCGGCGAGCAGCGGCGTCACCAGGGGGACATAGACGAGATCGGCGACGACGGCGGCCTGCGGCAGGCGCGCAACATCAACATCGAGTGAAGGCTGCCCATGCATGCCGAGCGAGGTCGTGTTCACGAGAAGTCCTGCGCGCGGCAGCACGTCGTTGATCCCGTCCCACGTAACGGGCTGCACGTTCGGCCCGAACTGCTTCGCCAGCGTCTCGGCCCGCGCAATGGTGCGATTGGCGAGATGGATGCGCTTGATGCCGCGCTCGCGCAGGCCGAACACGACCGCGCGCGCGGAGCCGCCGGCCCCGAGCACCAGCGCCTCCTCGGCCGCGTCCCAGCCCGGCGCGCTGGCATCGAGATTGTTGATGAAGCCCTCGACGTCGGTGTTGGTCGCGCGCAGCTCGCCGTCCTCGAACCACAGCGTGTTGGCGGCGCCGACCGCCTTGGCGCGCGCATCGGGCGTCGACAGCGCCAGCACGCCCTCCTTGTGCGGGATGGTGACGTTGGCGCCGACGAAGCCGCGCAGCGACAGCCGCAGCACGAAATCGCGGAGATCGTCGGGCGGGACCGCCTCGATGACATAGCCGCCGGCGATACCGAGCGTGCGCAGCCAGTAATGATGGATCAGCGGCGAGCGCGAATGCGCGGCCGGCCATCCGATCAGACAGGCTGCGGGAGCCTTGGTCACGGTCATCTTCTCCCCGGATCGTATCCGAGGCGATCCATTTCGCGTCCCGCGGGCTCTGTCAAGCGCGCCAGCGCCGCTAGTGCGCGGCGGCACCATCCGAGGCGACCGCAGGCTTTGCCGCACCGCCCTTGATGTCGGCGACCGCGCGCCCGATGGTCTCGCGATAGCGGGCGCGCGGCGGGGTGACGCCATGGGTCAGCAGCGCACGGCGGACCACCGGCGAGGCGCCAGGCGAACGCCGCGTCCGCCGCTGTCGCTGCGTGCCTGCTCGCCGATCAGTTCGACGCCGGCCCGGTCGAACGCCTCGACCACCTTGATCAAAGTCTCGACCACGCCGCGAACGTTGCCCGTGCTGGCCTCCATCCGCTGGATGGTCGGCAGCGACACGCTGCCCGTCAGTCTCCTCCGTCATTGCGAGGAGCTCTTGCGACGAAGCAATCCAGACCGCCTCCGCAGAGACAGTCTGGATTGCTTCGCGGAGCCTGTCATCGGGCCGCGCTTTGCGCGGACCCGGTGGCTCGCAATGACAGATCAAGCAGCGAGCACTTGTTTCCTTTCCGTCACCCTGAGGTGGCCGCTCCTTTAGCGGCCCTCGAAGGGTGACGGCCCGGCTGCAGCAGCACGGCCGTGCATCCTTCGAGGCTCGCTGCGCAGTGCAAATGCACTGCGCAACTCGCAGCTCCAGCGACAACGGCTTCGCCGTTGCGCGGGGATGACCGAGTTAAGGTCTTGCTGTGCTCGCGATGACGGGTGGAGAGGGCATCGCCTCACCACACCCTCTCCCCGTAAGAACGGGGAGAGGGTGTGAGAGAGCGTGCGTTCCTCACTGCGCGAGAAACAGATTCACGCCGCGTGCTGATGCGCGGCGATGATCTGGTCGGCGGCGCGGCCCGTGACTTCGGCCATGTGGTCGAACGTGCGGGTGAAGCTGCCGGCGCCGGCGGTGGCCGAGCGCAGCTCGACGATCAGCTCGCCGATCTCGGCCTCCGGCATCATGGCGCGGACGCAGTCCCACCCGCTCCAGCCGTCGCGGGTGTCGAAGCCGAGGATCTGGCCGCGCCGCGCCGACAGGATCGCGTTGATCTTGGCGGTGGCATCCGTCGGGCAGACGATCTCGACCACGTGGATCGGCTCCAGCAATACCGGCTGGCATTGCGGCAGGCCTTCGTTGAGTCCGACCCGCGCCGCCGTGCGGAAGGCGAGATCGGAGGAATCGACGCTGTGATAGGAGCCGTCGGTCAGCGTCACCTGCACGTCGGTGACGGGGAAACCGAGCGGACCGCGCGTGAGCCCGTCGACGACGCCCTCCTCCACCGCCGGGATGTAGTTGCGCGGCACCGCGCCGCCCACCACCTTCTCGGCGAATTTGAAGCCGTCGCCGCGCGGCAGCGGCTTGATGTCGAGCACGACGTCGCCAAACTGGCCATGGCCGCCGGACTGCTTCTTGTGACGGCCGCGCTGGGTGATCGGCTTGCGGATGGTCTCCTGATAGCCGATCGCGGGCGGATGCGAGGTGACCTTGACGCCGAAGCGATCGCGCAGGCGTTCGCTGGCGACACGCAGATGCATCTCGCCCTGGCCCCACAGCACGGTGTCGTGGGTCTTTGCGTTCTGCACGACCATGAGCGAGGGATCCTCCTCGTGCAGCCGCATCAGCGCCTGGCCGAGCTTGACGTCGTCCTTGCGGTCGGTGGCCGCAACCGAGATCGCGAGCACGGCCGATGTCGGTTCTGCGGCGACAATCGCTGCCGGCTGGGTCTTGCCGCTCGAGACCAAGTCGCCGGTCTTGACCGGATCGACCTTGGCGAGCGCGACCGTGTCGCCGGCTTCCGCCGATGCTCGCTTGGTGTCGTAGGCGCCGTTGACGGCGAGGATGCCGGAGATGCGCCCCGCGCCGCCGGAGGAGGATAGCAGCGTGGCACCGTCGTCGAGATGGCCGGCGAGCAGCCGCGTCAGCGACAGCTTGCCGCCGTGCTGCGAATGCAGCGTCTTGAAGACGTAGCCGAGCGCGTCCTTGCTCTCGGGGGCGCCGAGACGTTTGGCGGTCTCCGCAACACCCGGCGCCTCGTGGCGCAGCGCCTTCATCAGGCGCAGCACGCCGTTTTCGCGGCCGGCAGCGCCGAGCAGCACCGGGCAGATCAGCCCTTCGCGCAATTCGCGGGCGAGATCGTCGAACACGGCATCGCGCGGCGGCTGGATGTCTTCGAGGAGTTGTTCCATCAGCGCATCGTCGTGGTCGGCGAGCTTCTCCAGCATCGAGAAGCGCGCCTCCTTCTCGCGGTCGAGATCGCCGCCTTCGAGCGCGATCACCTCGGAGGCCTTGTGCTCGCGATAGATGAAGGCGCGCTCCAGCGCGAGATCGACGAAGCCCTCGATCAGCTCGTCCTTCCAGATCGGGATCTGGCGCAGCACCAGCGGCACGCGCGAGGCGGGCTGGAGCGTTGCGAGTGTCTCGCGGATGCGCTTGTTGGCGCGGTCGATCTTGTTGAGGAACAGGAAACGCGGAATCTTCAGCTCCTCCAGCTCGCGCAGGATGATCTGAAGCTGGGGCAGCTTCTTCTCGTCGGCTTCGCAGACCACGACCGCGGCATCGACCGCGGGCAACGCGGCGCGCATGTCCTGGGCGAATTCGACGGAACCGGGACAGTCGAGGAAGGTGTAGCTGTCGCCCATGAAACTCGTGGTGGCGGCAGTGAGGCCGACGGTCATCTTGTGATAACGGGCCTCGGGCGTGGAGTCGCCGACGGAAGTTCCGGCGTCGACGCTGCCGGCACGCGGGATTGCGCCCGTTCGCGCCAGTATCGCTTCAAGAAGTGTAGTTTTACCGCTTTGGAATGGGCCCACCAGCGCAATGCACCGTGGACCTCGGGGACTTCTGACGTCTTGTCCCATTCGCCGCCTCCTTGGTGTGGAGCTCGGCCCATGATTGGGTCGGCAAACGCGGATGCTCTGCCCGTCCCCGAGATTTGGCAAGCGTCAAACGTCGCTGCGGTGCGTTGTCGGTGTTCCACCTCTCCCGAAGGGAGAGGTCGGATCGCATCGGAAGATGCGATCCGGGTGAGGGGTTACAGTCTCACCGAATGTTGCACCCCCTCACCCGGATTGCTGCGGACGATGCTTTGCATCGCCGGGCGCAATCCGACCTCTCCCCGCTGGGGAGAGGTGGAACAGCGCTCCGCTGCAAGGGCGTGCCCAACTACAATGACAGTTGTTAACGGCCGGGGCGGAGTTCCAGGCTTTCGAGGCCGGCGGCGACGTTGAGGCCGACCTGGCCCTGCACGCTGAGCGGCTGGAGCGCGATCGAATTGTTGGAGCCGCCGACCAGCACGTTGCCGCCAAGGCCGACGCCGACCGACGCACTGCCCTGCGCGCCCGCATAGGTGCCGGAGAGGTCGCCCGGTCCGAGCCGGTCCACCGGCGCAAACACGCCCCAGGCGAGCGCGGTCTCCTGGGTGATGCCGATGTCGAGGCCCACTTTACGGATGGTCGCGACGTAGCGATCCTCCGGCAAACCGTCGGCACGCAGGACGCAGCCGAGATTGGTCACCGATCCCACGATGAAGCCAACGCTGGCGCCGCCACGGCATTCGAGCACGCCGACCCGCAGCATCCGCTGCTGCTGTGCGCCGCCGTTTGCGACGGAGGCAACGAGGCTGGCGGCGGCGAGCCCGGCAAGGAGAAATGAGCGGCGCATGAATGTCTCCGGCGATGAATGTGATGCGAGCAGAGAGGACGCGCCTCACAAGTGGCGCGCGATGGTCTATGCCACAAGAGCTTTGGAGTTGCCAGATCGCACGCATCTAAAACCGGTTTCGCGGAGAGAGCCCCTCACCCCACCCTCTCCCCGTAAGAACGGGGCGAGGGAGTGAGAGAGCCGTGCGTCCCTCACGATGCAAGAATTGATTAGAGCGCGTGATCGGGCTCGACTTAACCTCTCCCCGCCCTTCTGCGGGGAGAGGTCGGATTGCGCCCGGCGATGCGAAGCATCGTCCGAAGCAATCCGGGTGAGGGGCAGTGCAGGATATCAACCAGAGCAAAAGTCCATCCGACTCCGCCTCGTTGAAACACAAACAAAAAGGCCCGCCGAAGCGGGCCTTTCCAATTCGCACTGTCTTCGGCTTACCGCAAATTGCCGCAGAAGCGCTGGATGCGCTTGCAGGCGTCTTCGAGGTCCGAGGTCTTGGTCGCATAGGAGATGCGGAACGCCGGGCCGAGGCCGAAGGCCGAGCCCTGCACCACGGCGACGCCTTCGGTCTCCAGCAGCTCGGTGACGAACTGCTCGTCGTTGGAGATCAAATTGCCCGACGGCGCTTTCTTGCCGATCGTGCCGGCGCAGGACGGATAGACGTAGAACGCACCCTCGGGGCGCGGGCACTCGATGCCGTTCGCCTGGTTGAGCATGGAGACGACGAGGTCGCGGCGCTCCTTGAACACCTTGTTGTTGGCGGGGATGAAGTCCTGCGGACCGTTCAGCGCCTCCACCGAGGCCCACTGTGCGATCGAGCACGGGTTCGAGGTCGACTGCGACTGGATGGTGGACATCGCCTTGATGAGCTGGGCCGGGCCGCCGGCATAGCCGATGCGCCAGCCGGTCATGCAATAGGCCTTCGACACACCGTTCACGGTGAGCGTGCGGTCGTAGAGGCTGGGCTCGACCTGCGCGACCGTGGTGAACTGGAAGTCGTCATAGACGAGGTGCTCGTACATGTCGTCGGTCATCACCCACACATGCGGATGCCTGACCAGCACGTCGGTGAGCGCCTTCAGCTCGGCCCGGGTGTAGGCAGCGCCGGTCGGGTTCGACGGCGAGCACAGGATCACCCATTTGGTCTTCGGCGTGATCGCGCGCTCGAGCGCTTCGGCCCCGAGCTTGAAGCCGGTCGCCGCGGTGCAGACCACCGGCACCGGCTCGCCGCCGGCGAGCGCCACCATCTCGGGATAGCTGACCCAGTAGGGCGCGGGGATGATCACCTCGTCGCCCGGATTGATGGTCGCCATCAGCGCGTTGTAGAGCACCTGCTTGCCGCCGGTGCCGACGATGATCTGGTTCGGCTTGTAGACGACGCCGTTCTCGCGCTGAAACTTCGCGATGATGGCTTCCTTCAGCTCGGGGATGCCGTCGACCGCGGTGTACTTGGTCTTGCCGGCTTCGATGGCGCGGATCGCCGCCAGCTTGATGTTGGCGGGCGTGTCGAAGTCGGGCTCGCCGGCGCCGAGGCCGATGACGTTGCGGCCCGCCGCTTTCAGCGCACGTGCTTTATCCGTGACCGCGATGGTCGCGGACGGCTTCACACGGTCGAGCGCAGCGGCAAGGAAGGACATCGTCATCTCCTGACAAGCGTCGTGAACCCATGGGTCGTCACGACTCTGATTGTGGGAATGGAGCCACCCTAAAACGTGTGCCGCTGCGCCGCAAGAAACTTCGGCCCGATCTCGCAAAAGTTTACGGATTCCGGCGTTTCGAGGCGCGATTTCCCGAAATATTCCGTCACTTTGCCGTCCGAATCCCCCATATCCGGCAAGGCCTGTCCTCGGAGCAATTTTGCGTGGCGCGTGTCGATAGTTCTGCACCGTCATGGCCGGGCATAGCCGTCCAAAGGACGGCGTCGCTTGCGCTCGCCTATGTCCCGGCCATCCACGCCTTGCAAGGCGCACGGAGAACGTGGATGCCCGGGACAAGCCCGGGCATGACGACGCGCTGGTTTCGTAGCGGCGCCCGCCCTAACGCTGATTGCTCCCCGTCTCTCACGAATGCACGGCGCAATGCGTCGCCCACGTTGACGCAAGCGTGATCTGATTTGCATCGTCGCGTGGAAATGATCTTCCGCGGCGTTGCAGTGCGGTAGGGTTTTCGAGTTTTTCTATTGGCTGGCTCTTGCGGCGGATTCGCATCGGCATCATTGTTTAGCCGCGTTGCGGGGCAACAAACGCCGCGCCTTCCCGTCCTCGGTTTAGAACTCCCAGAATGTACAAGCTCTATTCGATGCAACGCTCCGGCAACAGCTACAAGGTCCGCCTTGCGCTGGCGCTGTTGAACTTGCCTTACGAGGCGGTCGAGGTGGACATTCTGCGCGGCGAGAGCCGTACGCCGGACTTTCTGTCCAAGAACCCGTCAGGCCAGGTGCCGCTGCTCGATGTCGGCGGCGACCGTTATCTCGCCGAGTCCAACGCCATCCTCTGGTACGTCGCCGTCGGCACACCGCTCGCGCCGGAGAACCGCATCGATCGTGCCGAGGCGCTTCAATGGATGTTCTTCGAGCAGCACGCGCTCGAGCCGAATATCGGCGCCGCCTATTTCTGGCTGTCGCTGGTCAAGGGCGGCCGCGACCTCCAGACCCATTCGCTGGAGGACTGGATGGAACGCGGCTATGGCGCGCTCCAGGTGATGGAGAACCATCTCAAGACCAACGCCTATTTTGCCGCGCGCCAGCTCACGGTCGCCGACATCGCGCTGTACGGCTATACCCATCTCGCCGACCGCTGCGACTTCGACCTCTCGACCTTCCCGGCGATCCGGGACTGGCTGAAGCGCGTGGAGGCCGCGCCCGGCTTCGTCTCGATGGACTGGCGGCCGGCCGACGTCGACGACCCCGCCAGCATCGCCGCCAGCGCCTGATGGCGCGCGCCCGCTCTGGCAAATAGCGGGCATAAGGGTCGTCTTTGCCGCAATCCCGCCATTTTCGTCGCGAAGGCCGCCGCAATATTGCCGATTGAAACTGGGAAATTGCGGAAAGTCGCGGGTGATTCGCTCGCACGTTGAAGGATTTAGACCCATGATTCGGGCGTCCGGCACGGCAGGCTTTCAGGGCCAACCCGCTACCGTTTCGTCTTCCCGGCTGACCAACGCGGTCGCGGCCTCGCTCGCCGTCGCCGCGCTCTCGCTGTGCCTGATCGTCACCCTGACGGTGCTGTCGACCAAGGCGACCATGGCGATGGGCCTGCCGGTCTGATTCCCGTTTCATCCTGGACCAGCCTTCAGGGCGCCGCGTGACCCGCGCCGACCGGCATCGCGACAGGACGTCGATGAAGTCACCTGTGGTAGTCGTTGCAATCACCCTGACTGCGGCCATCCTGGTCGCGGCATCGCTGTTGATTTTCACCGGCATGCGCAAGAGCTCGGGTACCTCGACGCTGAATGCGCCCGCGTTTCAGCAACGCGTCAGGCACGCGCACTTGGTCTAAAATCTTCCGAAAGCTTTGCGTGCCGCCGCAAGCCGCCCTTAAGCGCTTCGCACGAATTCACACCACACCGGCGCAACGATCAGTCAGTATTGCAGCCTACCTCGTTCAGGGAGGAACGAGACAGGCCATGCGACTCGGATGGCGTGCAATCTGCGGTCCGGTGCTGACAGCGGCGACCCTGCTGCTGGCGATCCTGTTCGATCGCTCTGTCCCCTCGCCCGCGCCGCTGTTCGTCTGCATCGTGGCGCTTGCCGGCGCGCTGTCGGGTTTCGCCTCCGCCATCGCCAGCGCGGCCCTCGCCGTCATCGGCGCGGCGCTGCTCTTCCTCACCCACCGCGTAGCGCCCTTCCATGCAACCGCGGATCTGGTCCAGATCGGCCTCCTCGCAGTGACGACCGCCGGCACCGCAGGCATCACCGGCCTGATGCGCGAACGGCTGCTCGACACCTTTGCCGCCGAGCGCCAGAGCCACGCCACCGCCGCGCGGCTGTCGGCCGCGCTCGACCAGGTCGATATCGGCATCGTGCTGCTCGATGCCGAGACGCGCGCCGAATTCATCAACCGCGCGTTCCGTGATTATTTCGCGGTGCCGGACGACATCGCCGACGGCAAGCCGCCCTTCATCGCGCTGATGTATCACGGCCGCGACACCGGCGCGTTCGAGCTGCCGGAGGACGAGCTCGGCAGCTTCATCGCGCAGCGCATGGAGATGGTGCGGATCGGCGATGCCACGCCGATCAACATCGCCTTGCGCAGCGGCGAAGTGCTGCGCTTCGTCTGCGCCGCGCTGCCCGATGGCGGGCGCATGCTGAGCTACACCCCGGTGACCGACCTCGTGCGCCACACCGATGCGCCCTCGCGCGCCGACTACTACCGCTCGCTGCGCGATCCCACGAGCCGCAAGCTGATCCGGTACTTGCGCGTCGCTGAATAGCGTCACAGCGCGATTGATCGACGCGCCCTTCATCACGTATGAAGGTCACCTCATCGATCGCGGAATTTCCAGATGTCGCTCACCGTTCGCTCCGTCACCAAGCAGGACTACGATCAATGGCTGCCGCTGTGGGACGGCTACAACGCCTTCTACGGCCGTTCGGGCCCGACCGCGCTCGCTGGCGAGATCACGCGGATGACGTGGCAGCGCTTCTTCGACGCCTATGAACCCGTGCACGCGCTGGTCGCCGAAAGCGACGGCCGGCTGCTCGGGCTGACGCACTACCTGTTCCATCGCAGCACCACCGCGATCGAGCCGTCCTGCTATTTGCAGGACCTGTTCACGCTGGAGGCCGCGCGCGGCAAGGGCGTTGCCTCGGCATTGATCCATGGCGTGTACGAGCGGGCGAAACTGGCGGGATCGCCGCGGGTCTACTGGCAGACGCACGAGACCAACGTCACGGCGCAGCGCCTGTACGACAAGGTCGCGGAGCGGTCCGGCTTCATCGTCTATCGCAAGCTGTTCTGATCCCCGCACACATCCTGTGGATAACTCCCGCTGTCACCGGCGCGTTACATAGCGGGACTACGCTCATACCTGCGTCTGATCAGGCCCCCCGTCACCGATCAAGCGCCCCAAAGCGGTCCCCGTCAGTCGCCGCGTCTGACAGGGGCCGCATTTTTTTGTCCGCTCTGTCGGCATGGCAGCAGCGCGGTGAGCAGCTTGCTGCTGCGGCGCACGGTGGTCACAATGCGCCGCTGCTCATCTGACAGGACCTCCCATGGAAATTCGCAATCTCGGCGCCTCCGGCCTTCGCGTGTCTGCGGTCGGGCTCGGCTGCAACAATTTCGGCCAGCGCACCGACCTCGAGACCTCGCGCAAGGTGATCCATCGCGCGCTCGACCTCGGCATCACGCTGTTCGACACCGCCGACATCTATTCGAACATGGGCGGCTCGGAAAACGTGCTCGGCACTGTCCTGGGCGATCGCCGCAAGGACATCGTGCTGGCGACGAAATATTCCAAGCCGATGGCGGAGGACGGAACCAAGCAGGGCGCTTCGCGCCGCTACATCATGGACGCGGTGGAAGCGAGCCTGAAGCGGCTGAAGACCGATTACATCGATCTCTACCAGCAGCACGACTACGACCCGCTGACGCCGATCGAGGAGAGCTTGCGCGCACTCGACGATCTCGTCCGGCAGGGCAAGGTCCGCTACATCGGCAATTCGAACTTTCCGGCCTGGCGGGTCGCCGAGGCGGAGTACGTCGCACGCGCGATGAATGTCAGCCGCTTCGTCTCCTGCCAGGACGAATATTCCCTGGTGGTGCGCGACATCGAGAAGGATCTGCTGCCGGCCGTGCGGGAATACAAGCTCGGCCTGTTGCCGTTCTTCCCGCTCGCAAGCGGACTTCTGACCGGCAAATACCGGAAGGGCGAGAGCGCGCCTGATGACACCCGCTTCGGCAAGGTGCCGCGGCTGCGCGACCGCTACGTCACGCCGCGCAACGAGGACATCGTCGAGAAGCTCCAGGCCTTCGCCAAGGCGCGCGGGCACAGCATGCTCGAACTCGCCTTCTCCTGGCTCGCCGCACGCCCGCAAGTGTCCAGCGTGATCGCCGGCGCCACCCGCGTCGAGCAGATCGAGGAGAACGTCAAGGCGATCGCGTGGAATCTCAACGCCGAGGATCTTGCCGAGATCGACAAGATCACGCTGGGCTGACGTTTGAAGCGCGGCGCTACCTGGCGCCGCGCCCGACCGTCTGCATCACCTCAAAGCCTTCGAATTGCGGATGGCCGAGATAAAGCGGCTTGTTGTCGCCGGCCTTGTGATGCGCCGCGCGAAACGCCTCCGATTTGGTCCAGGCCTCGAACGCCGCATGATTCGCCCACACGGTGTGCGAGGCGTATAGGGTGTGGTCTTCGAGCTCGGGCCCGCGCAGCAGATGGAATTCGACGAAGCCCGGCACCTTGTCCAGATGGGTATCGCGCGAGAGCCAGACCTGCTCGAAGGCAGCCTCGGAGCCCTTGGCGACGCGGAAGCGGTTCATGGCGATGTACATGGGTGGTCTCCTGATGTTCGGCTCATCATGTCGTCATTCCGGGACGCGCCGCAAGGCGCGGGCCCGGAATCCATTTTGCGGCGGAACGTATGGAGGTATGGATTCCGGGTTCGCGCTACGCGCGCCCCGGAATGGCGGCTAAGCCACCAGCCCCTTCATCGGCCTTGCGCTTGCGCTGTCCGGAAACACTGTCTCCGCCAGCACGCGGTCCGACAGACCGAACTGGCCTTGCAGCACACCCTTGATCACCGAGCGCAGGTCGGTGGTCGGCTTGAGGTCGCGGGCCTCGTAGAGGTTGGCGGGCTTGAGGCCGGGCCAGTCGGAGATGACGCGGCCGCCCTTCACCGCGCCGCCGGCGAGCAGCGCGACGGTGGCGGTGCCGTGATCGGTGCCGTCGGTGCCGTTGATGCGCGCGGTGCGGCCGAACTCGGTTGCGACGATCACGGCGGTGTCGCGCCAGCGCTCGCCGAGGCCGCTCTCGAATTCGGCGAGCGCGCCGTCGAGCCCGCCGAGCAGGAAAGCGAGGCGGCCGACCGGGCCGCCTTCATTGGCGTGCGTATCCCAGCCGTCGAAGGCGAGCGCGGCGATGCGCGGGCCGTCGTCGGCCGCCATCAGCTTTGCCGCGCCGCGCGCCACCTGGCGCATCTGCGCGACCTGATTGCCGCCCTTCGGCTTCATGTCGTCGCCGCTCGCGACCTTGTCGAGCTGGAGGCCTTGCGACAAGGCCATCGCCAGCGCGGGATCGCGGAGGCGATAGAGATCGACCAGCCGCATCGCGGTGTCGTCGTCGGCCTGCGGCAGCGCGACCGGCGCCCAGCCGACGGTCGGCGCGTTGCCGCGCAGCACCAGCGGCGTGGTCGGCCCGACCGCAAGGCCGCTCGAGACGCGCTCGCCGCGCGGCAGCGCTTCCAGCGCGCGGTTGAGCCAGCCCGATTGCACCCGGCCGGGGCCGGCATAGCCGCTTTCGAGCACATCCTGACCGTCGAAATGCGAGCGGTCGCGGTAAGGAGTCGCCACCGCGTGGATCACCGCAGCGTGCTTGTCGCGATACATCCGCGCAAACTCCGGCATCGCCGGATGCAGTGCGAAGAAAGTGTCGAGCATGATCGCGGGATGCGCGCCGTCCGACGCGAGCGCGATCGATCCGTGCAGGCCGGCATAATCGGGGTCACCGAGCGGCGCGACGGTCGAGAGCCCGTCGAGCGCGCCGCGCAGGATCACGACGATCAGCCGGGGATCACGACCGTCGGCCGCGCGCGCGAATTTCGGCAAATAGGCCCAGGCCGCGAAGGAGGCGCCGCCGAGCAGGAGGCCGCGGCGCGAGGTGAGGAGGCGGTTCTCGACGCAGTCGATCATTATCATCTCCTCTGCATTTCCGGCGACATCAGCAGCAGCGCCAGCGCCTGCTGGCGCGATTCCGCGCGCTCGATCGTCCGTCGCGTTTCAATGGAGGCCGCGTCTGCTGCTGCGAATTCCAGGAGGTCGAGCGGGTCGATATTGTTGCCGAGCCGCGCGCCCATCTGCGCGGCGATGTCGAGCCGCAGCTTCATGCCTTCGGGCGCCGCCCATGCGGCGCTGGTGTCCGGGAAACCGTTGGGACCGGCCGGCGACCACAGCGGTTGGCCGAGCAGGTTGAGATTGTTGAGATAGCCGCCGGGATCCTCCGGCACGCGCGCGAGCAGCCGGCCGCTCGCGACCACGAAGTCGTAAGGCGAGCGCATCTTGGTCAGCGGCGCCTTCCAGGCCTCGTCGGAATCGACCAGCGCCGTCGCCATCGCCTTGAGATCGCCGTCGGTCTTGACGAAGACGTCGCGCAGGCGCGCGACCAATGCCTGAGGCGGATCATCGGCGACGAAATGACGGACGAGCTTGGTCGCGATGAAATTCGCGGTCGACGGATGCCGGGCGATGTCGGCGAGCGCCGCCTCGCCCTGGGCCAGCCCCGTCGGCTCATAGGTCTTGCCGAGCAGCACTTGCGGCCCGGGCTGGTGCGCATTGACGTTGAAGGCGAAGGAGCCGGGTGTGCCGAGCCCGCCTTGCCTTCCGGCAAAGGTCCAGCCCGTGATGATGCGCGCGAGCGAGGTGACGTCCTCCTGCGTGTAGCCGCCGCCGACGCCGAGCGTATGCAGCTCCATGATCTCGCGCGCGAGATTTTCGTTCAGCCCGCGCTTGCGGTTTTGCCCCGCGCGCGAGTCCGGCCCGAGCGATTGCTGGTTGTCGAGAAAGAACAGCATGGCCGGATGCTGCTCGACCGCCTTGAGCATGTCAGCGAAGCGCCCGAGCACGTGCGGGCGGATCGCCTCGCGCTCGAACGCGCCGGCCCAGATCCGCGCAAGCTCGCCCTTGCTCGCGGAGATGCAGAAATGGTTGGACCAGAACACGACGAGCCGCTCGGTGAAGCCGCATTCGACCAGCGTCGCACGCTGCAAGCGCGCCAGTGCTTCAGTGCGAAAGGTTTTCTGGATCACGTTGAGCGGCTGCGGTGCCGGCTTGCCGGCCGGCGGTGCGGCCGTGTTCGGCTGCATGGTCTCGGGCTTCGCCGCAGCGTCGGCCGGCTTCGCATCGGTCATCTGGCCGGCGATCTCGGTCGCAGCCGTGTTCAGCGAGAGATTGCGGCGCGGCCCGGGCTTCTGATCGGCCGGCGGCTGCGGTGGCGGCGCCTCGGGCGGCGCGCCGACCTTGGCGGCCGCCTCACGCGCCTGCTTGACCTGGTCCTGATAGGCGAACACGGCCTGGCCCAGCTGCGGCGTCGATTGCAGGCCGGGCGCCTCCAGCAGCACGCCGTTGGGGCGCGCCAGTTCCGCCTTCACGAAACCGCGCGGATCGGACGCCGCGTTGATCAGATCGCCGGATGCCCCGCCGCGGGCGCCGAAGCCGAAACGGTTGAGCGCAACGAGGGCGGCTTGCGAATCGCGGGCCATCGATTTGTCCTTCGCGGATTGCCAACCGCTTTCCTGGTCTGTGCGCGGCGGATAATATACCGCAGCGGGAGATGAACCCGACATGAAAATGACGGCACAGCTTTTGCGCAAATCATGATAATTCCGAAAGAATCCTCAATGCAGGAACCGCGCCGCCTCGCCTGTCCCCGCTGCGGCACCGAGTTCGGTTGCGACCTCTCAGGCACCTGCTGGTGCGCGGAGGAAACCGCGCGACTGCCGATGCCGGTGAAGGGCGAGGATTGCTTGTGCCGGGAGTGTCTGCGCAAGGCGGCGGCGGCGGGCGCTGCAGAGTAGGCAACGCTATTAGTGATACGCAGGTCCGCCACGACACTCTCGGGGTCGTCCCGGCGAAAGCCGGGACCCATAACCACAGGGAGAGATTTGGCGAAGACTGGCCGCTCGGTACTCCGACCGTTCGCAACCGATAGATTACGCGGTATGGGTCCCGGCCTTCGCCGGGACGACGCTGGGAAGTACGCCCTACACCGCAAATCCCGGCGATGTCCGCGCCATGCCGTCGAACGCATCGAGCAGCTTCTCGCGCCACGCATAGACCGGATCATCCGCCTCCAGCAGCTTGAACGGGCTCACCACCCGCGCCCATTGAAAACCGCCGAACACGATGTAGTCGGCGTAGTTCGGCGCACTGCCGCCGAGATAGGCTTGCGTCTTGAATGTCTGCCGCATGACTTCGAGCGATTTGCGGAAGGCGATCACGCCGGCATCGCGGCTGGCCATGATCTCTTCCAGCGTCTTGCCGCCAAAGCGCGCCTCGCGCGACCTGCGGAAATAGGCGGCATCGACGTCGGCGAGATTCTTCGGGATGTCGGCGATGATCAGCGGAAAGATGCCGCCGACGATGGCGATGTCGCCGAAGGCGTTGATCATGCGCGCCATGGCGCGGCCGCCCTCGCCGCCGAACAGCGACGGGCGATCCGGAAAGGTGTCTTCGAGATAGTTCGCGATCGCCCAGGAATCGACCACCGGCTTGTCATCGTGCAGGAGCACCGGGACCTTCTCCGAGCCGTGCGGCGCGATCGCGCTCTTCTCGGTGAAGCGCCAGGGCAGCGATTCCGCCGCCAGTCCCTTGTGCGCCAGCGCCATCCGCGTGCGCCAGCAATACGGGCTGAAGGGGCGTGCCGGGTCTGTGCCGACGAGTTCGAAGAGTTTGAGTGACATGGTTGGTGCTCCGTCATTGCGAGCGCAGCGAAGCAATCCAGACTGCCGCCGCGGAGACATTCTGGATTGCTTCGCTGGCGCTCGCAATGACGATGTGGAGAGAGATGCGCGCTGCGTCTTCGCCCTCTCCCCGTTCTTACGGGGAGAGGGCGAAGAAACTACCGCCCGTTCGTGCGCAACAACCTCTCGCCATCCTCCGTCACCGCGATGACCAGCCCGAGGCCGGCAACCGTCTCGCGGGCGACGTAGCCGCGGTCGGCGGCGTCTTCCCAGATGGTGAGGCGCGGGCACGAGGTCCTCCAGGTCGAGACCACCTCGGCATAGGCGCGCGGCTCGCGCGCGACCCATTCGACGAAGTCCAGCACCAGCGGATCGACGGTCTCGCTCATTGCAAACCTCCCTTGTCGAAGGCCGCCAGCACCGGGGTCCGAACCAGGAGCCAGCCGCCATAGGCGATGTAGTAGCAGGCGATGGTGGTGATCAGCTTGTTCGACCAGGCCATGAATTGCTGGTCGGTCATGGCTTCGAGAATGCGGCGCGCCAGCGTCGTGCCGAGCATGGACGCGAGGATCGCGACGCCGGCGAGCACGGGATCGAGGCTCGCCGCCTGGTCGATGATGCCGCCGAAATAGATCAGCTTGGTGAAATGGCTGACGAGCTGGCACATCGCCTTCGTCGCCACCTTTTCGCGCCGGCCGAAATCGCCGCCGAGGAAGAAGGTGTCGAGCAGCGGCCCCGAGACGCCGGTCATCAGCATCAAGCCCATGCAGATCGTGCCATAGACGGTGCCCTGCCAGAGCCTGTCAGGGTCCGGCTTGATGTTCGTCGGCAGCAGCCGCGCCATGAACGGGGTGATGCCGAGCAGCAGCAGCGCCATCGGCTTATCAGGCACGTAGCGGGTGAGCGACCAGGCCGCGAGCGCGATGGTAGCGCCGACCATATAGTTCGCGACCGGCCGCCAGCGGATATGCGCGCGCCACAGGAAGGCACGCCAGCCGTTCGAGGCCATCTGCGTGATCGCATGCAGCACCATCGCCGTCGGCAGCGGCATCAAGGCCAGCAGCACGCCGATCAGGATCAGCCCGCCCGCCATGCCGAACAGCCCCGACAGGAACGCGGTGGCGACCATCAGCAATCCAAGGGCAGCGATCATGATGGGCGTCACGTGGGGTCTCCTGTGGTGGCACGTCAGGAACGCAAGCTGTTCGTCTCCCTCGCCCCGCTCTTGCGGGGAGAGGGTGGGGTGAGGGGCTGCATCCGCAATCATAGTGGCAGTGCGACTCGCGGAGGCTCCCCCTCACCCGCCACGCTTCGCGTGTCGGCCTCTCCCCGCACGCGGGGAGAGGCGAAAGAGAGCGTGCCTCGCTTGCTCCCCTCGCGCAAACTGAGTTATCTTGCCCTGGCATCAGCTTTCCTGAGGGTCGGTCATTTGCGGCGGCTGCTGTTTCTCAACGGCATCAAGGCATTCGAGGCGGCGGCGCGGACCGGCAGCTTTGCTGCGGCGGGCGTCGAGCTGAACGTGTCGGCGGCCGCCGTCAGCCGCATGGTGCATCTGCTCGAGCAGCGGCTCGGCGTCGCGCTGTTCGAGCGCAAGGCCAACAGGCTGGTGCTGACGCAGGCGGGACGCGCCTATCAGAGCGGGCTGACGCCGATCTTCGATGCGCTGGCCAGCCTCACCGCGCAGGTGACGGCGCCCTCCAGCGTCCGCGTGCTCACCATCGGCGTCGGCCACACCTTTGCGATGCGCTGGCTGATCCCGCGCCTGTCGGAGTTTCGCAACGAGGAGCCCGACATCGAGGTGCGCTTCACCACCGGCGGCGCATCGGTGCCGTTCGGCGAGGACTGGAGCTGCGGCATCAAGCTCGGCACCGGCGACTGGCCCGGGCTCGTCGCCGAACCGCTGTTCGCCGGCGATCTCACGCCGGTCTGCGTGCCCCGTCTCGCCGCGAGCCTGAAGCGGCCGGCCGATCTCAGGGGACCCAGCCTGATCCGCGTCGCGCATTCAGCCGAGGACTGGCCGATCTGGCTGAAGGCCGCCAACCTCGCCCGCATCAATGCGCGCGGGCCGGAGTTCCAGTTCTACGGTCAGGCGCTCCAGGCTGCTGCCGACGGGCTCGGCATCGCCATGGGCATCCGGCCCTATATCGACGACGATCTCGCCGCCGGACGCCTGGTGGCGCCGTTCGACCTCTCGGTGCCCAAGGGCATGCGCTGGTACCTGGTCTATCGCAGCTTCCAGACCGAGCAGCGCGATTTCGCCGCGTTCCGCCGCTGGATCATGCGCGCGGCGTCGGAACCTGCCGCCCGCCCGGTGAGGCGGACCGGCCGCACCTCGCCACGAAACTGAAATTCGGCGGCTCCGCGGGCAAAAAACCCCGTCCCTTGTGAACGGCTTCACATCCTGAAATCCGCAAACGTGGTCCCCTGCCCCTCCAACAAGGCACTCGAGCAAGAGACTCGAACAAGACACTCTGGGGACTACCAATGACGACCATCTACGACGGCTTTGACATCGAATCCTTCGAAGCTGGCAAGGGGCTGTGGCACGCCCGCATCCGGCGCGCCGATTTCAGCCCGGTTGCCATCGACGGCGTGCTGTTTCCGGCCATGGAAGTCGGCTTCGCCTGGCCCGATCGCGACGCCGCGATCGCCGATGCCAAGCACCACATCGATCGCTTCCGCCGGCGGGCGGACGACAGCGACGACGAATAATCGGTCAGGGACAGCAAAGGGGAACCGGTCATGTCAGTCATCGAATTCGACGACGCAACGCGGCCTCGGATCTACGCCCGCACCGTTCTGTCGAATTGTCCGGAATGCGACGGCGAGCTCACGGTGCTCCGCGTGATCGGCGGCCGCGCCGGGTGCGAGTACTGGACCATGCGCTGCACCGGTTGCGGCGGGATCCACCTCGACATCCTCAAGCCGCACCAGGCGGCCGGGGACGACGGGGGGCCGCTGCCAGTGGCGTGATCCAGCGCCTGCTGCCAACCTGCTGTCAGCAGTGTGAGCACGGACGGGCATTCGCCCTTTCCTGAGGGGCGGACTCGTCCCATATTCGCCTCATGGCGAAGAAACCTGCATCCTCCGAAAAATCCGGCAAATCCCCCAAGACCAAGGCCCCGAACTCGAAGGCGCACCGGCCTGACGTGCAGCCGATCGGGCCGGCGCTGGCCGAGTTGCTCAATCCCGCCATCAACCGCGGCGATGCCGGGCTTGGATCCGGCACCGGCCTCCAGCCGCCGCCGGATAATTCGCGCGACCGCCGCGCCGGAGGCGAGGCCGCCGCGCATCGCGCGCGCGCCTCCACGCCGAAAGACTTCTCCAGCGACCGCCCGGCGGGACTGGACGAGGCGCCGCAGGCCAATTACGGCACCGCGGCCACGATCCCGACGCTCGATCCGGAACTGGCGCGGCAGCTCGGTCTTCCCACCGAGGAGGACGATGCCGAAGCGCTGGCACGGCCGCCGCGCTCCAAGATGGAGGCGCTCGGCGTCAAGGCCACCGCCGATGCGCTGGAGTCGCTGATCCGCGAGGGCCGGCCGGAGTTCCGCAAGGACGACGGCTCCATGAAGGTGTGGACGCCGCACCGGCCGCCGCGGCCGGAGAAGTCCGAAGGCGGCGTGCGCTTCGAGATCAAATCGCACTACGAGCCGCGCGGCGACCAGCCGACCGCGATCGCCGAGCTGGTCGAAGGCATCGAGCGCAACGATCGCTCGCAGGTGCTGCTCGGCGTCACCGGCTCCGGCAAGACCTACACCATGGCCAAGGTGATCGAGGCGACGCAGCGCCCGGCCCTGATCCTGGCGCCGAACAAGACGCTGGCCGCCCAGCTCTATGGCGAGTTCAAGAACTTCTTCCCCGACAACGCGGTCGAGTATTTCGTCTCGTATTACGACTACTACCAGCCGGAAGCCTACGTTCCGCGCACCGATACCTATATCGAGAAGGATTCCTCCATCAACGAGCAGATCGATCGCATGCGCCACTCGGCGACGCGCGCGCTGCTCGAACGCGACGACGTCATCATCGTCGCCTCGGTGTCCTGCATCTACGGTATCGGCTCGGTCGAGACCTACACCGCGATGACGTTTGCGCTGAAGAAGGGCGAGCGCATCGACCAGCGCCAGCTCATCGCCGACCTCGTCGCGCTCCAGTACAAGCGCACCCAGGCCGACTTCACCCGCGGCACCTTCCGGGTCAGGGGCGACGTCATCGACATCTTCCCGGCGCACTATGAGGACCGGGCCTGGCGCGTGAATTTGTTCGGCGACACCATCGAGACCATCGAGGAGTTCGATCCGCTCACCGGCCACAAGCAGGACGAGCTCGAATTCATCAAGATGTACGCCAACTCGCACTATGTGACGCCGCGCCCGACGCTGGTGCAGGCGATCAAGTCGATCAAATCAGAGCTGAAGCAGCGGCTCGACCAGCTGCACGACCAGGGCCGCCTTTTGGAGGCGCAGCGGCTGGAGCAGCGCACCACCTTCGACCTCGAGATGATGGAGGCGACGGGAAGCTGCGCCGGCATCGAGAACTATTCGCGCTATCTCACCGGCCGCCGGCCCGGCGAGCCGCCGCCGACGCTGTTCGAATACGTGCCCGACAATGCGCTGATCTTCGCCGACGAGAGCCACGTCACCGTCCCGCAGATCGGCGCCATGTTCCGCGGCGACTTCCGCCGCAAGGCGACGCTGGCCGAATACGGCTTCCGCCTGCCCTCCTGCATGGACAACCGCCCCTTGCGCTTCGAGGAGTGGGACATGATGCGGCCGCAGACCATCGCGGTATCGGCGACGCCGAGCGGCTGGGAGCTGAACGAGAGCGGCGGCGTGTTCGTCGAGCAGGTCATTCGCCCGACCGGGCTGATCGATCCGCCCGTCGATATCCGCCCCGCCCGCACCCAGGTCGACGATCTCGTCGGCGAGGTGCGTGCCACCGCGCAGGCCGGCTATCGCTCGCTGATCACGGTGCTGACCAAGCGCATGGCGGAGGACCTCACGGAGTATCTGCACGAGCAGGGCATTCGAGTCCGCTACATGCACTCGGACATCGACACCATCGAGCGCATCGAGATCATCCGCGACTTGCGGCTCGGCGCGTTCGACGCGCTGGTCGGCATCAACCTCTTGCGCGAAGGCCTCGACATTCCCGAATGCGCGCTGGTCGCCATTCTCGATGCCGACAAGGAAGGCTTTCTGCGCAGCGAGACGTCGCTGATCCAGACCATCGGCCGCGCCGCGCGCAACGTCGACGGCAAGGTGATCCTCTATGCCGACCAGATGACCGGGTCGATGGAGCGCGCCATCGCCGAGACCAACCGGCGCCGCGAGAAGCAGGTCGAATACAACACCGCCAACGGCATCACGCCGGAGAGCGTGAAGAAGCAGATCGGCGACATCCTCAACTCCGTCTACGAGCGCGACCACGTGCTGGTCGAGGTCGGCGGCCACGACATGACCGACGACGTCATCTCGATCGGCCACAATTTCGAAGCCGTGCTCGCCGATCTCGAAACCCGGATGCGCGAGGCCGCCGCCGATTTGAACTTCGAGGAAGCCGCGTGCCTGCGCGACGAGGTCAAGCGCCTGCGCGCCACCGAGCTCGCGGTGGTCGACGACCCCACCGCAAAGCAGCGCACCGTGCAGGGCAAGGCCGGCGCCTATGCCGGCACGAAGAAATACGGCGACGCCGCCAACCTGCCGGTCAGCGCCATGAAGAAGAAGACCGTGAGCTCGGCGCTGACGGCCAGCGGCGGCGGCAGCGGCTCGAAGGTGCACAAGCCGCATCTCGACGAGATGCACGGCCCGGAGTCGTTGCCCTACCGCGAGAACCGCGCGCTGCCGTCAAAACCGTTCGGCGGCGAGAGCCGGATCATCCAGCCGACCGACTCGCGGCAGTCGGGGCCGGAGTTCGGCCCCACCCCGCGCTCCAGCGGCGGCGCGCCGGGACATCGCGGCGGGTGGAAGAAAAGATAGGGCGGCGCAGTATCACCCGCACCAGCCGTGGCTATGGATTCCGGGCTCGCCGCTTTGCGGCGCCCCGGAATGACGAGACGAGAGATCCTCGCGCCCCTCACCCCACGCTCGCCGTCACCACCGCCATCACCGACAGCAGCAGCACGATGGTCACGAGCTGGAGCGAGGCGACCGGCTGGGTGCGCCAGGCGGTGATCTTGTCGGCGAGCGACAAATGGGCCTCGAAGAACTTCGGTTCGTAGACGGTCTTGAAGAAGGCGGGGAAGCTCGGCCCGAAGGCCACCGCGACGAGCGCGTGGGCGAGCGAGGCGATTGCGACGAAGATGGCGACGCCGGGATCGCCGACGAGGTCATGGTTGCCGAGCAGCTTGAGCAGCATCGCGGCGGTGGCGAAGGTCGGGAAGCTCTGGAGGGTCGCGGTCAGCGCGAGGCCTTCGAGTGCGTTGTGCAGGCGGGACTTTCTCGCGGCGATCGTGGCGGCCATGGCACGTCTCCCTGATGACATGGGGATGACGATAGCGGCGATGCCGGAGGGGTGATGTGAGATGGGTCACGCCCCGGTCGGCGCCGCTGTTCACCTCGCCCCGCTTGCGGGGAGAGGTCGATCGCGAAGCGATCGGGTGAGGGGGACTCTCGGCGAGTCCAACTCTTACCGTCCCCGGAAAGACTCCCCCTCACCCCAAGCCTCTCAGCGCGAGCGGAGCTCGTCGCGGCCCCGCATCTGCCTTCGCTAAGGCTTCGGCGGACAAGAGCGGGGCGAGGGAGCGGACCGCCGATGCGGCGACGGGGTCGCGCGCCATGCAGCGCGAATTCGTGCATGCGCGCGGCTTCACAACCCGCAATTGCAGCCATGAACCTGGCATTGCGCTTGCGCGTCATATCGACTGCAACACTCCCTGTGGTTTTGCGGATTGCCGCTGCGCGAAACCGCGCGTTAGCGTTGCGCAACGCCACGCGGCCAATGAGGACGTGAGGAATGACGGTCGAGAAGCTCAATCGCCAGCGCGTCGTGCATCTGCTCGACGCCTTCGCGCGCGGCGATATCGAGGCCGCGCTGTCGTGCTGCACCGACGACGTCGACTTCCTCACCCATGCGCCGATCGACATCCTGCCGCACATGGTGCCGCGCCACGGCAAGGCCGAATTGCGCGCGCTCTGGCGGACGGTCTGGTCGCGCTATTCGGAAGTCCGCTACAAGGCGCCGCAGATCGTCGCCGAGGGCGACGAGGTCGCGACCTACTTGCACACCTATTTCAGGAAGCGCAGCAACGACCGCGTCGTGCAGTTCGACATGGCGGTGTTCTACACCTTCCGCAACGGACAGGTGGCGCAGATCCGCGAGATCATCGATTCCTACGATCTGGTGCAGCAGGTGCTGGAGCGCGAGATCGGGCCGCTGATCACGGGGGCGCGGGTGGACGGGGTGTAGGGCTCGCCATCTTATTGGTGTCGTCCTGGCGAACGCCAGGCGAAAGCCAGGACCCATTACCCCGGCTGCCAGTCTGAGGCACCTTGCTAACCACCAGCCTGCCCATTGCAGGACTCGGTGGTTATGGGTCCTGGCTTTCGCCAGGACGACACCGAGAATGTGGCACAGCCCGGGTTCCATAAGCGCCGCCCCCCAGCGTGCCCCAGGTAGGATTACGGGATTCTGTTGTAAATCTCACAAAACGCAGTCAATTGTGCATTGCGAAAACGTGAATTGCGTTTCGGCCGAAATCCCGTATTTTGTTCGTATACAAATGAGTTGAGCGGCCCCGCGGCACGTTTCCGGTGCATCGGGCTGCTTTCCGTTTTTTTCGCAAGCCAGCTTCAGGACTGCCCAAAATGACAGAGCACAGCCTCTGGCGTTTCTCGCGCGCATTGCACCGCGCGATCAACGACCGGCATTTCGAGGATATCGAGGCCCTAATCGACGAGGACGTCGAGTGGGCGCTCTATGGCCCGATCGACATGTTTCCGTTCCTCGGCGCACGCCAGGGCAAGGACGCCGTGCTCGACGTCATCCGCCAGCTCGCCGACAATTTCCAGGTCCGCCGCTTCGACCGCGAGAGCATCATGCTCGGCGTCGATTCCGCCGCCTCGATGCTGCGCTATTCGCTGACGGCGCTGGATTCCAACAAGCCGATTTCCTTGCGGGTCGCGCAGTTCGCCCAGTTCAGGGCGGGCAAGCTCGTCAGCTTGCGCGTGCTGATCGACACTTTCGACCTGGTCGAGCAGGCACTCGGCCGTGCCATTCATCTGCCGAAGATGAGCAGCGTCGGCTGAGGGGGGACGCCAACGGGCCCCGCTCTTCGGGACCGATGACGATGCGTGGCGCGACGTCCTGGCCTCCAGCCCCGCCGGATGCCGTCGTGCCGGAAGCCCGTCGTCGGGCGCGCGCCTTGCGCGCGGCCCGTTGGTTCGCGTCCCCAGGCGTATCGAGGCGAGCCGCCACAATTTCGCAACGATAGATCAGCATCCTTTGCGCGGAATGGCGCGTGGTCATTGCGGAAGGCCGCTATATATTGGCGGACAGCATGCGCTGGGGTTCGCGGGCAGGACGATGGAATTCTCGACAGGTTTTGGCTGGACCAGGCTGCCGGTGCTGGCGGCGGCGTTCATTTTGGGCTCGGTTCTGACGGTTTCGGCGCAGATCATCCCGCCCTTCTCCCCACCCGCGGCCGCGCCCGACGAGGACGCCGAGGCGGCGGAGGCCCCCGACGTCAACGACCCCGACGTGATGAAGGGCATCGACGTCGACAAGCTCGACTGGGGCCAGCTCGCGATCGACGCCGGCACGCTCAACGACCTCATCGCCGCCAAGAAGCGCGCGCAGGCCGCCGCCAATGACGGGATGAACTGGTCGTCGAACGCCAATGCCAACGGCTCCTCGACGGTGACGGTGAAGCAGTCGGTCTCCTCGTTCTGGGACGCCCGCATCGGCGCCGACATGACGGTGACGAGCGAGCCGCGGACGATGTCCGAGTTCTTGGCGCAGAAGGCCGCCAATGGCGGCAGCCTGCCGCAATCCTCCGGCAGCGCCTGGGCCGCCGCGACCGCGCCGGGCGCGGGCTCGATCTGGGACAAGACCGCGGTGGAAGCCCGCGTCAATCCCGGCGCCGAGCAGAGCAAGATCGGCGCCTCGCTCACCAAATCGGTACCGCTGTCGAGCGACACGTCGCTGACGCTCCAGAACGGCTACAGCGTCAACCAGCAGGGCACAACCGCGGTCCCCGGCATCGGCGGCCACATCACCCGCAACTACGAGACCGATCAGTCCGCCAAGGTCACCCTCACCGATACCGGCACCAGCATCACCGCCGGCCAGACGCTGTCGACCACCGACGACAAATGGCTGCGCAAGTTCGGCGCCGAGCAAAAGCTGTTCGACAACGTCACCGTCTCCGGCTCGGTCGGCGAGACCTCGCAGGGCGCGATCAACAAGAGCCTGACGGCGGGGTTCAAGAAGAGCTGGTAGTCGCTAACCCAGCGCCTCACTCGCTCCCCTCATCCTGAGGAGCGCTCCAAAGGAGCGCGTCTCGAAGAATCGAGGCCCCCGCTGCGAGAGCCGGGCCTGCATGGTTCTCGCGGCGATGCGAAGCATCGTCCGCTACGCGCGCGAAGAGCGCGCTCCTCACCATGAGGGGATATGTCTGTCGTCGCCGCAGCCGCCGTTCAGACATTCCTAACCATACGCCACGGCAAAACCCCCGAATGGTCCGCCCTTGCCGCATCTCGGCCTAGTTCCGGTCAAAATCCGACGCCCTGATACGGATCGCCTTACAGACGTCGTCGTGCGGGGGACACTCGCGCTGCGCTCAACGCGAACAGGGGAACAACGATGAACGCCATTCGTCCTGAAAAGATCGAAGCCGCCGAGACCGAAACCGTCGACAACAATCTCGCCGCCGTGACCGAGGTCGAAGCCGGCATCCGCGACTTCGTCCGCAACGACATCGCCTATCTGCGCCGGCCAGCGGCGACGACCACCGATGCACCGGCGCTCGATCCAAGCGCGGAGGCCACCGTCACCAACGTCAACTCGCTGATCCAGCGCGTCGCCGGCACCTCGCTCGCCGAGATCGAGAACCTGATCTCCGAACTCGAGAGCCTGCGCGACCTGCTCCATGCCGAAGGCCAGCGCGTCCAGCGCGAGATCTCCGGCTACGCCCAGCTCAGCCAGGCCGCGATGAAGTCGACCCGCATGATCGCCGACAACGTCGCGCAGTGGAAGCGCGCCGCCGACGGCCTGCGCAACAGCTGATCGGTTAGCACCAGGCATCACCGGCCGCCGCGTTCCGAAAGGGGCGCGGCGGTTTTGATTCTGGGGAGGAGAGCGTGGGAGCGCGAATCCGCACGCTGCCTCCCCAACACAGGTGTCATCACCCGCGAAGGCGGGTGATCCAGTATTCCAGAGACAGTGAGGCTAGTCCCGAGAGGCCGCGGCGTACTGGATGCCCCGCCTTCGCGGGGCATGACGGCGGAGGATTTGCCTTTGAACCCTCCGCCCCTCCCCGGCGACCAATGCCAAGCGCCCGTCGGTGTTACGACCGGGCCCGGGGGATATTTCAGATGGAAAGCATTCGGCCCGACACCACGGACCCCATACCGCTGCGACCCGCGCCGAACCAGTTCGGCACGATCATGCTGCGCTTCGTTGGATTATTGGCGGTTGCGATCGCGGTGCTCGCGTTCGTCTATAGCCGCTGAGCGGAGGCCGGGCGCCGGCCCCGAAAAGTTAACGAGCTCTTACCGGGCAGCTTCCACAGTCGAGGCTTCCAGGGTGTAGGCGCCATCGGCATAGCCCTTCACCACCATACCGGCGACCAGCATCACGGCCAGCGTCGCGGTAGCAAAGATGAATCCGACAAATTTGAGTGCGCCGCGGTCTGCCATGGTCCTCGTCCCCTGTGCTCTGCCAATTCGTTTCAATTAGACAGCGACAGGTTCATAATTGGTTAGCAACTCGATGGTTCCGCCAACTGCTTCGCGGGTAACCATGTTGCGCAGGCTTATGGCAGCGGTCCGGAATCGCGTCCATAGCGCGCGGGCAACACTTGCGCGCTCTTTTCAGCCGTTCATCTTGGAACGGATCTAACCGGTCTTCCGCATCGGCACGAAGGCGCTGGCGGTGATGGCGTAGACGTCCTCGCCGCGCTGGTTGGTGCCGGTGGTGCGCGCCGTCAGGATGCCCCAGCCGGGGCGCGAGCCGGAGGCACGCTTGTCGATGACGACATTGGCGTAGGAGACGGTGTCGCCGGCGAGCACCGGCCTGATCCAGCGCAGGTCGCGAAAGCCCGGTGACGGGCCCCACACTGCGACCTCCTCGCCGCGCTCTGCGGCCTCTCGCGCCAGACGTTGGCCGTCCGCGACAAGCAGGCTCATGCAGGCCGAGCCGACATGCCAGCCCGAGGCCGCGAGCCCGCCGAACAGCGAGTTCTTGCCCTCCTCCTCGTCGAGATGAAAACGCTGCGGATCGAATTTCGCGGCGAAAATCTTGATGGATTCCGCGGTGAACGTATAGGCGCCGATCTCGCGGCGATCGCCGATCCCGATGTCCTCGAAGAACCGCATCAGACCGCCCCCTCGCGCCGCTTGATCAGGATCGGCGAGGTCATCTCGCACAGCGCCTGCCCCTTGGCGTTGCGCACGGTGCATTTGAACTTGACGATGCCGAGCTCGGGGCGGCTCTTCGAGGTGCGCGCCTCCAGCACATCGACGTCGAGCATGAGGTCGTCGCCGGGTCTGAGCGGCGACAGCCAGCGCACCTCGTCGACGCCGGGCGAGCCGAGCGAGGCGGCACGGGTGATGAAGCCGTCGGCCATCATCCGCATCATCAGCGAGCAGAGGTGCCAGCCCGAGCCGGACAGGCCGCGCAGCATGCTTTTGCTGGCGGCGTCCTCGTCCAGGTGCATCGGTTGCGGATCGAACTCGGCGGCGAAGGCCAAGATCTCGTCGCGGGTGACACGGCGCGGGCCGAACGTTCCGAACCGGCCGGGCGGGAAATCTTCGAAGGTCAGGGTCATCTTGGGATTGCTGGCGGAAATGACAGATTGTGGCCGCACTTTGCGGCAATCTCAACCCGCCGGCCCGCATGGCTCGTGCTACATTCGACCCGACGAGGTTGGTCTTGAGTCGGATCAACCAAGGGCCGAAGCCCGATTTGACAAGGCCCGATTTGTCCTGGGGAGAGCGATGTTTTCATTCAGCGACCTGTTTCAGTGGGACCGCTTCATCACGCCGACGATCATCAAGACCTTCTACTGGCTGGTGATCGCGCTGATCTGCCTGTTCGGCCTCTCCGGCATCTTCTCGGGCTTAGCTGCGATGGCGATCAGCCCGTTCGGCGGCTTCCTGGTGCTGCTGTCGTCGATCGCGAGCGTCGTGGTCGGCATCGTGTTCTCGCGCATCGTCGCGGAACTGATCCTGATCGTCTTCCGCATCAACGAGCATCTCGGCGCGATCCGCGACCAGGGCGGCGGGATGCGGTAGGGCGGGCGCTGGCTATGTCCCGATCCCCGT
>NZ_LBKA01000189.1:0-29147 GCF_028128955.1 Bradyrhizobium sp. CCBAU 11386
TGACTGCCGAGCACGATGCCGCACACTTACAGCCGATCGGCCCCCTTGACAGACAAGACGGTAGATCTGCGCTTCGCTTGTCCGGGACACGAGACCTGCTACGCGTAGCTGCGCATCGCCTCGGCGTGGCCGCTGGCCTCGACCTCGGTGCGCGGGCGCAGCCGCGTCAGCGCCAGCATCATGCCGACGCCATAGGCGAGCGACACGATCGAGGAGCCGCCATAGGAGATGAAGGGCAGCGTCATGCCCTTGGCGGGAATGAGCTGGAGGTTGACCGACATGTTGATCGCCGCCTGCACGCCGAACAGGATCGCAAGGCCGGAGGCCGCAAAGCGCGAGAACATGTCCTCATTGGCATAGGCGCGCGACAGCGTGCGGATGACGACAAAGGCGAACAGCGCCAGCATAGCAAGGCACAGGATGATGCCGAACTCTTCCGCCGCGACTGCGAACACGAAGTCGGTATGGCTGTCCGGCAGGCTGCGCTTGGCGATGCCCTCGCCCGGTCCGAGCCCGAACCAGCCGCCGTTGTAGAAGGCCTCCATGGCGGTATCGACCTGGAAGGTGTCGCCCGAGGCCGGATTCATGAAGCGCTTGATGCGGCCGGCGACGTGCGGGACGAACAGATAGGCGCTGAACAGTCCGGCCGCGGCAGCGCCGGCGAGGCCGAACACCCAGATCATGCGCATGCCCGCGATGAAGAACAGCGAGCCCCACACCATCAGAACCAGCATGGTCTGGCCGAAATCCGGCTCCATCACCAGCAGCGAGACCAGCATCAGCAGCAGCACCAGCGCCATCGAGGTCGCCGGCATCTCCGGCCGCCTGGTCGATTCCGCGAACAGCCACGCGGCGATGACGACGAACGACGGTTTTGCGATTTCGGAGGCCTGGATGTTGACGCCGAGCAGCGTGATCCAGCGCCGCGAGCCCTTCACTTCCGGGCCGATCGCGAGCGTCACCACGATCAGGATGATGCTGACCGTGAAGATGAGCAGTGCGCTCCGCCGGATCGCGCGCGGCGACAGGAAGGAGACGCCGAGCAGCACCAGGCAGGACGGCGCCAGGAACATCACGTGCCGGCTGAAGAAATGGAAGGGGTCGAGCCCGATGCGGGTCGCCACCGGCGGGCTCGCCGCCAGCGACAGGATCACGCCGGTCAGCATCAGCGCCAGGATGGCGCCCATCAGCGGCTTGTCGACGGTCCACCACCACTCGGAAAAGGGGGTGCGTTCTTCACGGGAGAGCATGGGCGGCCGCTTTCGGACAGAGATCAGTCCATTGGTCGCCGAGGTTGGTTACCGGGGGGTTAAGGAAAAGCGGATGTTTCGAGATAGAGGGAGCGCCCACCTCACGTGCTCGTCATGCCCCGCGAAGGCGGGGCATCCAGTACGCCGCGGCCCCTCGGCTCAAGCACCGTCTCTGGGATACTGGGTCGCCCGGTCAAGCCGGACGACGACAGCGGAGATGTGGAGCCAGTGCGCCCTCACACCACCGGCTTCACACCCGGCAGCGCCTGCACCAGTTCGCGGAACTTGGCGCCGCGGATCTCGAAGTTGCGGTACTGGTCGAAGGACGCGCAGGCCGGCGACAGCAGCACGACGGCGTCTGCCAGGCCCGACGCTTCCGCGTCGCGAGCGGCGTGCTCGACGGCAACGTCGAGGGTCTGGCTGATCTCGTGCGCCACCTGTGTCCCCAGCGTGCCGGAAAACTCCTGCGCGGCCTCGCCGATCAGATAGGCCTTGCGGATGCGCGGGAAGTAGCCGGTCAAGCCAGTGATGCCGCCCGCTTTCGGCTTGCCGCCGGCGATCCAGAAGATGTCCGAAAAGGACGACAGCGCATGCGCGGTGGCGTCCGCATTGGTGCCCTTGGAGTCGTTGACGAACAGCACGTTGTCGCGGCGACCGACCTGCTCCATGCGATGTGCAAGGCCCGGAAAACTGCGCAGGCCGTTCTGAAGCACGTCCAGGCTGATGCCCATCGCGAGCGCGGCGGCGGCGGCGCAGGCCGCGTTCTGCGCGTTGTGGAGGCCGCGCAGCGAACCGATGCCGCCGAGCTTGGCGATCTCGCTGCGCGCGCCGCCCGCGGTGCGCACGATGGTGCCGTGCTCGACATGGATGCCGCTCGCCAGCGGATTCTTGACGGAGATACGCACCACGTTCTTGCCGGCGCGGTCGAGCCGGTCGGCGATGTCGCGGCAAAAACCGTCATCGACGCCGACGATCGAGGTGCCGCCTGCTTGCACGCCCGCAACGAGACGCTCCTTCACCGCGGCGTAGTGCGCGATCGTGCCGTGGCGATCGATGTGGTCTTCGCTGACATTGAGCAGGATGCCGACGGAGGGATCGAGCGAGGGCGTGAGGTCGATCTGGTAGGACGACATCTCGATGACGTGGACGCGCCCCATGCGCGGCGGCTCCAGCGACAGGATCGCGGTGCCGATATTGCCGCCCATCTGGGTGTCGTAGCCGGCGACTTTGGTCAGATGCGCAATCAGCGCCGTCGTGGTCGACTTGCCGTTGGTGCCGGTGATCGCGACAAACGGCGCATCCGGCGCATGGCGCCGCCGCTCGCGGCAGAACAGCTCGATGTCGCCGATCACCTCGACGCCGGCCTCGCGCGCCTTCAGCACGCTCCAGTGCGGCACCGGATGGGTCAGCGGCACACCGGGCGCAAGCACCAGCGCTGCGAAATTCGTCCAGGAGACGTTGCGCAGGTCCGCGGTGATGAAACCGGCCTGCGCGGCCTTGGCGACGTTCTCGGCATTGTCGTCGGCGGCGATCACCTCGGCGCCGCCGGCTTTCAGCGCGTGACAGGACGCGAGCCCCGAGCCGCCGAGGCCGAATACCGCGACTGTCTTGCCGGCAAAGGACGTAACCGGGATCATCGATCGATCACCGCAGCTTCAGCGTCGAGAGGCCGGCCAGCGCCAGCATCACCGAGATGATCCAGAACCGGATCACGATCTGCGGCTCGGTCCAGCCGAGCTGCTCGAAATGGTGGTGGATCGGCGCCATGCGGAAAATGCGCTTTCCGGTGAGCTTGAACGACACCACCTGCACGATGACGGAGACCGCTTCCAGCACGAACAGGCCGCCGATCACCGCGAGCACGATCTCGTGCTTCACCGCGACCGCGATGGCGCCCAGCATGCCGCCGAGCGCGAGCGAGCCGGTGTCGCCCATGAAGATCGAGGCCGGCGGCGCGTTGAACCAGAGGAAGCCGAGGCCGGCGCCCAGCAGCGCGCCGCAGAGCACCGCGAGCTCGCCGGTGCCGGCGACATATTTGATCTGGAGATAGTCGGCGAACACCGCGTTGCCGGCGAGATAGGCGATCATCGCAAAGCTCGCGGTCGCGATCATCACGGGCACGATGGCGAGGCCGTCGAGACCATCGGTGAGATTCACCGCATTGCCGGCGCCGACGATGACGAAGGCGCCGAACACGACGAAGAACCAGCCGAAATGCAGCACGGTGTCCTTGAGGAAGGGAATGGTCAGCGCGGTCGACGCGGGATCGCGGTTCAGGCGCACCAGCGCGTAGCAGGCCACCAGCGCGATCGCCGCCTCGATCAGCAGGCGAAGCTTGCTGCCAAACCCGGTCGTGGTCTGCTTGGTCACCTTAAGGTAGTCGTCATAGAAGCCGACGAAGCCGAAGCCGAGCGTCACCGCCAGCACGATCCAGACATAGGGATTGAGCGGGTTGGCCCACAGCACCGTGCCGACCGTGAGGCCGGACAGGATCATCAGCCCGCCCATGGTGGGCGTGCCTTTCTTGGCGAGATGCGATTGCGGGCCATCGGTTCGGATCGGCTGGCCCTTGCCCTGGCGGATGCGCAAATGATCGATGATCCAGGGACCGAACAGGAACACGAACAGCGCGCCCGTAACGACGGCGCCACCGGTGCGGAAGGTGATGTAGCGGAAGACGTTCAGGAAGGTGCGAAAGGCACCGAAGCCCGGAAATGTGTTGGAGAGCTCGATTAGCCAGTAAAACATTCAGTCGGTCCTATGGCGCCTTCGCACGGGCCTTGGTTTTGATCTTGGCCTCAGCGTGCCTCACGCGCATTCGCTGGTCTTCATCATGGGGTCGGGCGACCTCTGGGAAAACGCTTCGCGCCGCAAAGGGTGGGATTCGGGAACAGCGCCTTCCAAGCAGTTTACGCCTTTGCCTGCAAGGCGGCCACTAGGCCCGGCACAAACTTGTTGACCCAGAACATCTTCTTGCTGCCCTTGACAACCACGACATCGCCTGCCCTCAGCAGGCTTGCGACCTCGCCCGGCTTCAGCGTGGCGGGATCGTCGTGCCAGCCAAGGCCCTTGCCGGCCGGCAGCACGTCGTAGAGGTGGCGCATCAGCGGCCCGACGCAATAGACGCCAGCGATGCCTTCGAGATGCTTGGTGAGGCCGGTATGGTAGCTTGGTGCGTCATCGCCCAGTTCCAGCATATCGCCGAGCACCGCAATGCGGCGGCCGCCGGTCACGTTGCGCGCCTGGAGGCTTTGCAGCGCAGCAGCCACGCTGGCCGGGTTGCCGTTGAAGCTGTCGTCGATCACGGTGACGCCGCCGACCGCCTGCTCGACGCCGCGGCCGGTCATGATGCCGACGCGGTCGAGCTTGATCGCGAGCGTCGCGGCGTCGAGGTTCGCCGCGCGGATCGAAGCGAGCGCGGCGAGCGCATTCTGCACGCGGTGCGGCGCGCCCGGCGTCAGGCTGAAGGCGATCTGTTTCTTGCCGATCATCGCCACGACCTGCCAGCTCTCGCCGTGCGGGGCATGCGCGACCTCGTGCACCTCGGCATGCTCGCCGAAGCGCACCACCTTGCCCTTCCATTCGGACGCCTTGAGCCCGGCGGGCAGCACCAGCACGCCATGCTCCGGCAGGCCGAGCGCGATCGAGACCTTCTCGCGCCTGATGGCTTCGAGCGAGCCGAGCTTTTCCAGATGCACGGGCTGGACGTTGACGACGAGCGCGACCGTCGGCCGCGTCAACTCGCTGAGCCGCGCGATCTCGCCCCGCTGGTTCATGCCCATCTCGACGACCCAGAGGCTGGCATCGGGCCGCGCATTGCACAGTGTCAGCGGCACGCCCCAGAAATTGTTGAAGCTCGACGGGCTGGCATAGGCGTTCGGATAGGCCGCCAGAAATTCCTTGGTGCTGGTCTTGCCGGCGCTGCCGGTGAGCCCGATCACCGGCCCGTTGAAGCGCGCGCGTGCGGCGCGCGCGAGGCCCCAGAGGCCGTCGATCAGCGTGTCCTTCACCACGATCTGAGGGATGCGGATGCCGGCGATCTCGTGCGGCACGATCATCGCGACCGCGCCCGAGGCTTCCGCCTTGTCGGCGAACTCCCAGCCGTCGCGCGCGCTGGCGAAGGCCGAGATGAAGCCGCCGCTCGGCGTGCCGCTGAGCGCGACGAACAGGCTGCCCGGTCTCACCAGGCGGCTGTCCTGCGTCACGAAGTCGATCGGCGTGTCCGGAAATGATCCGGCAGCGCCCAGCGCCCGCGCCACCTCGGCAACCGTCCATAGTGGCCCGCTCATGCAACCCTCGACGCTAGTGCGGCGGCAACCGCCTCGTGATCACTGAAGGGCAGAACCTCGCCGCCGACGATCTGCCCGGTCTCGTGGCCCTTGCCGGCGATGAGCAGCGCATCGCCCTCTTCCAGTTCCTCGATCGCGGCGCGGATCGCCGCAGCACGGTCGCCGATCTCGCGGGCGCCTCTCGCGGTGGCGAGGATCGCTGCACGGATCGCTTCCGGCTTCTCGCTGCGCGGATTGTCGTCGGTGATGATGACGCCGTCGGCATTGTCCGCGGCGATCTCACCCATGATCGGACGCTTGCCGGCATCGCGGTCGCCGCCGGCGCCGAACACGACGACCAGCCTGCGCTTCGCGTAAGGCCGCAGCGCCTGGAGCGCCTTCGCCAGCGCGTCGGGCTTGTGCGCATAGTCGACGAAGATCGGCGCGCCATTGCGCTCGCCGACGCGCTCGAGCCGGCCCTTGGCGCCTTCGAGATGTTCGAGGCTCGCGAACACGTTTGCCGCATCGCTGCCGGTGCCGATGGCGAGGCCGGCCGACACCAGCGCATTCTCGATCTGGAATTCGCCGACCAGCGGCAGCCGGATCGCGTATCGCTTGCCGCGATGCTCGACCGTGAGCTTTTGCGAAAAGCCCTCGACCTCGGCCTCGGTGAGACGAATGCCCCCGCCTGCGCCATCGCCGTTACGGCCGACCGCCATCACGCGCAGGCCGTGCGCCTTCGCCGCATCGATTGCTTCGGTCGAGCAATCATGATCGGCCGAAATCACGGCCGCGCCACCCGGCGGGACCAGCTCGCGGAACAGCCGGAGTTTTGCCGCAAGATAATGCGCGACGGTCGGATGGTAATCCATGTGATCGCGCGAGAGATTGGTGAAGCCGCCGGCGGAGACGCGCACGCCGTCGAGGCGATATTGATCGAGCCCGTGCGAGGACGCCTCGAAGGCGAGATGCGTGACGCCCTCGCGCGCGATCTCGTCCAATTGCCGGTGCAGCGCGATCGGATCCGGCGTGGTCAGCGAGCCGTAGACGGTACGCTTCGGCGAGACCAGACCGATGGTGCCGATGCTGGCGGAGGCATGGCCCAGCCGCTCCCAGATCTGGCGCGTGAACGCGGCGACCGAGGTCTTGCCGCTGGTGCCGGTCACCGCGGCGATGGTCGCGGGTTGCGCCGGGAAAAATCTCGCCGCGGCCAGCGCCAGCGCGCGGCGCGGATTGGCCACCGTGACGAACGGCACCTTGCAAGCGGCCGGCGCATGGTCGCCGACGATCGCCACCGCACCTGCGGCGACCGCAGCATCGATGAAGCGTGCGCCGTCGGTCTTGCTGCCCGCGAGCGCGAAGAAGAGATCACCCGGCCTGACCACGCGGCTGTCGAGCGCAAGCCCCGTCACCTCGAGCGCCGCGACAGCGGGCTCGATTGCGGCGTCATTGCCTAAAAGATCGTGCAGCTTCATGGTCGTCCAGTCGACATGCCGGAAAGCCGAATCGCCGGAAACTCCCGACTCAGCAGCGGCGATGGCCTACCCGGTTGATTACTGGGTTGTTCTGGATGCTGCAAGAATAAGGCGCTCGGACGGCGGCAGGTCGAACCGCGGCTGGACGCCCAGAAGCGGTGCGATCCGCTCGATCACCCTGCCGCCGGTCGGCACCGCGTTCCAGCCCGAGGTGATGAAACCCTTCGTTTCAGGGATCGCCTGCGGCTCGTCCAGCATGATCAGGATCTGATATTTCGGATCGTCGCAGGGCATGATCGCGGTGAAGGAGTTGAGCACGCGCTTCTTGGCATAACGGCCGTTGATGACCTTCTCGGACGTGCCGGTCTTGCCGCCGACATAGTAGCCCTTGACGTCGGCGGTCTTGGCGGTACCGATTTCGGCGTTGAGCCGCATCAGGAACCGCATCTTGTCGCTGGTGTCCTGCTTGATCACGCGCTTGGCGATCGCCGCCGCTTCCGCTTCGCTGCGCTTCATGAAGGTCGGAGGAATCAAATAGCCGCCGTTCACCAGGGCGTTGATGCCCATCACCGCCTGGAGCGGCGCCACCGACAGGCCCTGACCGAACGCGACGGTGACCGTGTTCAGCTCGCTCCAGCGGCGCGGAATCAACGGAGCTGCGCTCTCCGGCAGCTCTGTGCGCAGCCGCGTCAGCTGGCCCATCTTGGCGAGGAACGCCTTGTGCGCCTCGACGCCCTGGCCGAGCGCGATCCGTGCGGCGCCGATGTTGGACGAGAAGGTGAACACTTCCTTGGTGTTGATGAAGCGTCCGAGCGGATGGCTGTCGTGGATGGTGAACTTGCCGTAGTGCAGGTTTCCGCGCGCATCCCACGACGAGTTCAGATTGATCTTTCCGGAATCGAGTGCCATCGCCAGCGTGAACGCCTTGAAGGTCGAGCCCATCTCGTAGACGCCGGTGGTGAGGCGGTTGATGCGGTCGGGGTCGTGCGCTTCCTTCGGATTGTTCGGGTCGAAGTCCGGAAGCGAGACCATCGCCACGATCTCGCCGGTCTTGACGTTGGAGACGATGCCGGACGCCGCCTTGGTGTGATACTTCTCCTTGGCCTTCAGCAGCTCGTCACGCAACGCGTGCTCGACGCGCAGATCGACCGAGAGCTCGATCGGCTTTTGCAGGCGGTCGGTGGCAAAGCCCGCGGTGTGGAGATCGGCGAGCCCTTGATTGTCGAGCCACTTCTCCATGCCGGCGATGCCCTGGTTGTCGATATTGACGAGACCGATGAGGTGGGCGACCTCATTGCCGGTCGGATAGACACGCTTGTTCTCGCGCAGGAAGCCGATGCCGGGAATGCCGAGCTTGTGGATGTCCTGCTGCTGCTTCGGCGTGATCTCGCGCTTGAGCCAGACGAAGCCTTTGCGTGTCTTCAGGCGCTCGCGCACCTCGGCCTCGTCGAGGTCGGGCACGGTCGCGGTCAGGAGCTCGATCGCCTCGTCCTTGTCGATGATGCGGCGCGGCTCGCCGAACAGGCTCGCCGCCTTGACGTCGGTCGCCAGGATGGCGCCGTTGCGGTCGATGATGTCGGGCCGCGCAGTCGCAACCACCTCCTGCGACGCCGCACGGCGCGCGCTGTGGGCGTCGGCACCGATCGCGAACATCACGAGCCGGCCACCGATCAGGACGTAGACCGAGGCGAAGGCGAGCATCGCAAGTCCGACGCGCGCGCGCGCCTTCGCGGCGCGGTCGACATTGCGCCCGTAGAGCAGGCTGCGGATCAGCCGCTGCCGCCAGGGTTCGGTCGGTTTGGCCGGAGTCACGGCGCTCATTGCTTGTCCTCGGGCTGAGGCACGGAGCCCGTCACGGTGTCGGGGTCGCTCGCGGCTTCGATGGTGTTGAGCATGGCCCCGATCGGGTCGGGCTCGCCGGGCCTGAACATCCGCGGCGGACGCTCGGGCAGGTTCTTCAGCGAGTCATATTGCGTGCCGTTGACCGGCTTGAGCGGCAGGTGCCGCTCGGACAGGCCCTGCAGGCGCAAGGGCGCATCGAGCTTGGCCCATTCGGAGCGGAGCGAGGCGATCGCATCGCGCTGCTCGCGGATTTCCGCATGCAGCCGCAGCACTTTCTCCGTGCGCGCGGTGGAGTCCATCTTGATCCGGTAGACATAGGCCGCCGCGAAGATCAGCGCGCCGATGACGAGGAGGTGGATGAAGCGCATGCGCTAGCCTCCCCTCATCACGTCGGAGAGTCTTGGCCAGGACGAGGACTCATCGTCCTTGTGCGCCGGCGCCGAGGTGCGCTCCGCGGCGCGCAGTTTTGCCGAACGCGCGCGCGGGTTATGGGCAACTTCGTCCTCACCGGCGACGACAGGCCGCCGCGTCAGGAGCTGAAAGCTCGGCGCGGTTTGCGCGACTTCCGGCAGGTGCCGCGAGCCGCCGCCGGTCTTGGACCGCGCGGCGAGGAAATTCTTGACGATCCGGTCTTCCAGCGAATGGAACGAGACCACGACGAGGCGACCACCGGGCTTGAGCACGCGCTCGGCCGCAGCGAGCGCGGTCTGGAGTTCCTCGAGCTCCTCGTTGACGAAGATGCGCAGGGCCTGGAACGTCCGCGTCGCGGGATGAATGTCCCCGGGCTTGGAGCGAACCACCCTGCCGACGAGGTCGGCGAGCGCGCGCGTGGTCGTGACCGGCGTCTCCTGCCGGTCCGCGACGATGGCGCGGGCGATGCGGCGCGAATGCCGCTCCTCGCCGAAGAGATAGATGATGTCGGCGAGATCGCCTTCCGAGGCGCGCGCGACGACGTCGGCGGCGGTCGGGCCCGCCTGGCCCATCCGCATGTCGAGCGGACCGTCGAGGCGGAAGGAGAAGCCGCGGCCGGCCTGGTCGAGCTGCATCGAGGACACCCCGACGTCCATCACGACGCCGTCGATCGTCTCAACGCCTTGCGCCACGCAGACTTCGGCGAGATTGGAGAAGCGGTCCTCGACCAGTGTCAGCCTACCGGCAGAGCGCTCGACCAGTTCGGCGCCGCCTGCGATGGCGGTGCGGTCGCGGTCGATCGCGATCAGTCGGGTTCCCGGCACGTCGAGGATGGCGCGGCTGTAACCGCCGGCGCCGAAGGTGGCGTCGACATAGATTCCGCCCTCGCGCGGCGCAAGATGATCGATGGCCTCGCGGCCGAGCACGGGAATGTGAGGAGCGGAGCTCATGCGCCACGCCTGCCGAACGACCAAGCCAGATCCGGGGCGAGCCAGCCCATAACGCCTCGAATGATTCCGCGTCGCGGCGGTTCCACGACCCAACCCTTGTCCAGCATGGTTACCGAGCCCGGTCGTCCCGGGCCGCCAACCCAGTGTTCCCAGTGGAATTTGTCGGGCAGCCATGGGATTTCGAGCCAAAATACGCTTTGGCCGCCTCCGGACGCGGGTCGGCTCTTCATCCCTCAGTAACGGCCCTTAGCGTTAAGAAAGCGTTGATCGGCCCGTTACAAGTCGAAAAGGTGAGGCGGCAGTGATGCCTCATCCACACACCCGGCCAAAATGCGTCCGTTAACCGCGACGCGCGATTGCGCACGGCGGAGGGTAAAGGAATAGTAAAGAGAAGAGCTTGGCCCACTCTCCTGTTCCGACTTGAGCTGTTTATGTCGTCCGGTTCGTCCACGCCATCTGGATCTGATTCGAAGCGTCAACGCGTTCTCCCGGTTCCCAAGGCCGCGGCGAACATGCGGACGTTCGAGCCGGATTCCTCGATCGTCTCCGACATCATCCCCTCGCCGAACCATGGCGAACGCGCCAAGGGACGGCAGCCGGACATGATCGTGCTGCACTACACCGGCATGCCCGATGTCGAGGGCGCGCTGGCGCGGCTGTGCACGGCGGGCACCGAAGTGTCGGCGCATTACGTCGTGCTCGAGGACGGCCGCATCGTGCAATGCGTGCCCGAGGCGAGGCGCGCCTGGCACGCCGGCGTCTCGTCCTGGGGTGGCGAGGACGACGTCAACTCCTGCTCGATCGGCATCGAGATCGTCAATCGCGGCCACGACTGGGGCTATCCGGAATTTCCGCTGCGCCAGATCGCCGCCGTGATCGCGCTGTGCCGCGGCATCATGCTCCGCCGCAAGGTGGCGGCGCACCGCGTGCTCGGCCATTCCGACGTCGCGCCCGCGCGCAAGAAGGATCCGGGCGAGAAATTTCCGTGGCATTCGCTGGCCAATTCCGGCGTCGGCCACTGGGTCACGCCCACGCCCGTCGTGCGCGGCGAGAGCCTGATGCTCGGCACCATCAGCGACGAAGTGCTGAGCCTGCAGCAGGCGCTCGCGCGATACGGCTACGGCGTGCCGCTGACCGGCAAATACGACGCCGCGACCATGGAAGTCGTCACCGCCTTCCAGCGCCATTTCCGCCCGGCGCGGCTCGATGGTGTTGCGGATCATTCGACGCTGTCGACCTTGCAGGCGCTGCTGGCGAGCCTGCCGGACGGGACGGCCGTCGCGTCGAAGTGACGGCGCCAGCCACGCACTCGTCATTGCGAGGAGCTCTTGCGACGAAGCAATCCAGACTGTCTCCGCGGAACCATTCTGGATTGCTTCGCTGCGCTCGCAATGACGGAGTATATGGCAACTAGTCCATCTCCCTCACCCGCCGCGCATAGAGCCGCCGCAGTGGCTCGAGCTGCGTCGCCGCCGTCGCCGCACCATACGCCTCGCGCGCTTCGTCCTTGCGCCCCAGCCGCCGCAACAGATCCGCGCGCACGGCAGGCAACAGCTCATAACCGTCGAGCCCGCCGCGCGCGGTGATCGCATCGACGAGATCGAGCGCGCGCGCCGGGCCGTCGACCATCGAGATTGCGGCGGCGTGGTTGAGCTCGATCACCGGCGAAGGATTGATCCGCAGCAACACCTCGTAGAGCCCGGCGATCTGCGGCCAGTCGGTCTCTTCAAAGCTCGGCGCGCGCGCATGCAGCGCGGCGATCGCAGCCTGCACCGCATAGGGTTGCGGCCGGCCGGGCACGCGCAAGGCGTCGTCCACGAGACGCAGACCTTCCTCGATCTGCGCGCGATCCCAGAGCGTGCGGTCCTGCTCTTCCAGCAGCACGATGTCGCCGGCAGACGTCGCGCGTCCGGCGCGGCGCGCGTCGTGCAGCAGCATCAAAGCCAGCAGGCCCTTGATGCCGGCCCGGTCAGGCATCAGCCGGTCGAGCAAACGGCCGAGCCTGATGGCCTCGACCGCGAGATCCGGCCGCATCAGGTCTGCGCCCGAGGTTGCGACATAGCCTTCGGTGAAGACGAGGTAGATGACGGCGAGCACGCCATCGAGCCGCGGCGCCAGCGCGTCGCGTTCGGGCACCTCATAGGGAATGCCGGCGAGCCTGATCTTCTGCTTGGCGCGGACCAGCCGCTGCGCCATCGCCTCCTCACCGACGAGGAAGGCGCGGGCGACCTGCGCGGTGGACAGCCCGCAGATGGTGCGCAGCGTCAGCGCGACCTGAACCTCGGGCGCGAACGCGGGATGGCAACAGATGAAGATCAGCCGCAGCATGTCGTCGTCGAGCATGACCGGCGGCTCGTCGGGCGCCTGCGCGTTCAGCTCGAGCTCGTGCACCAGAGCCTGCTGCTTGCCGCGGAAGACGGCCTGGCGGCGGATGCGGTCGATCGCCCTGTTGCGACCGACATTGACCAGCCAGGCGCGGGGATTGTCGGGGACCTCGCACGCCGGCCAGCGCTCCAGCGCGACGGCAAAGGCGTCCTGGAGCGCGTCCTCGGCGAGATCGAAATCGCCGACGAGGCGGATCAGCGTGGCCAGCGCCCGCCCCGCCTCGTCGCGAAAGATCGTCTCGATGTCCGAGGACGAGATCACTTGTAGATCATGACCGGCCGGATTTCGATCGAGCCTTCCCTGGCCCCGGGGATCCGCGCAGCCAGCCCAATGGCGGTGTCGAGATCCTTCGCCTCGACCAGATAGTAGCCGCCAAGCTGCTCGCGGGTCTCCGCGAACGGACCGTCTGTCGACAGGGTCTTGCCGTCACGCACGCGCACGGTCGTCGCTGTCGAGGTCGGCTGAAGCCCATCACCGGCCTTGAAATGGCCGCTCTGGACGATGGACTGCGTGTACGTGCCGTACTCCGCCGACATCGCCTGACGGTCTGCCGGGCTCATCTTGCTCAACTCCGCTTCGTTCCGGTAGATCAGCAGCAGATACTGCATCGCTTAACTCCTGTTGTTCGGCTAAATCGCCGACTTCCAGTCGAACGGGCCACGCACCAAACGACATCTTCAGGATAAATTATTTCGGGCAAGGCGTGCGCGACGATCTCGGCTTGACGAAACCGTCACAAATGCCCATGCCTAACCCCGTCAGTCGGCCGGACGGCCGCTCCGGCAACGGTCGAAAGGCCGCCGGGGAGGAAAGTCCGGGCTCCCTTGACATACGGTGCCGGATAACGTCCGGCGGGGGCAACCCCAGGGAAAGTGCCACAGAGAACGAACCGCCCGCCGTCGCCCCTTCGGGGCTATGGCGAGGTAAGGGTGAAAAGGTGCGGTAAGAGCGCACCGCGGTTCCGGCAACGGAGCCGGCATGGTAAACCCCACCGGGAGCAAAACCGAATAGGGACGGCGAATGCGGGCCGATCGCGCAAGCGATAACGCCGCGGGGCGATGTCAGGCCCGCCGTCCGGGTAGGTTGCTCGAGGCCATGTGCAAACATGTGTCCCAGAGGAATGGCCGTCACGTATCGTTCGCGCAAGCGGACGGTGCCCTACAGAACCCGGCTTACAGGCCGGCTGATATTCTAAAGCGTTTTCGAGCGAAGTGGTTTTCCGGTTCGCGTGAAGAAAACGCGTCTTGCTAAGGAAGCAACGAGGGGTTCGGTGTTAACGCGCCGAACCCTTCACCATTTTCACCGTCGTCATTCCGGGGCGTGCGCAGCACGAGCCCGGAATCCATCGAGCCGCAGAGTTGGTGGAGGAATGGATTCCGGGTTCTCGCTTCGCGAGCCCTGGAATGACGATTGTGAGTCAGGCGACGATCTCGTTCAACACGCCCATCAACGCCTCCGGCGCGGTGACATTCGGCGCATGACTCGCATCGAGCTCGAAATAGCGCCAGCCCTCCTCGCTCTTCGTGCGCTTCGCGAACTACCCGAACACGTCACCGGGCGGAATGCGCTTGCAATAGATGTAGCTGCGCGGCATCGCCGGCTCGCCATGGTCGAGCCTCAAGCTCGTCTCGAAACATTTGATCGGCATGGCGACGCGGCGCGCGTTGAGCCAGTCGAGATCGGCCTGCGGCGTATCCGATGGCGGCGGGTTCGGCGAGATGCGATAGCCGTCGGCGGAGGCCGCGGCCTTGCGCATCGGCTCGCGCCCGCTCTCGTTGAGATCGAACAGCGACTGGCCGTCGCGCGGCACGAAGGCGTCGAGATAGATCAGCTGCGTCACACGCTCGCGCACGCGGTCGGCAACGCCGGTCGCAACCATGCCGCCATAGCTATGGCCGAGCAGCACGATGTCGCGGAGATCCTCGAAGGCGATGACGTTGAGGATGTCCTGGATGTGCGTATCGAGATCGATCGCGGGACTTGCCAGATGCGAACGCTCGCCGAGCCCGGTATAGGTCGGCGCGACCAGACGGTGGCCCGCCTGCGCCATCAGCGGATGCATCTTCTTCCAGGCCCATCCGCCGGACCACGCGCCATGACAGAGCAGGAAGGTCTTCGCGCGTGCGGCCATCGGCGTTTCCATCGTTCTTGTTTGTACGATGGAGTGTAGCGGCCGCGCGCGCGATGTAAACGCCGGCGCCGCTCAGGCCGCGCGTGTATTCACTTTTGCGAGGACGAGCGCACCGGCCTCACGCCGCAACTTGCCAGCCTCAAAGCCATGCATGCCGATCTGCCATTGCAGGCCGACGATGGCGCCTTTGGTCGGTTGCAGCAACGCAAGCGACGCGAACAGCGTCACCGGCAGCCACACGGCCAATTGCAGCCAGACCGGCGGGGCATAGGCGGTCTCGACCGCGAGGATCGCCGGAACCACGAGATGGCCGACCACGACCATTACGAGATAGGCCGGAAAGTCATCGGCGCGCTGATGGAACAGTTCCTCGCCACAATGGTCGCAGCTGTCCGCCACTTTCAGGAAGCGTCCGAACATATGTCCTTCGCCGCAGTTCGGGCACTTGCCTCGAAAACCGCGCCACATCGCCTTTGCCAGGGAAACTGAACCGGTCGTCATGACGACACCTCTTCCGTTCTGATGATCCATACAATAATATCCTGCATCCATACATTCAAAGGATATGGGCCTAAATTGCATGGATTGGACCCCTACAATCTCGGAGCTGAGCGGGCCGCGTTACCAGCGCATCGTCGACGCCATGGAGGCCGACATCGCAGCCGGCCGGCTGGTGCGGGGCCAGCAGCTGCCGACGCAGCGCGCGCTCGCAAAGGCGCTCGACATCGACCTCACCACGGTGACGCGCGCCTACACCGAGGCGCGGCGCCGCGGGATTCTGGAGGCCCGCGTCGGCCAGGGCTCGTTCGTGTCGGAGACCAGCGCGCGCCGCGCGGTCGACTTGCCGCATCCCGTTGCGATCGACCTCTCGATGAACGTGCCGCCGCATCCACTGGAAGCGCAGCTCGACGAGCGCATCATCGCCGGGATGGAAGCCATCCGCGCGCAATCGGGGTTGACCGCGTTCCTGAACTACCAGCCACCCGGCGGCAGCGCGCATGAGCGCGAGGTCGCGGCGCGCTGGATGCGCGCGCGTGTCCCGCACGCGCACGCCGACCGGCTCGTGATCTTTCCCGGCGCGCAGACCATCCTGTTCAACCTGCTCGCCCATCTCGCGCGGCCCGGCGACACCGTGCTCACGGAAGCGCTCACCTTCCCCGGCATCAAGGCCGCCGCGGCGCGGCTCGGCATCAAGCTCGTCGGCGTCGCCATGGATGACGGCGGCATCCTGCCCGATGCGCTCGCAAAGGCCTGCCGCGCGCACAGACCGAAAGCCGTCTACCTCATCCCGACGCTGCACAATCCGACCACGGCGACACTTTCCGCCGAGCGGCGCGGCGCCATCGCAAGGATCATCCGCGATGCCGACACCACGCTGATCGAGGACGACGCCTACGGGCTGCTCGACCGCTCGGCAGCGCCGATCGCCAACCTCATTCCGGAGCGGACCTATCTGGCCACCACGCTGTCAAAATGCATCGCACCGGCACTGCGGGTCGCTTATCTCGTGGCCCCCGACAACGCCGCGCAGCAGGAGATGCGTTCTTGTTTGCAGGCCACCGTGCAGATGCCGGCGCCGCTGATGGTTGCGCTGGTGACGCATTGGCTCGAGACCGGCATCGCCGATCGCATCATCACCGCCATTCGCAACGAGGCGGTGGGCCGCCAGCAACTCGCGCAGCGCGCACTGAAAGGCTTTCAATTCCTGGCCAAGCCCGCCGCCCATCATCTGTGGCTGCGTCTGCCGGAGGGCCGCCCCGATGTCGCGGCGCATCTGCTACGGAATGGTCTTGCGGTCGTGGCCGGCGATGCCTTCACCATCGACGGGACGCCGCCGCATGCGGCCCGTGTCTCGCTGGGCGCGGCACGCAACAGGGCGGAATTGACGGAAGCACTGCGCATCCTGGTCAGCGCGCTGCGCGAGCCCGCCGACATCAGGCAGATCGTCTAGAGCATGATCCGGAAAAGCCCGACGCCGCAGACCACGCCTGCGCGCAGTATGGATTGACCTGCACGGCCGCAGCCGTGCTATGCGGGCGGTGGCGATCGACAGCTCGGGATTGCCGGTGGCGACAAGGACAATCCGTTGGAAACCTACGCTTACGCGCTGCTGCTGCTCGGTGCATTGGCCGGCGGCTTCGTCTCGGGCCTGGCCGGGTTCGGCACGGCGCTGATGGCGCTCGGCATCTGGCTCTATGTCCTGCCGCCCTCGCTCGCGGTGCCCCTGGTGCTGATCTGCTCGGTGATCGCGCAGACCTCGACGCTGCCGTCAATGTGGAAGAGCTTCGACCTCTCGCTGGTCTGGCCCTTCCTGATCGGGGGACTGATCGGGGTGCCGCTCGGAACCATGTTGGTCGCCTCCGCCGATCCCAAAGTGTTCAAGCTGAGCATCGGCGTGCTGCTGCTGATCTTCTCGAGCGCGCTCTATCTGAACAAGAGGCCGCTCGCCATCACGTTCGGCGGCCGGATCGCCGACGGCGCGATCGGTTTTGCCGGCGGCATTCTTGGCGGACTTGCTGGACTCTCCGGGCCGCTGCCGATCCTGTGGGCCAATATCCGCGGTTGGAACAAGCACGAGCGGCGCGGCATCTTCCAGCTCTTCAATTTCACCGTGCTCGCGACCGCGCTGGTGTTGCAGGCGGCGTCGGGCCTCGTCGCGTTCAAGGTGGTCTGGCTCGCGCTGGTCGCGTTTCCCGGCACGTTGATCGGCGCATGGGCCGGCGCACGCGTCTATCACGCGCTGAGCGACAAGCACTTTGGCGATGTCGTGCTCGGTCTGCTGTTCCTGTCGGGGCTCGGCCTCGTCTGGAACAGCCTTGGTGCGCATTAGACCTTCCTTGCGTCGGCAGGTCTTGAGCCGTCGCTACGCGGGCGCACGCGCGGGAGGCGCGACAGGCTCAGCTTCCACTTGCTCCGGGGCCGCGTCCTGCGGGGGCGCCGCCAGGCGTTTGCCGAATTCGCGGTGTAACAACCACAAGCTCAGCGCGGCCTGGAGCGTCGTCGCCGCGATCGACAGGTACCAGACGTACTCCATGCGGAAGCCCGGACGCGTCGAGAGCCAGATCGCCGGCAGCGAATAGGTGAAGACGCGCGTCGCCGAGCTCAGGAGCACCGGCTTGGTATTGCCGAGGCCCTGGAACATGCTCGAGCAGGTGAAGATCAGGCCCTGTGCCACCATGTTGAGCGAGATGATCCGCAGGAACAGGAAGGCGATCGCCATCGTCTCCCGGTCGTTCGAGAATCCGGCGAGCAGCAGCTCCGGCTTCAGCTGCGCAATGCACATGAAGCCGATCATCACGACGGTGGTGATCAATGCCGCCTTGACGAAGGTGTCCCGCACCCGCGCGCCCTTTCCGGCGCCGACGTTCTGGCCGGCGATCGGCCCGGTGGCGAGCGCAATCGCAAGCGCCGGCATCTGGATCAGGGCCAGGACGCGCTGTCCGATGCCGAAGCCCGCCTGCGCCGCTGCGCCGAAATCGCGCAGCACGTAGTAGACCACCGCCATGAAGATGAACATCATCGCGAACTCGCCGCCGGCCGGCAGGCCGACATTGAGGATGCGCTTGAGGTGGCGCGGCTGCGGACGCCACTGCGCCCGATTGAAGGCGACATAGCGCTCGACCTTGCGGAAATACGCCAGCAGCACCAGAACGCCGATCGCCACGGCAATCGAGCTCGCCAGCCCCGCACCGGCAACACCGAGCGCGTAGCCCGTTCCCCAGCCCGAGATCAGCACCGGCGCCAGCGCGATGTTGATGACGACCGCGAGCACCCGCACGAACATCGCGGGGCCCACGATGCCGGTCGCACGCAGCCCCGATGCCAGCACTTGCATGGCGAATTCCAGCGCGAGCGCCGGCATGAACCACAGCAGATAAGTGGTCCCCGCCTCGATCGTGGCCTGGTCCGCCGCGATCGCGCGCATGTAGGGACGCGACAGCGCCGCGCCCATGACCAGGGTCAACAGGCCGAACAGCACCGACAGCGCGATCGCCTGGTTGAAGATCAAATTGGCATCCGGCCGATCCTTGCGTCCCACGGCATGCGCGATCAGCGCCACCGTGCCGACGCCGAGCACCTGCATCAGCGCGTTGATGAGAAAGCCGGCGTTGCCCGCCGCGGCGACGCCCGCGACGGCCGCATCGCCCAGTCCCGAGACGAAATAGAGATCGACCAGCTGGCAGATCATGATCGTGACCATGCCGACCATGATCGGCGGTGCCATGGCCAGGATGTGTCTCACGATGGAGCCGTTCGTCAGGTCTTTCATCTCATTCCATCCTTAGGCCACGTGACGGCGAGACTTTCGTCCCGCCGCCGCGCGCCTCTTATTCCGCTGCTGCCAGTCGTCCGAGCTCCACCACCTGGCGCTCGAACAGGCCGCGATAGATGCCCCCTGGCTTGCCCGCGAGCACGGCGTGGGTGCCCTGCTCGACGATCTCGCCGCGGTCGAACACGAGGATCCGATCGAGACTGCGCACCGTCGACAGCCGGTGCGCGATCACGATCGAGGTGCGGCCCTTCATCAGCCGCTCCATCGCCTGCTGGATCAGCGCCTCGGATTCCGAATCGAGGCTCGACGTCGCCTCGTCCAGGATCAGCACCGGCGCGTCCGCCAGGAAGGCGCGCGCCAGCGCCACGCGCTGCCGCTCGCCGCCCGACAGTTTCACACCGCGCTCGCCGACGAGCGTGCCGTAGCCCTTGGGCAGACGCAGGATGAAGTCGTGCGCATTGGCCAGCCGCGCCGCCTGCTCGATCGCCTCGAGGCTGGCGCCGGGCCGGCCATAGGCGATGTTCTCGGCGAGCGAGCGGTGAAACAGGATCGGGTCCTGCTGCACGATCGCGATCTGGCTGCGCAGCGATTGCTGCGTGGCCTTCGCGATGTCCTGGCCGTCGATCAGGATGCGGCCGCCCGAGACGTCGTAGAGCCGCTGCACCAGCTTGACGAAAGTGGTCTTGCCGGAGCCGGAGCGGCCGACCAGGCCGACCCGTTCGCCGGCGCGGATCGTGACCGACAGGCCGTCGTACAGCGGCGCGCGATGGCCGCCGTAGTGGAACGTGACATCGTCGAACACGATCTCGCCGCCCTCGACCGCGATCGGCCGCGCGTCCGGCGCATCGACGATCCCGATCGGCTCGTCATGGATGGCCACCAGCTCGTCCATGTCGTTGACCGAGCGCTGGAGGTTGTTGATGTGCATGCCGACGTCGCGCAAGTACGCGTGGATGACGTAGTAGCTGGTCAGCACATAGGTGACGTCGCCCGGCGAGGCATGCCCGGAGATCCACAGCAGCACCGAGCCGCCGATCACGGAGGCGCGCAAGGCCAGCAGCAGCGCGAGCTGCGCCATGGCCGTGTAATTGTAGCGGAACCAGGTTCGCCGCACGCGCACGCGCCAGCGCTTGATGACGCGGGCGAGCCGCGCATCTTCCCGCGCTTCCGCGCCGAAGGACTTCACCACCGCGTTGCAGGTCAGCGCATCCGCCAGCGTGCCGCCGACCTTGGTGTCCCAGGCATTGGAGATCCGCGCGGCCGGCGCAATGTAGCGCGTCGAGAACAGCACCGTCATCGTGACATAGAAAAGCGCGCCGAGCGCGATCACCACGCCGAGCGAGGCCCAGTGCACGCCGAGCAGGACCATCGACCCGATCAGTACGACCAGCGAGGGCAGCAGCGCCAGCAGGATGGTGTCGTTCAGCAGGTCGAGCGCCCACATGCCGCGCGTGACCTTGCGCACGGTCGAGCCCGCAAAGGAGTTGGCGTGCCAGTCGGTCGAGAAGCGCTGCACGCGCGTGAACGCACCCTCGGCGACCTCGGACATGATCTTCAGCGTGAACGGCACGATCGCCTGAAGGCCTACCAGCCGCAGCACCATCGAGGCCGCGCCGAGCGCGACGATCCCGCCGAATGCGACGAGCGCTGCGTGGCGCGCATCGGGATCGGACGGCCCGCGCGTCAAGGCGTCGATCAGGTGCCCCGAGAACACCGGCATGAACAGGTCGGCCACAGTGGCACCCAGCAGGCCGCCGGCCACGACGAGGCCGCGCCCCGGCTGCTTCAGCCAGTGCCGGAACACGAAGGGCAGCACCACGCGAATCGCCGCGGGCTTGTTTGACAGAGCGGTCATGACATCATCCGGCCGCCTTGCGCGCGGGCCGGCTCCATCGATGGACGCAGGACAGCCGCGAGGGCCGAGACAGCGTCAGCTAAAGGTGGCTTTGGGTTGGGAAGTCGGACGATCGGGACCTGGAGCCCAATCGAAGCTGGCGGAAAGGGCCTCTAGGAGGCCGAGCACATACCGAGCCAGAGCATCATCGAGCGCGGGCGTACGATCTGCGAATGCGACGAAATCATGCAAATCCCTCCCGGTTCGATTGAATGAGATGCGCTTTATAGATGTGTCGTTTGCGGTTTGCAACGGGGCTCGCGCGAGATCACGAACGAGTGTTGCAATTTGGTTCGCGGGTGCCCTGGTCGGCGTCGCCGCCGCCTCAAGCTCCGCCGTCATGCCCCGCGAAGGCGGGGCATCCAGTACGCCGCGGCCTCTCGGTTCAATCACAACTGCCTCGGCGTACTGGATCGCCCGGTCAAGCCGGGCGATGACAGCTCGTAGTTAGTTGCCTAATGCGCGTCGCCGCCGCCGGTCAGCGAGGCCGGCTTGTTCAGGAGCGTGACCAGCAGGCTGAGGCCGAGATAGAACAGCGTCAGCATGAAGAAGGCGTCGCCAAAGCTCATCACCACGGCCTGACGGTGCACCAGCTGCGAGAGCTGCTTCATCGCCATCAGCGTGGAATCGCCGAGGCCCTGAAACTTCTGCATGAACATGGTCAGGGTTTCGGTCGCGGTCGCATTGCCCCAGGTCACGCGCTCCTGGAGGCGCGTGATGTGCAGGTCGGTGCGGTCGTTGAGCACGGTGTTGATGACGGCGAGGCCCACGGCGCCGCCGAGATTGCGCATCAGGTTGAACAGGCCCGATGCGTTCTTCACCCTGTCGGGCGCCAGCGTGCCGAGCGCGATGTTGTTGGTCGGCACCATCGCGAACATCATGCCGACGCCGCGCAGGATCTGCGGCACCAGCAGCTCGTAGAAATCGTAGTCGCGCGTGATCCAGGTCATCTGGTAGGAGCCGATCGCGAACACGACGAGGCCGAAGGCGATCATGTAGCGCATGTCGAGCTTCACCATCAGCCGGCCGACCAGCGGCGCGACCAGGAACATGGTGATGCCGGAGACGAACATGGTCTCGCCGATCATCAGCGCGCTGTAGCCGCGCACCTCGGCGAGATAGCGCGGATAGATGTAGGTCAGGCCGTAGAGGCCGATGCCGATGCAGAACTGCAGGAGGCAGCCGATGGCGAAATTGCGGTTGGAGAAGGTGCGCAGATTCACGATCGGCTCGGCCGCCGTGAAGACGCGCCAGAAGAAGGCGATCGCCGAGATCGCGCAGATCCAGGCGCAGATCGCGACCGAGGTGTCCTGCATCCATTCATATTGCGGGCCTTCCTCCAGCACATATTCCAGCGTGCCGAGGAAGCCGGCCATGAAGAGCAGGCCCCACCAGTCGAAGCGGTCGAGCAGTTCGAAATGCGGCTCGTCGAAGTCCACCAGCGCCAGCACGCCGACGGTGATGGCGACGCCGGGCACGACGTTGATGAAGAACAGCCAGTTCCACGACATCAGATCGGTAATGTAGCCGCCGACGGTCGGCCCGATCGTGGGAGCCAGGGTCGCGACGAGCCCGATGATGGGACCGACGATGTGGAATTTGGAGCGCGGGAACACGGTGTAGGCCGAGGCGAACACGGTCGGGATCATTCCGGCGCCGAGAAAGCCCTGGAGCGCGCGCCAGAGGATCATCTCCTCGATGGTGGTGGCGAAGCCGCAGAGCAGGCTCGAGGCGGTGAAGCCCGCGGCCGAGATCGCGAACAACAGCCGCGTGCCGAACGCACGCGACAGGAAGCCCGACAGCGGGATCGCGATGACTTCGGCAATCAGATAGGCGGTCTGGACCCAGGAGACTTCGCTCGAGCTCGCCGACAGGCCGGCCTGGATTTCACTGAGGGACGCCGAGACGATCTGGATGTCCAGGATCGACATGAACATCCCGAACACCATGATGATGAAGGCGAACAGCCGCTTCGGCGCGATGCGTTCCGAAGCGGGGGCCGCCATCAAGGCAGGTGAAGCAGTCGTGGCGTTCGCCATGGTCTGACCTCGCAGCGCTCGGGTGCGCTTACTGCGGATGGATCATGGTGGGATCGTCGAGATCGACCTCGCTGTCGGCGTCGGCCGCGCCCTTGTTGGTGTCGACGCTCGCATAGACCGACATGCCGGCGCGGAGCAGGTTCTGCTTCGCCACCGACTTCGGCACGCGGATGCGGACCGGCACGCGCTGCACGATCTTGGTGAAGTTGCCGGTGGCGTTGTCGGGCGGCAGCAGCGTGAACACCGAGCCCGCGCCGGCCGCGATGCTGTCGACGACGCCGGAGAACTTGCGCATGCCATAGGCATCGACCTTGATCGTCACCGGCTGGCCGGGACGGATGCGCTTGAGCTGCGTTTCCTTGAAGTTGGCGTCGATATAGACGTCGTCGAGCGGCACGACATTGCCGAGCCGCTGGCCGACCGCGACGAAGTCGCCGGCGCTGACCAGGCGGTTCGAGAACGTGCCGCCAACCGGCGCGCGCACCGCGGTGAAGGCGAGATCGCGCTCGGCCTTGGCGAGCGAGGTCTTGAGCTCGGCAAGCTGGGCCTGGGCTTCGGCCTGCTGCGCCTTGGTGACGTCGACGTTGCTGACGGCGACGTCATAGGCGGCCTGCGCGGCCTTGACCGCGGCGGCGCCCTGGTCGCGTCCGGCTTCAGAGCTCTCGAAGGTGGCGCGCGAGGCAAATCCCTTGCTGCTCAGCGCCTGCTGACGCTCATAATCGAGATCGGCCCGCTTGAGGCCTGCTTCGGCCGAGACGAGCTGTGCCTTGGCCTGCGCAACCTGGCTCTCGAGCGCCGCGACCTGGCGGCGGATGCGATCGATGGTCGCCTGCTGGGTCGCGATCCTGGTCGCGGCGGCGTCGACTGCGATCTTGTAGTCGCCGTCGTCGATGCGGAAGATGACGTCGCCGGCGCGCACCGTCGTGTTGTCGCCGGCAAGGATCGAGGAAATGTGGCCGGCAACGCGCGCGCCGAGCATGGTGTTGTTGGCGCGGACATAGGCGTCGTCGGTGGCGATGTAGAAGCGCCCGACCAGCGTGTAATAGCCGGCATAGCTGGCTGCCGCGAGCGCCAGCACCAGACCGACGCCCATCAGGACGAATTTGCGCTTGCCGGATTTCGGCGTGCCGCTGGCAGCGGGCGCGTCTGCTCCCGGCGCGGCCGGCTTGTCGGTCACGGGCTTCTCCGGCGCCTCGCTGCGGCGCTTGGTTTCCTCGACCACATGGGAGCGCAGCTGCTCGGCGAGAACAGCGGACGCCTCGGTCGCAGGTTCACCGTTCGCCGAATTCGTCTCCACCGCTTCCTGGCGAAGGACGCGCGCAGCCTGATCTCTCGATACGGCCATAAAGGCCTCCCCAAAAAAAACGCGATGAAGGACGGCCGCCTGCGGCGTGTTCCCCTCGCTTATCCCAAATATCATTGACCGAACGGTTCGGTCAATATAGATAATATCCCGCATCGGACCCTACTGGCCCGAATCCTTTATTTGCGTTTCATAGTTCGGCACCTCGTCCCAAAACCTTCCGAGACCCTGAACCAATGGTTGTAGCCGGCCGCGAACATCTGCACGTCCTCCAAGAGGAGGACAGCTCCAAGCGCCGCCAGATCCTGGACGGGGCCCGCAAGGTGTTCATGGATCTCGGCTTCGACGGCGCCAGCATGGGCGAGATCGCGCGCGCGGCGCAGGTCTCCAAGGGCACGCTCTATGTCTACTTCGCCGACAAATGTGCGCTGTTCGAAGCCATCCTCGAGCAGGAGGCGCTCCAGTACGGCCAGGTCGTGTTCAACTTCGATCCCGCCCGCGACGCCGAGACCACGCTCAAGGAGTTCGGCCGGGCCTATATCCATCTGCTCTGCCGGCCGGGCGGCGGATCGGCGATCCGCACCGTGATGGCGATCGCCGAGCGCATGCCCGATGTCGGCCGCCGCTACTATGCGCGGGTGCTGGACAAGACCATCAACCGCCTCTCCGATTATCTCAAAACCCATGCCGCCTCCGGCGATCTCACGATCGACGATTGCGATCTTGCCGCCTCGCAGTTCATGGAACTGTGCAAGGCCTCGCTCTTCCTGCCCTTCGTCTTCCAGGCGGCGCCTGCGCCGTCGGAAGAGCGCATGACCGAGGTGGTCGACAGCGCGACGCGGATGTTTCTGGCGGCGTACCGGGCGAAGTAACGGCAAGCACGCCACGCGTTGCGCATGCCGGTCTCGCCGCATTATATTTGCGGCCATGTCCCGTGATCTTCGCCCGCCTGTCGATATCCTCCATTATGAGATCGTCCAGGAACAGGCCTCAGCGCTTGGACGGATGGGCCGCGCACTCGAACAGAGCCTTGCGCGTTTGCGCGAGTTCGACGCCGCCCACGCGGCCTCGGGGACGCCGGCCTCGATGCATCCGGCCAGGCGCAAGCTGGTGATGGAAGCCGGCCAGGCGCTCTGGATGTTCGTGGTGCAACGTGAGGCGACCGGCTTGCGCGACAGCCGCCATATCATGCGGACCTACAACGTCCCGGGCGAGGTGCAGCTGTGCATGGGGCTGGTCCCCGCACCGTCGAAGCCGGCTTCGACATGACTCTCGGACTGCGCAGAGCTACGATCTGATCTCTTCCATCTTGCGCCAGCCGTGCACGATGTTCCGCCCGTCACGCGTGAACGCGAAGACGTGGCCTCCACCCGCGGGCTGATCGTGGACGCGATCGATGCGCTGGCCGGCGATGTGGCAGAACAGCAGCGTGCCGACGGCGCCGTGGCCGACGAAGAGAACATCGCCATGACAGATGCGGGCCAGCACCGCCTCGGCCTCGCGCACGATGCGCGCCTGCGCATCCACGGCGCGCTCCCAGCCGCGAACGCTGAGATGCGGCTGCGCAAAGAATTGATCGGCGACCGCTTCGAATTCGGCCGGCTTCAGGAAGCCGGTCGCCGAGCGGTCGTTCTCGTGCATGGCCTCGCGGATGTCGATCATGATGCCGAGCCGGCCGGCGATGATCTCGGCGGCCTCGACCGCCTTGCGCTCGCCGCTTGAGATGACCTGCGTGGTGCTCGCGAGCCAGCCGGCGTGCGCCACCGCCTCGGTGCGCGTTCGACCAATCAGGCTGAGGCCCCATTGCGGCACAGGCACGTCAGGATCGATCTGTACCTGCGGGTGGGTGAGATAGCGGACGATGGACATGTCGATTGACGCAATCGTAGCCCGCATGAGCGCAGCGATATGCGGGAATTCTGTTCCCGGATATCGCTGCGCTCATCCGGGCTACAAGAGAAGCTGCGCGCGCCTAATCGTCAGCGTACTCGTCCTCTTCCTGCTTCCGCGTGCTCTTGCGCGTTCCGAGCGAGCCGGTGACATAGGGATCGCGCCTGCCCGCGTAAGGATTGCGCTGCTGGGCGCGCCCGGCGACCTCTTCGCCGGAGACGGCGGCCGGCTGGCAGATCAGGCGACGGCTGGCGCGGCGCATCAGGTCGACGTGGATGTGATCGTAGTGATAGACGTTGGAGCCCGGCGCGAGCACCGTGGTGAAATGCGCGCAGGCACCGGATTGCACGTCGCGCAAAAATCCCTGCTCTTCCGGCATGCCGCGCCAGCCATCCTTCACCGTGACACGGCGGCCGTCGGCGAGCACGAAGGCGGAAATGTCGAGCGCGTTGCCGAAGGCGTGCTCGGAGATGTGGGCATGCGAGTTGCCGTTCATGCCACGGCAGGAATAGGCGGAGATCTGCTTGATCTCGGCGACGCGCACGCCAAACCAGCGCATGGCCGAGGGCTGCACGGTGTCGGCGAGCCAACGGTCGAGCTCGGACACGATCGGACAGGCCAGCGTCGCGGTCGGCTTGATCGCAACGGGACCGACGGCGGTGACCGGATTGCCCTGCGCGGGACCAAGGCGCGGCAGCGGCTGCTGCGCGGGCGCCTGCGAATAAGGTGCGGGACCGGGCTGCCGCGCCGGATAGCTCGGCGCATTCATGTAGCGCGCCGCACCCGCGGCATCGGTGCCCTCGGGCGGCAGATCGATCTCGTCTTCCTGCGGCGCCACGCCGGGCGCGTTCAGTGACATCGGTCCGGACGAGGCGCCATAACCGGACGGCTGGCGCACCGCGTTCTCGGGATAGTTCGGGCGTTGCGGATAAGAGGATGCCGGATAGGCCTGGCCCTGCGGATAATTCGATCGCGGCTGTGTCACCGGCCAGCGCGGCTGGTTGCCGACATTGCCCGGCGGGCGCAGTTCCTCGTCGGCAAAGCCGTAGCTGCTCGAGGGCTCGCCGATGGCGGCGACCTTGAGCGGAAACTCCGCGCCGCAGCTGCCGGGCCCGGAGATCGGGTCGATGCGGACGATGTCCGCACTTTCTTTGACCGCGCCGGATTTCAGGCATGCGGCTTCCGCCTCGGCCCGCCACGGTTCACGTTCGGCCTGGAAGAAGCCGCGTCCGCAACCCGCTAGCGAAACAAGGACGATGGAGCCGACGAGATACAAACGAACTCCGCGCGTCATGCGCGCACGTTCGGTGAATTTACTTAAAGACTCTTCAACGTGTTGATTTCAGCCTTCCTTAACCATGCCGGGCCCGGCCGCGCGACGGCGCCTGGAGATGAGCGACAGCGAGGCTGACTTTTTCGCAAGGAGACTTTCTGTTAAGTATGACGATCGGGCGCAGGGCGCGCGAGCAGCGGGACATGCTTCAGCGGAACATCCCAGGGAGCAACGGCATGACGTTTGCCGGGAGACTTAGCGTTATCACCGCGTACCTCGCCATGGCCTTCGTCGGCGCCATCGTGCTCGGCATGATCTAGCGGCCATCGATCAACCACACCGGAGACCGCTTACCCTCCCCTGGAGGTAAGGCGAGCGCAACGCTACGACCGCGCGCCCCACTGGCGCGACGTCGTAACCACCTGCTCCTGCGGCTCCTCAACACGCACCCAGTCGTTGCCCGAGCACCAGAAGTGGCCGAGCGCGCAGGCCTCGACGTAGAGCTTGCCGGCGCTCTTCAGCGTCATCCTCGCATAATAGGTGTTGCCGGTGGAGCGGCTGTAGATGCTGCCGGTCCAGACGTCGTGCGATTTCTGCTTCATGTTGACGAGCACGCTCTCGCCCCTGCTCGACGCCTCGGTCAGCGCATAGCCGCATAGCGCGGAGCCGCAGCGTTCGATGCGGACCGTGCCCTTGGCGCCGTCGCTTTCCCACTGCCCGAGCGGCATGCCGGGCGACTCGTCGTCACTGCGCTGTGCGATCGTCGTGGCCGGCGTGATCTCGGGCCTCGGCGCGACGACCGGCGGCTCCATGCGCGGTGGATCGAGTGCGATCGCCTTCGGCGGATCCACGCGCGACAGCTCAACCCGTGGCGGATTGGGGCTGAGTGCCTCGCTCCTTGGTGCCTCCGGTCTTGGCGCCGGCGGCAGCACAACGGGCTGCGACGTCGTCGCGGCGACGAGGGGGGCGCAGGTAGCGGCGCGGCCGCAATCGCCTGTGGCGGCCGGGCCGGGGTTGCCGGATAGGCCGGCTGCGGCGCCTGGACCACCGGCGATGGGACGGGCGGAACGGGTGTCGTGGCGACGTCCTCCGCCGGCCGAAGACTGCGGTTGGCGGAAATCGAGACGCAGGAAGCGGATCGGCAATTCCTGGGCGCCTCGACATGGAACCGATGGCCGCCGATCGAGAACGCGTAGGAGCCGGCCTGGGCTGAAGGCGCAACCGCCAGCAGCGCGATCAAAGTGCCAAGCGAAGTCGCAAGCCGCGTCATCGGCGCCTCCCTCTCCTCTGTCGCGACGACGTTACGCGGGATGAACTGCGGCTGAATTTGCGCTGGCTCACCCAAGCGCGCGCGAGCCATTGTGACGTCTATCACGGAAGGCGGGACGGGCGCGGCGTAGGGTCGAACCACGCTTCATCCACCAGCGACTTCAGTCCATATCGGGACCACGCATTTCTCGGAGGTTGTCATGAACAAGCTCACCATCGCCGCCACCGCACTCTTCCTCGCTTCGACCGCAGCCGCGCATGCCGGCAATTCGATCTCGTTCCAGATCGAGGGCCAGCACATCCGCATCGAGACGCCGCGCAACTGCGCCTCGCTCAACTGCGTGACCATCGTCGCGCCGGGCCTGTCGGACAAGCCGATCAAGCTGAACAACATCAACCTCAAGGGCCTTGGCTCCAAGGACGACGACGTCGACACCACGCCGGCTCCGGCCACCACCACCGCGCAGCCCGCGCCGGCTCCGGTGCAGCAGCAG
>NZ_LBKA01000190.1:0-30553 GCF_028128955.1 Bradyrhizobium sp. CCBAU 11386
GTGCCCATCAAAGAATCACAAGCGATTCTGGCGACTCAAGTTTTTCGACTCACTGCACCTCAAAAAATGTGGGTAATCGTAAGACGACGAGGACCGCCTGATTGACGCATGCGCGCGGGTACAGTTAGTTCTATGATCGGCGGGGTGAAGGTCAGGCGGCTTGCTGATCGGTGGGATTGGCTTGGCGCAGGAGCTTCCATTCCCAGGGCAGCAGTTCGTGCAGCCGCGACGTAGGAAGATCGGCGATCCGGGCGAGGACGTCGGCGAGCCAGGCCTTGGGATCGACGTCGTTGAGGCGACAGGTCGTGATCATCGTCAGCATGATGGCGGCCCGATCGGCACCGCGCTGGCTGCCAGCGAAGGTCCAGTTGCGCCGCCCCAAGGCGATGCCTCTCAACGCGCGGAGGACCGCCTCAAGGGACTCAGCCAGTGGATCGAGATCGGTGAGGGTTAGCGCCAAGCCCACGGCGCCTGATCGACCCCACTCCTCCAGCACCTCAGGCGCCACTGGCTGCATGAGGGGCGGAATGAGTCTGGCCGGCATCCGGGTCTGGCTCGCCTGGGCGAAGAGCTCGGTCGGGTCGCCGTTCAGGAAGTCAGGCTGGACCAGGACCAGCCCGGTGATCCTGGATTCACGCGCGGCGCCTTCCAGCGTTTCCATGGAGCCGTTGATGATGGGCGCGGCCTGGCGGCTCTTTCGGCGGAACGCATGCACCTCACAGTCGATCCTCATCACGCGCCCTCGGCGCAAAGCGCCGCCGGAACAACGCTCGTAAGGCCGCAGCTCACACACATAGCCGGATCCTCGAGACCAACGCTGGGTTGGAGACTTTCCGGCTTCTGCTCAAGCGCGCTGTCCGGCGATGTCGCGCCGTGCGTCCGCAATGGAGATCAGCCGCCTGACCTCGCCCATACGGCCGATTCCTGACATGGAATGCTCGTCCGCCATTGCAAATACGGGCACGCTGCAGATGCTCATGTTGGTCATTTGCCGGGCTATGTAAGTCGTATTGCGGATAAAAGATACGGATTCAGATAAGTCAAGACAATCCGGTTCTCTTGCAGTTGCGCCCTTCGGAAGGCCGGCCTCTTTGAGAGCTTTACGAGCATTTCGCGCGGTGCAAGTACCTCGCGCGCGAAATCGAGAATCGTTGACAACGCCGTGCCATAATTGCCATCCGCCGCGCCAATGCCAGCCCCGGCATTTGTCTCGATTGCTACGCGGTCGACGGCCGCCCCACATGCTCGCAGTCAGCTCCAGGCGTAAGGCCCACACGATATCGTGCGTGCGGCATGATTTCTTTGGTAACACAGAACTCCCTTCGCAATCTCACCTAAGTCCTTTTCTAGTCTAGTCCGGATAGCAGTTCGTTTTGCTGCAAACTCGCAACGCAGGCGCCGCAGAAATCCAGCTCTTTTCGCGCCATCACGCAGAATTCCAGGGGACACCACTTCCGCGGAGTTGATGATTGGCGCGCCACTGCATGGCGTCGCGATCACTTTCATCGTGTTGCGGTCAATATGGATATACCCGAGAAGCTCGCGATCTTCTTTGAGGTCACAGCCAACCTGAAGCGCCACGACCCGGACCAGCGCTGATCGCACCGTGGAGCGGCAGTATGCTGCGATCGGCCTTGCCGCGGATACTGAAGTTCAGCATCGCCTGTGAGACCAACTGGCCTTAAGCTCAAGGGCAAGAATGATCGTGTCCCACAGGCGATCCAGCGCCAGGTCGGGCAGCGGCCGCACACGCTGGATACCCTTTGGCCGGTTAACGTCTCGATGTGCTGTCATGATGCCCCTCATTCTCGTTCAGTGAAGCCATATAACCGGTGGCCAAAAAATTGCCGATGCTTTGGTAGATGTACTCGACGCCACCACTCTCGGCGATGGCTTGACGGCGGAGCAGGAAGCGCTGCCCCATTCAGCGAATGTAGTTCTTCCCGAATGCGTGTTCTGCCCATGCAGGTTGGCAACCTCGTAGCGGACGTAGGTAATTGAAAACGGAATCTTCACCCGCGCCGAGCTCTCATCGACGCCTAACAGTCTTCGATCGTTAGAAAGCGATAACGGATGTTGTCTGCTTCGTGCGAGATAACCTCGGGTGCAGAAATACTGCACGAGGCGGGAAAAAATGCGCGATGCGAGCGCAATCCTAAGACTAACTTTGGCCATCCGATGCCCTGAAGGCGCAATTTGGGCCTCTGCGCGGTGCGTGCGCAGGTTAGCCACCGCGCATGCGCGCTGATTAGTAGATTGAGAGAAGTCGAATGGCTACTTACAAATATGGGATCTATCTGCAACAGTTTACTAGCGATGCGTTTGACCAAGATCACGGGCCGGGAGCTCCGGCGCCCTTTGCCGGCGTTTACCGATGCATGGGCTGTCACCGCGAGATCGGCATTGCATCGGGACACGTATTGCCGCCGCAAGGACACCATACACACTTGCCGGCGCAAGGGTCGATTCGCTGGCGATTGATCGTGTACGCCGACCATAATCCGAAATAGCTGTTCACAACGAAGTCCGGCGAATGTCGGACTTTTGTTTTTAGGAGCATGCGACGACTATGGCCAAAAACGGATGCCAGTGTAGCGAGGTTGCGATACGATATGCGTCCAGTCGACGCGCTCTTTCCTCGGTTCTGACCGTGGAGAGCCATCCGCAACAACCAAGGTTTCAGGGAAAGGCCGAACATGTTCGACGTGTACGTAAACGACAAACATGATTTGCTGGTCATCCCTCAAGGCTCTCCACTACCTGTGGCGCTCGGAAAATGGCGAAAGACGAAAACACGGATGGCTAGCGTCAGTCATGAAATCAGGTCGGCTGTTCAAAACCAGGGCTGTTACCTGCGAAAGCTGTGCGATCCGAGGAAGCAATAGAGGCGCCCAATTGGGACGCCTTGTATTTGCGCCGCCGGCCGCCCCATTCAACGCCTTATGAAAGCTCCGACTTCATTCGGGCAGCAGGAGATTACCCCACGGGCCACCAGATGGCCGTCTGCTCCTACAAATTTGAGGAATGCAGTCTGATTGGTTGATGGGAAGATGCCGGGCCGCAGGCGGCCCATGTAACATGACCCGCGGCCCCCATAGCGGCGCATCACGTCCAGGAATACGTGCGCACGGAGTCTTGGGTACGTCATACCTTCACTGCGTCTTTAGCGACCTTAAGCGGTGCCGCCTTGACCGGCCGGCTTAGCGGCGAATTCCATCGGCTCCTTCCCCTTCCACCAGTCAACGTGCCCTGCCAGGCATTGATCAGCAACACGCAATCATCGCTCCGGCAGCGTATTATCGAATCCGAGGCAGGCGTTGCCAACCTATCCCCGACCAAAATGATATCGACGATGGGATAGGCGATGCGCGCTGTAACCGCATCGTAAGCGGTGGTCATTGCGACACGCCGCCCCTTTTGATTCCACCGCTGCAGGATTGGAATCGTGACCCGTTCAACAGGAGGGTCCGAAATTTGACTTTCTGCACGAGTGAAGGCTACCGGTCATGATGGGCCCACAGGAGCACCCGATCCGCTGCGAGCTATGAAGCTAACTCGGCGCTTCGTCTGTTGCTGCTGAGCGCCCCAATCGTTCGCAGATTGCGTTCGGCTCAAGGGACCCTATCGACATAGCGAGTGAGAAGAAATGGTTTGATGATTGCGCGAGGGCTTCGCCGGCTGCTAACGGCTTGATAGTGGCACCGTGTCACAGTCCGGACAGGACGGTGCTCCGCGGCGTCATGCGCTCCGCTACGGGCGAACTCGCATAGTATTATGTTCAGGACGGCCCTGATGCTTCTGCTCCCGAATCCCTTCCGTACATGAGCACGGAGCTAAAGCCTAGATCGACTTCGCCAGCTCAACTCCCGACCCGGAGATGACCCGCTTCTCTCTTAGTGGCACCTACCATTTCGGGCGATTGATCGATGACAGAAGCACATCATTTATCGAGCGATGAGCGTTGATCTATCACCGCGAGCCAAGTTCCTGCGCATCTTGACGCAACGATCTAGGGCCCAGTCAACTACCAAACCTCGCAATTGATTCACATGACAGATGAATGTCATCTGCAGCTGCACTAAAGTGGCTCCCGGATTTGGGACCAGAAGCCTAGTTGGAATGTAGCGGTTCCGTTTGGTAAACGGAGCGCACGATGACGAAGAAGACGAGACGGAAGATCGACGCGGCGCTGAAGGCGAAGATCGCTTTGGAGGGGCTGCGTGAACAGGTGAGCGTGGCCGATCTGGCGCAGCGCTACGAGGTGCATCCCAACCAGATTTATTCCTGGAAGAAGCAACTGCTGGATCAGGCGGCCAGAGCTTTTGATCCCGCTGGGGGGGCGGCGGACGTTGGTCGCGACCGTGAGATCGAGAAGCTGCATGCCAAGATCGGGCAGTTGGTCGTGGAGCGGGATTTTTTAGCGAAGAGGTCCGGAAGATGAGCGTCCCGGACCGCAGGGCGAAGCTCAACCGCGCGCATGGCGTGCTGTCGATCCGCCACCAGTGCCGACTGCTCGGGCTGTCGCGCTCGGGCGTTGACCGGACGCCGCAGCCAGCCAATGACGACGATCTGACGCTGATGCGCCAGATCGACGAACTGTTCACCGCGCGGCCGTTTCTGGGCTCGCGGCGGATGGCGTGGCTGCTGAGCGAGGATGGCGTGCCGATCAACCGCAAGCGCGCGCAGCGGCTGATGCGCAAGATGGGGATCGAGGCACTGGGGCCGAAGCCGCGCACCAGCAAGCCTGCGCCGGGGCACCTGATCTATCCCTATCTGCTGCGCGGCATGACCATCGCCCGGCCGAACCAGGTCTGGGCGACCGACATCACCTACAGTGCGCCTCGCCCCACAGTTGGGGGAGCGTATGACTGGAATGCAAAAAGAGAAAGGAGGACTGAGAAAAAAATATGACTTGTTCCCTGCTGTGAGGGGACATGAGCCCAAGCGGCGGTGACCTGTCGTCAACTGGCAGGGTGACGTAGCCCGCAGGTAAAGGGGATTGAGGCGAAGCCGTTAAGCCGAGATGGTCCCCGAGGCTGAAGTATTGGAAGGTTGAGGAACACGAACCGGTTCACCCGCATCTGAGGGCTGAAATGTCGCCTCCGTCTACACGGCTTAACAGGTGGAATGCTGATGATGTCGCCGGACAGTTATGACGGCGTGCATCCGAAGCCGCAAATCTTCAACACCGATCAGGGCAGCCAGTTCACCAGCGCGGCCTTCACGGGCGACGACGAGCCCGAACTCGGCAGCCTCGCTGGCCGGCGCCAGTTCGACCAGAGGACATGGGCCGCCGGCCAGGCTGGCGAGCCGTCCCTCAGGGCGATCGAGGAGCATCCGGAGGCCAACCCGGCGACCTGGTGGAGCGAGCATCAACGCTCGAACGAGGGAACGCAGGTGGCTTGGGCGGAGAGCGGAGCGGACGATTTGGAGGATGAGCACGACGGTCGCGAGCCCGACGTCGACGACGAACTGAGCGGCGACGAGGAAGAGCCCTCCGGCAGCTTCGACTGACTGGTGAACCAGGAGCACGCCTATCGACAGACAGCGGGCGGCAAAACCTGGTGGAAGCATACCAACAACGACGCTGAGCTGCAGACAGACTGAGGCTGATGATCCGATGATTCTGCTTACGCGCGTCTGACTGCCTCGGAGGCTTCACGTGGGGGTCCGGTGCGAGGAGCCGGGCCCCCATTTTCGCGAGGGTTTTGTAGGCACGTATGCGGAGGGGTAGGAAAGGTGGTGGAAACGGCCAGACGCAGACTTGCTCAGACGCGTAAGATCGAGAAGGCGGCGTGCTGCCAACTCACCGGGATCCCGATTGCCGTGTCGATAGTCACCGACAGAAGGTTCTTGCCGGCTACGCTGATGAGAGCTGCTGGGTATTCGATCAGCACCTTCCATACGGACCGCAAGCGAAACGGCCTTTTGCCAGAGACGCAAGATTCTAAGGGGGCTTGGAACAAGTTCTCGATCGTCGACATGTTCGTGGCCAGGATCGTGGTCGTCCTGAAATCAAGTGGGATAAGTGCGCGCTTCGAGGAGTACCGCCAGCGGAAAAGTGTCTCATCGGTTGGGACAAAAAAGGGTAGTGAGACAAATCGAGGAAATAGCCGTGGAAAATCAACGCGGAAATAGCCGGCTGGTGGGCCCGGCAGGACTCAAACCTGCAGCCAGACCGTTATGAGCGCAGTACCCTACCGTGCCAGCGAAATCAGTGTTGCTCAAACGCGTCCGATCACGTTCGAGCACGTTTGATTGCAGGGGTTCTGTGGGATTTCTGGTGGGCGCGACACGGCACGAACCGTCGCGATCGAATGCGGCAAGCCACGACCGGTCGCTACAAGGCACGACGGGTCGCGACGGGTGCGTCCGTTCGCCTTGAAGGCAAATCTGAGGATTCCTATTTTCGGATCGCGAGCGGGCTTCCAACGCCGTCACCGCGCCGTCTCGCATTATGTCACCGCCCGGATTGCGAATGATCGGGGGTTCATAGTTTCTACGTGGCAGGCGTCGCTAGACGAGGCTCGAAGTCGAGCTCCGGCCAGTCTTTCGCCTCGGGCATTGGTCGGGAGAATACGGGCGAATCCGGGTCCCAGTCGAGCCGTGTCGTAATCCCTCGATCCGCAAGCAACGGCGCGCCGAGCACGAAACGTTCTTCGTATCGGCGGTACAACGTTGCAAAGAATTGGCTCAGGTGCAGCGGACTCTCGTTTGGTGGGAAGGAGCTGACGACATCTCCTGCCTCGCTTCCTCGGGGCTCAATGAGCGCCATCGCCATGGCTTCATATCGGCTGATCTCGTCACGCAAACCGCGGCGCGACGTCATTTCACGAAGTGCGGCGTGAAAGCGAACGATGCCGTCGACAACGCTTCCATCTTCGAGGATGGCGATGTCGTTGGCCTTCAGCTTTTCCACTTTCTTCGGCGTCAGCTCCGAAGCCTCGGTCTCGGAGTCAGACTCGACCTCGGCTGGCGTGTCTTCCTCGTCCAAATCCGGCGCTTCAAGCGCATCTTCGATCGTGCGGTTCGCGCGCAAAATTGAGAAATATCCGACCACCATTGCCGGATAGGTAATGTGCAGGTTCGTGCACTCGCCGATCGTCTCTTCCATCCGGTTCGTGAGATTCCGGAAGGCCTTCGTCACACCTTTGCACGAAATCGCGAGAACCGGGCCGACGGTCTTCTTCTGCACGACCACATCGACGTTCTTAGTCTTGAGCCCGCCGAGGATGACTTGCTCGCCGGTTCCGCCTGCACTGGGACCGAACTTCAAGATATTGCGCACGCGACCCTTGCGCCCCTTCTTCGTCTCGACGACGAAGGGCGGGCGCGGCGTGATGTCGTCCGGGTGAAAACCACCTTCGAGCACCAAACGGCACGCGATGTACCAGTGCAGCGGCTTGATATGCCGCGCGCTCTGCGTCTTGCCCTCGTGAGTCGCAAATTCCCTGAATGCTTGGAGTCCGCTGATCCAGCGGCAGGGCGAAGCATCAGCTTTCGCCATAGTGCCTCCAGGTACGCAGGGTACGGACGGCCTCAGCGACTATGGCTCCCGGCAGGCGCTCGATCGCACGACGCGACGGGAGCGCGACTTGTGTCGCTTCCCGCGGCTCAAGCTTGAGCATGCCGCCGCCGAGCGGATGACCTTCGAGTTCGCAGCTCAGCTGCACGAACTCGCTTCCCCACGTCGCGAGGTAGCGCTTTGCCGACGCGCTCTTGAGCCGAACGCTATGCACGGAGTTGGTGCAGGTGCAGTGCGCATCGTTCCGAACAAGGCTCGGTTCTAATCCGGACATATACGACAAGAAATAGTCCGGCACCTGCACGTCAGGGACCGAGTACCATGGATCGCGTACGCGGCACTTATAGGCCTGGCGAGCTTCAAGGCCGGCTTCGGTGTTGAGATAGCGCCGGACGCTTCGCGGCAGATCATCCGTTTTCGACAGCTTGAGCAGGAGTATCGGATCGTCGTTTCGTTTCCAGCGCTCAACAATCGCAGTCGTGACGCGCGTGGCCGGAAGCGCACGACCATTCCGGACCGTCGGATGGAGCAATTTGCCCGGAACGTCCCACTTCTCCGCCTCGCTCGGCCGCAGATGGAAAAAATCGTTCGCGCCGCTCACATAACCGATGCCGACACTCGCCAGATCGCCGAGGCGAGGCGTGTCGCCGCTTGTCGCGACCTGTCGGTATAGCTCCCGGGCGTGCTGAGAAATCAGGTACGGCCGAAGGCGTCGGTTCCACTCCGATCGCCATTCACGCACGCTCACCCGTGTAAACTCGCGGGGCGGCCGGCCGGACGGTCGGAAGCGGTCAAGGATCGAAAGCCGGATCTCCTGCGTCGTTCCCTCAAATCCGTCGGTGTACAGCAGCCAACAGTCTTCGGAGAGCTCCGGAAAGAGCTTCGACTGAACCGCCACAACATGAACCGTATTGAAGCGGCTCACCAGGTACTCCAGCAACGGTGCGGCGTATGGTGCGTGCCCGATTTCAGCCGGGACTACGAACGCCATCCGGCCACCCGGCTTCAGGAGCGAGGCAGTGCCGACAAGGAACGGCGCCCATGACGACGCCAGGCCGGAAAACTGTGCACCGAGGGACGCGCACAGTGCCATCGCGCGGGCGCGCATCTCCCCATTAAAGGTCTGGTAACGAATGAACGGCGGATTGCCGGCGGCACACTCGAAGCGCTCGGCCGTCTCGGCTGCCCAAGAGAAGAAGTCGCCTTCGTGGACAAGGGCCCAGGGCGCCCGCCCCATTGCCGTCTGCGTAGCCTGAAGGTCCTGCTCAATGCCGACGGCGTTCCGGTGCCCGGCAATGAAGCGTCCGTCGCCGCATGAGGGATCGAGCAGACGATCCTCGTCATGACGGACCGCCCACTGCAACAGGCTTGTGACGACAGGATCGGGGGTGTAGTAGGCGCCCGCTTCCTTCTGGGTTAAGCGACGCACGCTCTTCCTCCTCGCGAATCGGTTGTAAGTCTACACCGGAGGATGCGCAGTAAAGTACCCTCCCAGATTTTTCCAGATGATTCACAGGTCGGCGTGTCGGCTGGGCAACGGGGAACGCATGCGCCCGCCGATAGTCGGCAGGTCATGGGGATAACCGGCGAGGGTCGGGTCCAAGCCGGGTATCATCAACCACATGACCGACGACCCGCCGCGACCGGTCGCGACAACCGACGACAGCGAATTTCCCTCTCCGTCGAGGAGGCCGCGGAGCGCTACGCGCACGCCGGACACCCTCGCCCTATCCGAGCAATCCAGCGCTATTGCGCCAAAGGCGATCTCGACTGCCGTCACCTAGAGACGCCATTCGGCGACCGATAGCACCAAACGGAAATGGCCGTTCGATCTGAAAGCCGCCGCTAAGGACCTCCTGCGGCATGGTACGACCACGCTGTTTGCCGCGCTCGATGTCGCTTCCGGCTTTGTCATTGGCAAATGCTACAAGCGCCAGAAACTGAGCACACGGGTTCAAGAGAAGGAGAGCATCACTCGTTTTGCGGATCTGGTGTGCGCTCAGCCCTCACTCCGTGTTTCTGATCCCGATAGCAACAGGCGTGCCATCTCGGTCGGCACGCATCAAGCGCCTGACTACGCTTTGAAAATTCCAAGGCGCCCCAAACGCAGCCGGTGTTTTGAACCTGACAGACTTTGCACGGTGTCAGAAGTTGGAAACGAAATCCTTGTGAGCGCTTGGTCATGCTAGCCGATCCGGCAAGTCCCCGTGTCTAGGACTGAAGCCGCCCTAACGCATCATGTAGCAATGGCAGATAGGATCGATTTCGCAAGGGAGGCGCGCCTCCCGCGGATCTTCCCACCGTGGAGACGATTGAGACGTCGCTTCAATGATGCTCTCTGAGCGGAGCCTCATCAGTCGTCGTTGACAGGGCGGCAGCAGAAAGCCCGGCCATTTCGGCGAGCACCTCGGAAGTTAGGCGGTTGTTTTTTTGCACAATCTCGAGGATGTGGGCGGCTACTCGGTAGTCTCGCATGATCCGCTGGCGCCTGAGGTAAATTCCGCCGCGAAACTCCTGTGCGATGCAGGAAATCGTCCAAAACTCAGGAAAGTGCGCCGCAAATGGGTACAGGACGAGAGTATGCTGAATGAAGATAACTAGCTAGGGCGGCATTCTGTTGATTGCAATATAACGCACCAAGTCTATCGCAGGGGCGAAGAGACAGATGGTCAGTGCGGCGGCGATAGATGGCTCAGGCCTATCTTTCGATCGCGCTATGTGCGCTGCGAGCCTGGCGATCTTGGCGGCCATCGAGGTGAGTACGGATTACGCCCTCTCTACTCTATAGAGGCTCGCCTACCGCATCAGCGCATCCGGCTGCATGCAATCTTTAATTGAAATAGCCCGTCGGCTGTCTATAATCTAACGTGCAATTTTCCAATATTTTCATTTTCGGAGTTTTCCCATGACCGCCATTCGCATTCAAACGATCCAAATTCCCGCGAATTCCTGCGATGCGGACTGCATGCCCTTGCGGCACAACAAATGGCAAATCGACTTTCCGATTGTAGACCCTGCGCGGATCGGGATTGGATATTTGGTCGAGCCAGCACCGTTCGTCTTTACTCCCGTGCCATTCGCGATGCACGACCACCACTACGCATCTAACAACACCCCCGACTCTGCGCGCGCCAATGTAACCTATCGGTTCACCGCCGCTGCCATCGTCAGAGATCTGATCGTTGTTCAGCACACAAATGGCATCACCGAAATCGAGGGCGCCGTTTCCGACACGGGAGCGGCCGGAAGCTGGCACAGCATCGGCATCGCGAAGAGCCGCCTCGTCACTGATCCAGTGAGCGGAGCTACCCCGACTGGATCAAATATGTTTGTCGAGGGTTCGAGAGATTTGTTCGTGTTTCCAAACCCGGCGGCTGCCAAGCCGTATTTGCGGATCGCGATACATAAGACCCCATTAGCTAACGGCTGGGCAACCTACCGGATCTATCCGCGAAATGATCAGAACGACCCGTACACCGTGGCCAGTCAGAATAGCTTGATGACAAGAGCGGGCCAGGTCGTAACGCCGTAGCCTAGCGCTTCATACATTCATTTCGCCGCCTGCCCGTCCTCGATTGAGGCAGGCGGCGCGCCAAAACCCATAATCCGCATGGGGAGCCCCGACGTGTGCCGCAGCCAAAACGCTCAATACAGAATGATCACAACGCGGCTGGTTTCAGCCGTGCTATTTCTATTTTTGGTCGCACCTGCACAGGCGCAGTCGCCGGCGTGTTCTTGCACGTTCAAGGAGGCCCCATGGGAAGCATACGGGACCAAAGCGGCCTGCACGACGATCACTCGAAAGGGTGGGACCTCTTGTGAGATCGAATTTGGCGGTCTCAGCGCAGACCCGCGGATTGCGTCGGCTCTTGGGATCGATGCGGCCGACCCCTCGAAAGTCTACGAAGTCTTGGAGACCTTTCTACGACTTCTTAGAAGGAATGACAGAGCGGCCCTAAGTCAACCGAGGTTTCTGTCGGAGGCGTTGCCAATATTCATGCGAGGCGCGTACCTTCGCCCACCGCACGGGGAGTTGAACGCTGGCCAGGTGAGATCGCTCGACAAGGCCGTTAAGATCTTCGCAGACAAGTACTCCGATCAAGTCAGCAAAGTATTCCTGGGGAGTACTTCAGAATTCTCAACAACGATCGATGACGCGAGCTTCACAGTCGGTGCTGGATACATTGTGGTTAGGCATCCATTCGCCGTCCTCGTCACGAGATACTTGCCCCAAGAGTAGCTCAAATGCCTGAACTCCCATGGTGCGTATTTCTAGAGTGGGGCTGGACATTTTGGATACCGGCGCTGGTCGTGGCGGCTGCCCTAATTGTCTGGCTTGGCTTCTTGGTGTTACGGAGTAGCGGCTCCCTGAGCGTCGGCTATGAAAAGATAAAGGTCGTCACGAAAGGGAACGGGCCGCTCGGTGTTGTAGTGACAGCAGTGATACTCATCGGCGTCGGCTACGGTGTTTATGAAGGATATAGGACTCTCAAAGACGCATATTTCGTTGCTCTAAACACACCGGGAAGAGAACTAGAGCAGATACGTAATGATCTTCAAAGCGAAACCCGCGTGGAGTTGCTCATAAGAGATCCAGCGAAGAAGATTTCAGTCGCCGGCAATTATCGAGGCGCGTGCGTTCCTGATCTATTCGAGTCAATTTGCCGCCAGTACGCGCCGCGCATTGTTTGCGAAACATCGGTATGGAGACGCACTCTCGTCATCGATGTACGGAAGCCTTGACCCGCAATCGAGGCGACGCGGCGTGCAAGAACACTGAGATTAAACAGAAAAGTGAGAGGGCCCCGGATGAGGCCCTTGATACTATCGCCTTGGATAGACGATGTGCATTTGTGTCGAGAGAAATACGAACAAGAGGCCAGAGAGAGCGGCGGATAGAACGTAGTCGCTGTTTGAAGCAGAAAGGGCCGCGGTCAGCGCCGCAAGTCCCGCTAGAACGGGGCGCCACCCGCCAAAAAGCCAGCCGCCAATCGACCAAACCACCATCGCCAACAGGATGAGAAAGATAGCCTTAGGCGGCTCAATCAGGTGGCCCAGCAAGCCACCTCCGGCAGCAATAGCCGCAATGACCAATAGCACGATTGAGGCTAATCCCAACTCATTCCAAGTCTGATGGCCAGGAGGATCTGTTGATGCGGAGAACGGTAAGGGCATTGGCGGAAACTCCTGTATTCGCGCAGCCGCTGCAAATGCTGCTCCAGCAAACGTTCCTTCTCTGTTCTGATGCTAACCCAACAGCCGTCGTCCGCACCGCGCCGGGCTGCTCCTTCAATACCACAGCCCGGAACTTGCCGTCGATCCCGCACTATCGCGGATCATCACGTATGAACCGGCCTCCGCCCCATGAGTTCCAGCAACATGGGGGAGCGTTCGTGAACGCGAATAGCCGCGGCGGCGGCTGATGCTGGGCCAACGCAATGTTGCGCCACAATGCAAAGAGTGGCCCCGGCTATCCGAAGTCTGGGCCCAAACCGTTCAGCTTGCACGACGGTGGCCGCGCCGGAGCTTTCACATACCGCGTTAGAAACAATCCCTGGGTTGAAACACTGCCGCATCTATGGTGCGGATCGGATCTCGCAATTCATCCGAGAGGCGGCTCGCCACCGTATGCTGATTCCGCGCGTGGACGGACCCGGTGATCTCGGTCAAATGCGCGACCACTACGCTTACGACCAAGCGCAGGAAATTCTCAGTTTGCTCGGCGATAACATGAACAAGCTGTCATGACCGATGCCTCGCCGCAACCCTCTATTGCACGATGAAAACATGCCAGCCTAACGCAATGATTGCTTAGCGATTCTCGACCGAGCCTTAGAATCTCTATTTCCAACCGCGTGCGAAGAATTCAGCGGGTGCTGGCTGGGGCAAGAGGGATCTAACCTCAGTCACTGATGAGCCTAACTCACTGACAAGACTCACCTATTTATACGCCTCATCTGGGGAGTCATACAGTCACTTGCGACAGCGCGCAACCGTAGTCGAATCCTTGGATGTGCCCGTTGACTATTCCGCCCTGCATGCACGTCGAAGGCAAGAATTCGCGATCCGACCAGGACGCGGGGTCACCGCCCCCAGCGATCGCCATAGCCGCGAGTGCCTCGCGCCGCGGGCTTCTGCGCACGGATGATGTCTTGGTCAAAGATCTCCCGCGTTGTGACCGCTGCCGCAGCACTGGCCTCCGTCTGTCAGCTCGGAACAGCAAAAGTGAAATCAGCGCTGCTGCTACGAAGTCAGACGAACGGCTCAAAATGGCAAGTCCCAATCATCCACATCGCTCTGCGAATATAGCTCCGTCTCTAGCTTCTGGACGAAATCTTTTATCAGGTCTGCCGTCTCCTGAACGTAAGGCTTCGTGAACACCTCGAGTAAGTTGCCTTGGCTGTCTCGTCCATTTACGATGCACACAGTCGTGGCGATACTCAATTGCTTTAAAAAGACGATCCTTCGACGCACCGAGCATCTCGAAGATGTCCACATTTGCTGCAATCTTGTAAAGCGCGCGTACTTTTGGGATGTTGTGATAGACGATCGAACGCAAATGCGACAGCACTTCTTGTTCGATAGGTTGCGCATTTGCGGAGATCTCGGACAGTGAGAACTTTTTGGCCAGCAGATCGCTGTCCCCTGTGATCAACCGCTTCATCGCGTCAGAGTCATTCTTGACTAAATTTATGAGGGTATCGGCAAGGTACGCCTGAAGCCCTTCGATTTGTTGCGCAAAGATCATCCTGTTCAGCAGATGGGCGCCACCACCACCGTGTTCTGCAAGGAGGTCTCTTGCATGGTGATAGAGATCAATCAGGATCGCCTTGGGATGATCGGGCGCCTCGTACGTCACCCAATCTTCGTCATAGGAATACTCAGCAAGTTCGGAGTCGATTTCCACATCAGGATAGTCATCGAGCGTGTGAAGTGGACCCTTTGCTGAGGACCACCGGGTCCGGTTCTTAAGTGGAGCTGCTGCCGTTCGTTCTTCCCAATACTTTACGCTACTCTTGCTTGCTGCTGTTGGGGCTGTGGGGGTGTGGGCAACGCGCAGCGTTGTCCAAGCTTCTCGCTTGCGAGAAGCGTCATATCCACAGCCTCTTCGCCGAATGCGCCGGTGACACCGGCCCGCCAGACCGCCATCGGCGCGCGGTTTTCCAGCGCTTGATGGGGGCGCTGGAAATTGTAAAATTCGATCCATCGGGCGATACCTGCTTTGGCCTCGTGGCCATCCGAATAACCCTTGAGATAGATGTCCTCGTATTTGAGCGAGCGCCACAGCCGCTCGATGAACACGTTGTCCATCCAGCGGCCGCGACCGTCCATCGAGATCCTGACGCCGGTGGCGGCCAGCGTGCCGGTGAAGGCGGCGCTGGTGAACTGGCTGCCCTGGTCGGTATTGAAGATCTCAGGCCGGCCGAAACGCGCCAAGGCCTCTTCGAGCGCAGACACGCAGAACGATGTGTCCATCGTGTTCGACAGGCGCCAGGCCAGTACCGCACGGCTCGCCCAATCGATGATCGCCACCAGATATAGAAAGCCCTGGCCGATCGGCACATAGGTGATATCGGCCGCCCACACTTGATTTGGCCGGTCGATCACCATATGGCGCAGGAGATACGGGAAGATCTTGTGTCCCGGCGCCGGCTTTGTGGTTCTGGGCTTTGGTCCCAGCGCCGCGATGCCCATTTTGCGCATCAATCGCTGCACGCGCTTGCGATTGATGCGACGGCCTTCGCCATTGAGCATCGCCGTCATCCGCCGCGAGCCCAGGAACGGCCAGGCCGTGAACAGCTGGTCGATCCGTCGCATCAGCTCAAGGTCGTTGTCATTGGCCGGCCGCGGCGGCCGATATACGCTCGATCGCGCAACGCCCAGCAGTTGGCATTGCCGGCGGATCGATAGACTCTCATGATCGCGCTGAAGCAATCCTCGGCGATCCGGCGCGCTCATCTTCCGGACCTCCTGGCTAAGAAATCTCGCTCGACCGTCAATTGTCCGATCTTGGCGTGGAGCTTCTCGACCTCCAGTTCGTGGGCCGCCTCGCCATCCCGACCAGCGCCCGCGTCAAACGCCCGAACCGCTTGATCCTGAAGCTGCTTCTTCCACGCATAAATCTGGTTCACATGCACCTGGTAGCGCTGCGCCAGATCCGTCACCGTTGACTGTTCTCGCAGCGCCTCCAAGGCGATCTTTGCCTTCAGCGCTGCATCGATTTTCCGTCTCGTCTTCTTCATGGTCCGCTCCGTTTATCAAAACGGAACGGCATCCGCACCACCTAAGCCGCCGGTCCAAAATCCGGGGTCCACTTCACGTGATCTGGCAATCGCCCATACTATTGAAGCAATAGCCAGAGAACGGCGTTTCACACGAAGGACAGACAACTTCCACGCCACCTTCGGAGACGTTCTCGGACGCACGCGCCCCCGTAAAGCTCAGCTCTGGCACGTCCAGCTTCGTCCGGACAAACTTGCTACACCGTGGGCAGATGAAGCTAGTTTCTGATTCATACCGGCTTGGCATCAAGTCACCACTGGATTCCACTTGCGCACGAATTCGTCAGGCGTGATGTCTCGGATCAACTTGACGTGTGACCTAGTCGAAAGCCCGCGGACATTTAAGTCTAACACACTGGTCAATGCGGTAGTCTTTATTCCGCGACTCGAGCGGGTAAATAAGCCGCGACACCGCTGGCGGTCGCCGTCAGCGACCTCTAGCATGGCCCTACCAGCGTGTTCCTCTTGCCTTACTCGCAATTGCTGAAGAAAACGTTCTTTGACGCGAAGCCTCCGAGCTCGGTATCGCGCGGAATAGCTGGATGGCTCCTGACGCGGATTCCTCGGTGTTAAAAATGCATTCCTTTCACCATCAACGCGTTCCCGCCTTGAGAAGATCGAATCGAAATCGGAAAAGGTCTTCACCTTCATTTTAAGTCATCCGAGGACAACCTTTGGATTCGTCGCTCAATGATCCGTCGTGCGGCGTCAAAGACGCTCCGCGGCACAATCTGCTTAAGTGCATCAACTCCTCGTATCCATTTGGCCATGCCGTTGATGACCCGGCGCCCTCGCAGGTCGTTCGATGTCCGGCAGTAGACCGTGTTGCCAGTGTAATTCTCGTCGCGAAGGATGCGACCGATCATCTTGAGATTCCACGGAACGCCACGATGATTTGAAACTCCTCTCTCGTTCAGCTCGCGGGCGATGGCGGTTTCCTCTTTCCTGGCGACGAAGCTTTCGAATATCCGTTGCACGATCGCGATCTCATTGGGTGGGCCGGCCCGTAGCAAGGCGCTGTCAGTCTGCAAGGCCTTTTTCTGGCCATGGCCGAGAAATCCCCTTGACTTGCCAGTTGCGTCCATCAGCTCTGTTCGCAGCGCGAAGCCGGGCCGACCGCCATACAATAGCTAAGGCCTGCAATTCGGCTCTGTTTCGCAAAAACCTTAGCCTCTGATTCGGGCTGCCCTCCGCTGCCATCAGGCGCTTGATGTTCTTCCAGAGGCCGGACATCGGGCTTCTGTCGTTCTCGAAGACTTCGGCGTAATAGAGCACCTTCACACCAGCCAACTTGCAGATGAACTCGTAATATGCGCTTTCGTCTGTGTCCTGCCCCCCAGCGGCTAACGCCCCGCACCAGGACATTCCCGAAATCGCCGTCACCCACGTCCCTAGTCAGACCGATGAGCCCCAGTCGGTTGTTTATCCTCAATCCGCTGATGCCCTCGTCGATATAAGTGCGCACGGTCGTGAGCCGATGCTCGGCTGCCGTAGGCGGCGATGACAGCCATCGGGATTGCGATCGAATATTGCTGCCGATCCGTAGACATCCGGACGTACTGCGCAGCCCGGAGCTCGCGCTCCCGACGCCGGGGCACCCTGCCCTGCTGGACAGTGAGCTCCCGACCTGTGCAGCTGTCAGCCCATTCCAACCCGCCTGAAAACCAAGAAGTGTGAAGCTGTTCACCCCCTCCGAATTTCTCCTCGCCTATAATCGGAACGTTCAGTCCGGGACGCTCATCCGGGAATGGACGAGTCGGAGCTGGCGAAGCTGGAGGCCGGCCATGAAGCGCCACGCCATGAGCAAGAATTTCGGTAGTGGCGCCGGCCACGTTCTGCGCCAGCACAACAGCGCCGTGCTGCTGTTCAGCTGGCGCGGCAAGCCGGACGGATCGGCCTGCTATGTCGAGCGCGTCAACCGCTACGCTCGCAATGGGGTGGAATATCCCAGCCTCGCAGCCCTGCTGCGCGCCGTCGAGGCCGAGCACGCGCAAAAGGAGCGCTAATTTCAGGTGTCCCGGCTCAACATCAAAGGCACCGCCCCAGCGAGCTGTTGGATCTGTACGTCGGCGCTAAGCGCCCGCTGGAGCAGGCGATCACGGCGCTCAATGCCGGAGCGGCGGGGCCGCGGCAGCGAATTCGGCCTCAAAGTTTGCGACGCGGAGCTGTTCCAACCCATCCTCGATCAATCGGAGATCTGCGTGAACGTGCTTGCTTGCGGAGCCGGACGCGGACTCGAGCAATTCGCGCTGAAGGTCTCTCATATCTTCAAGCGCCTGCTGGTTTCTTAAGCGTACGTAAGCTGAGACTATTGCTTTACACGACATGGTGTTCCAATGCGTTACAAAAACGAGTTTTCAAAAATGACTGAACTGCAGTGACCCGCGACTACATATGTGAACCGCGGATGCCGAAACTCTCAAATGTCATATGCAAACGGCACACGGTGAGATTGTAGACCAGCTCGCAGTCTTGGGCAACAACCTGCGCGCGGAGGGAACACGCCCGAAGAATACGGAACCCAATCCGCTGGACGCACTCGGCGCGCGGAACTTCGATGCCAAAGTCTACTGTGCTTCCAGAGTGGATAATCGGCCCCAGCCTGGAGGTTTTCCGGATCGAAAAACCGAGCTGTGACCGAGAGGTCTGTCACTGTCGGCGGCAACAAGCGACAAAGGCAGCTTCATCCCCCAAAGCCGGCTAGTGATCCGCGTACCCAGCTTGCGAAAGCCAAAGAGCTGCTCGGTGAGCGTAACCCTACGGTCCGTCAAAGCCGAGCGAGAGCTCGGCCGCTCTGTCTCCTTGATTTCAATAGGAACATGGTTATAGGCCCATTTGTTTTTGCGGGTTCCTACAGCATGAGAGCAGCGATTTAGACGTTGTCCGCCTGCGCGATCAGTTCGAGAGTTTGCGTGAGCTGGGCATGCGGATTGACAACATTCATCTTCACCTGTCTGCAGAAGCGCGGCGATGCCCGCCTAGGTCCGGCCGCCCAGATGGCTTTGCGCGCGTGCATTTTAATGCCGGTGGCGTCGTTAGCATTTTCGTGTAAACCGTCAGACCGTCAGATTTAGTTGCCACTGGCCGCCGGAGAAATGGATGATGGCTAGCGAGCAACTATCACCCTTCTTTTTGTTGTTTGCTCCGTTGCCTGCGCTTTGACGCTCTCGGAAACCCGTTTTGCGGAGTTGCACAAACAGTCCCATAGCGCCTTCTCACCCTTGTAGTTAGCCAGCGCTTCGACCAACGTCGACATAACGTGCTGCTTCAGTTTCTCGGGGATAGGCTCAGGACCGCCTAGCGAGTTCAACGCCGCCTCGACCAATTCGATTGCGCGATCCTTGTTGCCGCTCTGATAATAATACTGAGCGACCGTCCCATAGGACCGGTACTTGAAGCCACCGTCCCCTTGCGGAGGATTCAGCGCAAGAATGTGTTCGGACAACTCTTTGCCGATCGCGAGGCGCTCGGCAGACGGTAAGTGGGAATTGTCATTCGCCGGATCAAAGAGTTGGCGCAGCGCCCACTCCATCCACCCCTCATCGTTTTTGTCGATCGCGTCGCGAGCGAATTGCCTCAGAACCGGCAAGCCGGTCTGCAAGTTTCGCAGTCTGTGAAGCAACAGTTCCGCATGGAGCGCGCGGAAGCGGAGATCGTCCGGCATCACCGCGACGGCCTCTTCGACCGCCGAAACCGCCTTTGCCCAATCCTCCGCCTCCATCGCCGGCCGAAGCTTGGCGAGAATCGACTCAGTCAGCGCCCTTTCGCGCATTTCGCGTCGTCCGCTGTCGATCCGCTCTGTATCTGCGGCTTTAGCTTCATCGCTGGTCCGCCAGCTGCCGTTAAGAAGTTTCGGCAAGACGTCATCGAGCTGCATCGGATGACCGATAAAGGCGATGTGGCCGTAGTATGTGGGCGTCTACTCGATCGTATCGGATGATCAGCTCCGGCCTGAGGTGAATTCTGCCGGGAAATTCCTATGCGATTCAGGAAATCATCCAAATCTCAGAAAAGTGTGCTGAAAGAGCCCAGGGAAATCAAAGCCGTGGCAACCACCATGCTTTCAGACCCGCTGGAAATCCTTGCGGCGGACTTCACGGAAGCCCTTCTGATGCACTACTCCATCGGGCAGCGCAAGGCCGCGGTTGCCATCAGCAAGACCACCAGCGACTGCCCGTTACTATCTGTTCTTCTCGAGGACGGGCAGAGGCTTCACCTCACCGTCTCGAGGGCCCGGTCATAATCATCTTTCCACGATGGCAATAATCTCCGGTGCCGTTTTCTTCGACATGGCCGGCATCTATGCACCGCCGGCCAGAATGCGAGTCGCTACTTGCCTGGCTGATGCCGCGGCCGCGAGCAGGACCGCTCGTATCGCCGGTGGCAAGCTACTTCGACACGGTTCATCACCGGCTGCTTATCAGATGCGTGCGGCGACGAATGCAGGATGGGCGGTTTGTTGATCCTCTCTGGCGGTTCCTGAAGGCAGGTCACATTGACCGTGACCTGTTTACAGCCTCCAGCGAGGGTGTTCCGCAAGGTGGCGTGCTGTCACCGCTCTTGTCCAACATCATGCTTCATGAGTTCGATGCGTGGCTGGAGGCGAAATACCTGAGCGACAAGGCCCGCAAGGACCGCTGGGCATGGAACTTTGGCATCAAGTTGGGCCGCCCTATTACGGTTCGAGAGAACGGCAATGGAAGCCGGCGGTTGCTTATTGCCGATACGCTGACGACTTTGTCGTGATCGTAAAAGGGACAAAAGCTCAAGCAGAGGAAATCCGCGAGGAATGCCGTGCCTTTCTGGAAGGCAAGCTGAAATTGATGCTGAATAGGGAGAAAACCCATATCACTCACGTCAATGACGGCTTCGTCTTTCTGTGGCACAGGATCATTCGCAAGCGAGGGTCGCACGGACGCATGTCCGTCGTCACAACGATACCCAAGGAAAAGGCGAAGGGGTTTGTTCGCAGGCTCACTGAAACCCTTTCCGGCAATCATAGTGTCAGCACGGTCGACATGATCGCAGGCCTAAACCGTCAACTGGCGGGATGGGCAGCGTTCTACAAGTTCACCGACTTCACCGCGTACGTATTCCGGCACATCGACCATGTCGTATTCTGGAAAATGGTACATTGGCTGGGGCACAAATACCGATCTCGCATCAAACCTTTGATGCGGAAATGGTACCGAACCCCAGAACCGGGCAAGGCGAAAACCAGGCTCGTGTTTGGTCGGAATGAACGCCGCGGGACCAACGGAAAAGCACTTTACCGGCTTGTCTCAAGCCCGAAGGCGCAGTTCCGGTGGCGCAATCCGGAGGAAAATCCATACATCTTCCGAAAAGCAGCCCGCAGCACTGTCACCTCGCACTATCATGATGTTGCTATGGCCATGGGCCAAGCTTGAACAGAGAGCCGTATGCGCTGAAAGGTGCACGTACGGTTCGGGGAGGAGAAGCGCGCTCGCGCTTCTTACTCCACTCCCGATGGCGCGCGGCTTCGTCTATCTCGCGGTGGTGCTCGACTGGTTCAGCCGCCGGGTGCTGTCGTGGCGCGTCTCGATCATTATGGAAGCCGCATTCTGCGTCGAGACGCTGGAGGACGCTCTCACTCGCCACGGCAAGCCGGACATCTTCAATACCGACCAAGGCTCGCAGTTCACGGGCGCCGCATTCACCGGCATGCTCGCCAGTCATGGCATCGCCATCAGCATGGACGGTCGGGGCGCCTGGCGACAACGTGTTCGTCGAGCGGCTGTGGCGCTGCGTCAAATACGAAGAGGTCTATCTGCGCGCATACGACACCGTGTCCGACCCCCGCGCCTCGATCGGCCGATACCTCGCCTTTTACAATGGCCGGCGTCCCCACTCGAGTCTTGACGGCGGCACCCCCGATCAAGCTTACTTCAGCCCGCTGCCGTTCCGCGCGGCAGCCTAACTCTGGCAGAAACTCCACTTTTCGACGCGGAATTGCTGTTCAGACAACCGGGGCCAGCTCTAACTTCTGGTTCAGGACACTACTCGCTGACGAGCTTGAGCTCGCAGCAATTGCCGAGCCAATCTCATCGCTTCAGGCAAGGGCGGTTTGTAAATCTAGGGCTTGAGGCATCTCAGCATCTTGCATCGCCGGCCGGTACAAGCTCAGTCCAGTGGAACTATACAGTCCTTGGCGGGTAACGGAAGAGTGGGCCGACTCACTACGCTCTGTGTCAGCTATGGCCGCTGCAATCTGGCAAAGCCCCGGGGTAGCCTGATTGTGCTGGCTTGCTTCTGAAAGGGAACGGCATAGCTCTCTTGCTTCAAATCCGAGAGCATTGCTGCGAGCCCGACCTTGGACAGCCAAGCCGAGGCAATCTGACCCGCTCCCCTGCTTGACGCTTGCAGTTGCGGTCACCAGACGGAAAAGAGCGACAAGTAGATCAGCGGCGCTTTTTCATGGGTCGGGATCGATCTTCGCGTACGATCAACTGCAGTGATTGGATGAAGAAGCATCCGCCGCATCGACGTAGATTGTCGCACCAACCTGCACACGACGCAGGTCCTGCCGGTATCCACCGGCTCTCGCCTGATGAACCGTCTCGACGGTTGGAGGATCCTCTGCACCGAAGATAAGGACCTCCGCGAGGACGCGGCCGGTCATCGTGGATGGCCGCGAAATGCCAAGCAGGCTGAGCACGGTCGGCGCGAAGTCGCAGATGCCCGAAGGCACATGCGATTCCACGCCGCTTCTGATCAATGGGCCGGCTAGGATGCCGAGCGACGACATTTCCTTGGCGTGTAGCCCGCCGTGCACACCGAGCCCAACCGGCGAATTCGGGCTCCAGCAGCGGCCGGGAAAGCCAAAGGAATCGAAACCATCGTCTCCCCGAAACGAAAACAATATGTCAGCCGACCGGGGATGATCGGCGAACACCAGATGACGGGCGAGGCTACCTGGGGCGATCCCATCCTCACCGCTCTTAGCGGCCGTAAAAACCGGACCGCACCAAGGCCGTTCCGTCATTGCCGCAACCAAGCGGCGGATGGCGCGGTCGGATGGCTCCGTCAGGTAAATGGCGCCAACCTGACCCGACATGATCACCGCGTCGAGCCCCGGTCCTGGCACTTGGCCACAACGCATCCCCGTCGCCTTCAACGTGTCCAAAAGATCAGCCTGCGCGTGCGCCGTGACATGGCCATGCTCGGATGCCACGATAAGATGCACGCCCTTGGGCGCCCCTTCAGATTCCCACCAATCCAGCACCCGGCCGAACTGGTGGTCGAGAAAGCGGATCGCCTCCAGCGTCGGCGTCGCGCCGATTCCGCAATGATGCGACGAGGTGTCAGGCTCGCCGAAGGAGAGAATTGAGACGTCTGGCTGAATTTGAGGCCAGATCTCGTCAAGCAACGCCGAAGTTAGAAAGGCTTGAGCGGCAAGATCCGGCATACCGTGAGGCGTCGGCGCGGGCGTCGGCCCAAGCCGCGCCTCTACCCTTTCGAGCATTGCGGCTGACGTGGCGACGCGAGCGAAATGACCCGAGAGCGTCACTTGGCTGAGCGATCGAGCCTTGTGGTTCAGCATGCGAGTTGCTCCGGCCGAATTCGAGGCGAGAACCGCAAACGTCTTGCCGTTCGCCGCGAGAATCTCGCCCAGCGAGGGAGCGCCGACCAGATGGCCGCCGCTCGCGGCATCGAGGTCCTCGACCAGGCGGTCGTCGCTCGTATCGACCAAGCGCGGCGCTGCGGCCACGCGGTCGAGAAACCTGTTGCCGACAATGCCATGATGATCCGGCGTAGCGCCAGTGATGAGGCTCGTCAATGAAACCTGGGTCTCGTTTGGATAGATGGTGCGCTGCCGCGCTAGCATGGCACCGCGGCGCCTGAGTCTATCTAGGTTCGGCGTCCGCGATGGACTAACAAGATCGGGTCGAAGCCCGCCAAACAGCACGATGATAACGCGGTTTGGACCTGATCGATCTATCATAATGGCACGCTCTCCTAGCTGTATATTTCAGGGCTCCCCACGGTTGCTCGCTCGAAGCGCCGCGACAAGGTGAGAGATCGGCACAGGCTGGGTGAGAACATGTGGCCGATACTTTTCGCGCCGCCCATGTAAGCCTTCCCGTCGTCCCATCACGAGTTTCGCTCAGGACGCGAGATCGTGCCGCGATCATCGCACACAACAGCCGCTTCCGGACACACCGGGGCCCTGAAGAGGCACTCTTTGCCTTATGTTTCTCACGGAGCATTGTCATCCCGATGATGCCTTCACTCGCCAATTCTGCAACATCGCTATCGGAGAGCTTGAGAAGCCAAGTCAGGATCTCGCTATTGTGCTGCCCCAGCGTCGGCGCCGCCGTACGAATCGTATAAGGTCCGCCCCCTTCGCGGATCGGCACTGATGGCTGTAGATGCGCACCTATGAAAGGGCGCTCGAGTTGCTGCAGAAATGCGCACGACCTTAGATGGGGATCCTGGAGCAGGTCGATTGGATGCCGAACTACGGCGGGAGCAACCCTTACCGACTGCAATTCGAACATCGCCTCATCTGCATCACGGCTGCGCGTCCAGGCTTCGATGGCGTTCTCGACGTTGTCGTCAATGCTACGGCGGGCTTCTGCAGAATTAAGCGACGCGTCTATGGCCCAGTCTGGTCGACCAATAAGACTGGCAAGCCTCTGCCACATCTCGTTGTCGGTGGCGGCTACTACAAGCCAGTTATCCTCGCCCGCGCATCGAAAGCAGCCGTGAGGCACGAATTGCGGATGTCGATTGCCGTACCTTTTCGGCGGCATAGGGTCGATCGAGTGGATAGTGAGCCATGGCGCCGCAAATGGCAGCATGCATTCGATCTGGGCGAGGTCAGTAAGCTGCCCCTGCCCGGCATCACGGGCACAAATCAGCGCGATCAGAACTGCGACGCAGCCGTTCAAGCCGCCGATAGCCTCTCCGAAGGCAACATTGCTCATCACGGGCGGAAAGTCGGACTTTCCGACTATGCCCGGCAAGCCCGAGCCCTGTTCGAGAGTCGGGCCGTAAGAACGACAATCGCGATAAATACTATCCGCACCAAACGTGGACATCGACAACTTAACCCGTTGAGGGTTGAGCGCTCGGAGCGCATCACAACCTGGTCCGAGCTTCGGCAGGACATCTACTGAATAATTATCGACGACAATATCGGCTTTCGCCAAAAGTCGCTTGAGAAGAGCGAGACCTCGTGGCCGCGTGAGGTCGAGTGTAATACCTGGGCGTCGGATCGCCTCGATTTTGATGACGTCCGCACCAAGATCGGCTAGGATGCGCGTACACAACGGTCCTGACCACCCCATCGAGAAGTCTATCACACGAACCCCATCCATCGGCGGGCGTCCGGCATCAACGCAGGCCGCCGAAGGTGAAGGCAGACGCCTCCGAACGTTCGTGATAGCTTGCTGTTCGCCTGGAACCGGAACCTTACCACCTCGGCGCGGCGGCGTTAACGACAAGCGTTGCATCGAGCCCGCGGTCAGGCCCTCTTCTTCGTCAAGGAGAACAGGCACGATCGCGCCGCGCTCCTTCATCTCAGCGTCGTGGAGAAGATCAGACATTTGGGGTACTGGCACGATAGGGATCTTACGTTTACGCCCCTCGGTAAACCACTGTTGCGCTGTACGCGTTTTCAGCCTCGGTGCGAATTGTTGTTCGATCTGTTCAATGTGCTGCAGACGCTCCTTGCCGAGAAGCAGATCCGGATTGTCCCCAAGTTCGGAAAGGTCGAGCATATCGCAAAACGCTCTCCACTGAGCCGGTGTGAAGCCTCTAACGCCAAGCCATCCCTTTTTTGTTTCGTAAATACCCGCGGGAAAGACCGGCCAGAAGCGATTGATGCCAAGACGGCGTACGACGTCGCCATGCACTGAGGCCTCAAAGATGAGGTATTCGCTCAGAGCGAGGCTCGATTCGAAGATACTGAGTGACCACCTCCGGCCCTGCTCGCCGCGCATTCGAGCAATCACCGAAGAAGCCGCCGCAATAAACCCCCACAGGCCGGCAAGATTGCCCGTCTGGAAATCTGGAGCGTGTGAAGGTGGCCCCTCTGCCGGTCCAACCAGCTTGATGAGGCCAGCAAGCGCACGGATTGTCGAATCCGCCGCTGCAAAGTCTGCGTAGGGTCCTCCACGCCCGAACCAGCTCGCCTCAATGTGGATCAAGCCGGAGTGGCGTTCACGGATCGCAGCGACATCAACGGGAGGGCAATTCGCGGAATCAACATCCCGACCATCGATGAGGACGTCGCAATCCTCGATCAGCGCAGTTAGCCGCGTGATCGTGCCCGCCTCCGCAGGATCGATGATAGTGCTCGATTTATTGAAATTGAGAAACGCGAACCACGCACTTTGTCCCTTGACAGTGAGTGGCGCAGTACGGCGAATTCGATCTCCCCTCGGCGGCTCGATGTTCTGAACGTCGGCGCCAAAATCTACGAACAATCGAGCGCAATAGCTGCTTGCGTCCGAGGTGGCGATCTCGATGCCCCTCAGATGTGACAATACCCCCGGTGGCTGTTTGTCTTTCCTATCCATACCATGCCTTCGAATATCACTTGCCAAATCCGCGCCTCGACGAGCGAGCGTGCCGCTGCTTAGCAGGCCATGGGTACCCCGGCCGTCGTGATATAGCGATCAAGGGTCGGTTCTGTAGCCGGTACTCGGAATCGAGCGTGAGCACGGCGGAAATCACGTGGACCGGAGCGACAATGACTAGGACACTCAACATCCGGCTCGAAGAAGCAAAATGCCATTAAGTGGCCGGCGCTTGGCTGTCCACGGTGAGATGAATTGCCGAATTTGCGCAGAATGTAGGAACAGCTAGATGCAGACAAGGCCGTATGCGCTCTTTTCGCTCTCGTAGAGGAAGTGAGGCCAACGCAGCAACAATCGTACCAATCGCGCCCAGCCGAAATTCACGACGCGAGACAAGGGCTAAATAAAGTTTGCATCCCGTGACGCAATTGAGCGCATTGAAGCATCTATCACAAAATGTGCGGAATGAGACAAAGCGTCCGCTCGCGCTCGGCTATCTGCCGAACAAGATCCAATAGGCGAATATAGCGAACATCTTCGATCGTGGCGGCGCGATCGCTGCTGTTTCGACATCTATGCGTCATTCGTAGTCAACTACCAAAGCTCGCAATTGATCCAGTTGAACGACGTATGCCACTGCAGATTGGGCGTCCGCCGAGTGGCGCGTCGTCAGCGGTCCAACGCAACTAGGAGCTCTCTACCTCATGGAAGCGCATGATGTTCGACGCGCATTCGCCGAGGACACCACCTCAGACGTCGCTGGACTGACGTCGGTGAGGTCGGCGCCAAACAGGCGGCCGAGGCTGCGGCGCGCAACGCCCAGGACGCGGCACCGACCACCTATACCGAATGGGGCGGCGGCGCCTCGGGTGACGAAGACTACAATCTCGAAGCCTTTGTCGCGGCCGAGACAACGCTCGCGGACCATCTCGCCGAGCAGCTTTCGGTCGCCTTCACCGCACCCGCGCAGCGCATGATCGGCCAGTACCTGATCGACCTCGTCGACGAGGCCGGCTATCTGCCGCCCGATCTAGGTCAGGCCGCCGAACGTCTTGGCGCGTCGCAGCAGGAGGTGGACGACGTCCTCGCCGTGCTGCAAAAATTCGACCCGCCTGGGGTCTGTGCGCGGTCATTGAGCGAGTGCCTGGCGATCCAGCTCCGCGAGCTCGACCGCTACGATCCGGCGATGCAGGCCCTGGTCGAGCACCTCGACCTTCTCGCCAAGCGCGACATCGCGAGCTTGCGCAAGCTCTGCGGCGTCGACGACGAGGACATCGCCGACATGGTCGGCGAGATCCGCCGCCTCAATCCCAAGCCCGGCATGAAGTTCGGCTCGGCCCGACTCCAGACCATGGTGCCCGACGTCTATGTCCGCCCGGGTCCGGACGGCGGCTGGCATGTCGAACTCAACAGCGACACCTTGCCGCGCGTGCTGGTCAACCAGACCTACTATTCCGAGCTGTCGAAGAAGATCGGAAAGGACGGCGACAAGTCCTACTTCACCGATGCACTGCAGAACGCCACCTGGCTCGTGCGCGCGCTCGACCAGCGCGCCCGCACCATCCTGAAAGTTGCAACCGAGATCGTGCGCCAGCAGGACGGCTTCTTCACCCACGGCGTAGCGCATTTGCGGCCGCTGAACCTGAAGGCCGTCGCCGACGCCATCCAGATGCATGAATCCACGGTGTCGCGCGTCACCGCCAACAAGTACATGGCGACAAATCGCGGCACATTCGAATTGAAATATTTCTTCACGGCCTCGATCGCCTCGGCCGACGGTGGCGAGGCGCATTCGGCCGAAGCCGTGCGCCACCACATCAAGCAGCTGATCGATTCGGAGGAGCCCTCCGCGATCCTGTCGGACGACACCATCGTGGAACGGTTGCGGGCCTCGGGCATTGATATTGCCCGCCGCACGGTCGCGAAGTACCGCGAAGCCATGCGCATTCCTTCCTCGGTGCAACGCCGCCGCGAAAATGTGTGGGTAACGGTCAACAGCCGAGCAGCGAGTAGATGCTCGCCGTCCATGACGACCTCGCAAGCCGCTGATTGGGGGTCCGAAAGCGACCTTTTGTCGTAACTATCGAAAAGCGGCCTTCGACTTCGTCGGGCGTTATCAAGCCGCCTCGGACTGCGTTGGCGAGGAGCGAGACGCGACGACTGAAGTGGTGAGAGATTGGAGAACATCCCGGCTCGGCTCGATCAGATCATCGAGATGAAGTCCGTTGGTAGCGCGGGACGGGAGGGCAGACGGGGGTAAGGCGCGATTCGAGGAGGTATACATGACGATCTCGGCCGCCCGCTGCTACCAGGGTGCGGCTTTGGATAAGATCATCAGTGACGTTTCCCGAGGCAATACCGCCGATCGCGATGGGACGCGGCTTCTTCGCCTCCGGGGTTTGTGCTGCAGGTCAATGACGAGAAAACTCAGAATGCCGTAGGCCCTATTCTGGTGCGTTCTGGCCGGTCTCACGATCGTTTTGCGCAGTGCTGGACCTTCATCAAAAGCGTCCTCTTAGATGGGTGTGATTGTCCCGGGCTCACCACGTCTTTCGTAAATAAGGACGGCACCGTTACGCCGGAAACCTTGCGAGAAGCTGACGGGTTTCGCCGCCGGCTCAAAAAAAGCGAGGCGCAAGTGCCGCTTCCGCTCGTGCCGTTTGCGGGCTACGATTGTCCTAGCGCAATTGTCTAGCCCCCCTTGATCAGCAATTAGCGAATGCTCGCGAAACTCGCGCGATGTCCCGTCTCAGGGTCGTACTTAGCAAGAAATAGATTGACGGAGCATGTTCAGCAGCCAAGCCAGCCAGAGAAAACGCGCGGACCCGCAGCCAGAGCACGGCACGGAGCTATACTGACGCGTTCTTCTAACTCAACTCTAGTGGTGAAAACATCGCTGCGCCGGGAGTCACCTACTGGCACATGCCGAGAGACCTTTTGTCCTGCGATAAGCTGGTGGTGCGTCACCCGCGCTTCACACTACGACCGCATGCTCCGGCGGCGCATGCCGATTCTGTGTTGCTGACGCGGAAAGGGGTGGTCACGTCAACGAGAGTCACCACCACTGCACAATTATCCTCCCAAGTTCGAGACACGCCGTGCTCTCGGTTTTAAGGCGTCATCGGCGTGCTCGTATCAACCAGCGTTGGACTAACGTCTACAAGCAGCACATTTTGGAAATGCGTCTGCCGACTTTCACTGCCGCCCCCGAAGTCCGGCCCATGCCGTCCATGCCGCCTTTGGATAGCCACCTTCAACCTGTGAGAGGTATATGCCCAACAGGCTCGGAACAGGGGACAGGGGCGATTAGGGACGGGCTCACCGTCGAGCTTTCAAGAGCGTGACGCGCCGGCGGCACTGCGTCGGCTCGCTCGTCCGCATTATGCCTCACCACTACGATCGGCGACGACATGGAAGCACGCCATGTTTATAGTATCAGCGCCTCTTTGATCGCAGTACAGTTGGCGGGACGCGAATTGCTTCGCATTTTGCCCCAGCAATCCATGGCCTTATTAGCCCCGCGGCGAACGGCGGCATGACTTTCTCCTGGGCTTGAGAAAACAAGAACGGCATTAGCAAATGCCATACCATTCAGTCGCCCGGTAACCTCTTGCCGAATCAAAGCAAGTTCTTCGGAGATGGCGGCTCCACTCTCGCGAGGCTGCCATCTCGAGCCGGCCATATCGAGTAGCTCTCGCCATATGTCGTAAACGCAACAACCGCATTATGACACTCGTAGCGGTCGAGACCACACTCTGTGTGGAATATCCCCTTTACTAAGCGTTCCTCGCATCAGAGAGCGGGATCAACGCCCATGAACTCGTAACGACACTTTGTGTTTCACGTCAATTCTTGACAATCATGCAAGCCCTTGACGTCAAAATAAACTACCAGAGCTGGTCATTGATCGCCTTCAATCCAAAAGGGTATGAACAGCGACGTTCGCGTCAATCGAAGCTCGGCTTCCAATTTGTGAATGCCGTATCAACCACAAGCCGTTCGGCCCACCGTAGGTCATCAATACATGCAGCCATCCCCCGTCGAAAAGCTTCGCGCCGAGGTCTGTTCGAATCGTGAGCTCTCGTTTCTGATGGAGGCGCATGATGGCCTTTAGAATCGCCGAGCGCTCGGGATTCAAGGGGCTCTGGGCGTCTAGTTGGTCGATTGCCAGCTCGCTGGGCTACGCGATGCTAACGAAGCTT
>NZ_LBKA01000191.1:0-31114 GCF_028128955.1 Bradyrhizobium sp. CCBAU 11386
TCAGGATCTTCCAGGACCGCGAGGTCCCGCCGGCGTCCCATCTTCCTTCAGGAAGATGCCGACAACATGCAATCCGGGACCCAGAACGGTGCACCATGGGCCCCGGTTCAGCAGCGCACCACGCCGCAAGGTGCGGCGCGCTGCGCTGCGCCCGGGGCACGAGCCTCTGGTAGCTGGCTCGCAATGGTCGCCCTTTCCCTGTAAATACGGCCGCCATGGACACCTCCCCCCTGATTCTTCTCGCCGCGGGCGGCACCGGCGGCCATCTGTTTCCGGCCGAGGCGCTCGGCGTCGAACTGATCCGGCGCGGCTTTCGCGTGCGTCTCGTCACGGACGAGCGGGCGCTGCGCTATAGCGGGCTGTTCAGCAAGGACATGATCGACGTCGTATCGAGCGAGACTGCGCGCGGCCGCAATCCGTTCCAGCTCGCCTATGCCGGTCTCACGCTCGCCGCCGGCACGCTGTCGGCCTATCGCCTGATCAAGCGATTGAAGCCCGTCGCCGTCGTCGGCTTCGGCGGCTATCCGACGCTGCCGCCGCTGGTCGCGGCAAAATTCGCCGGCGTGCCCGGCATCATCCATGACGCCAACGCGGTGCTCGGCCGCGCCAACCGGTTTCTGTCGAGCCGCGTCCGCGCCATCGCGACGTCGTTGCCGGGCGTGCTCGATCGCGACCCGGCGCTATCAGGCAAGACCACGACCGTCGGCACGCCGATGCGACCGGCGATCCTCGCCGCGGCCGCCGTGGCCTATGCCGCGCCCGAGGCGAACGGCCCGCTGCGCCTGCTCGTCGTCGGCGGCAGCCAGGGCGCGCGTATCATGGCCGACATCGTGCCGGGCGCGATCGAGCGGCTCGAGCCTGCGCTGTGGGGCCGGCTCATCCTCACCCAGCAGGTGCGCGACGAGGACATGAATCGCGTGCGCGCCGTCTACGACCGGCTCAAGATCAACGCCGAGCTCGCGCCGTTCTTTACCGATCTGCCGGCGCGGCTCGCCTCCAACCATCTGGTGGTGTCGCGCTCAGGCGCCGGCACCGTCGCCGAGCTCGCCGCCATCGGCCGGCCGTCGATCCTGGTGCCGCTGCCGGGCTCGATCGACCAGGACCAATTCGCCAATGCCGGCGTGCTGGCCAAGGTCGATGGCGCGATCCGCATTCCGCAGACCGAGTTCACCTCGGATCGGTTGGCTTCCGAAATCTCCGCTTTCGCCGCCGAGCCGGCGCGCCTTGCCGCCATGGCTGCGGCTGCGAAGGGGGCAGGGCGGCTCGATGCCGCCGAGCGGCTGGCCGATCTGGTGGTCAAGGTCGCGGGAATCTGACGCGAAAAAGCCCTTGTCTTCGCCTTCTAAAGCGGGGCATCCAGTAGGAAAGGCGCGCGGCTGATTTGGCCGTGACCTTCGCCAGATGCCGCCTTCTCCGGCGGCGAGGTCAGGGAACAGAGCATGAGACTGCCGCGCGAGATCGGACCCATCCACTTCGTCGGGATCGGCGGGATCGGCATGAGCGGGATCGCCGAGGTGCTGGTCAATCTCGGCTACGCTGTGCAGGGCTCGGACGCCTCCGACAATTACAATCTCGACCGTCTGCGCAAGAAGGGCGCCAAGGTCTCGGTCGGCCACAAGGCGGAGAATGTCGACGGCGCCGAGGTCGTCGTGGTGTCCACCGCGATCAAGCGCGACAATCCGGAATTGATGGCGGCGCGCGAACGGCGCATTCCCGTGGTGCGCCGCGCCGAGATGCTGGCCGAGCTGATGCGGCTGAAGAGCTGCGTCGCGATCGCCGGCACCCATGGCAAGACCACGACGACGACGATGGTTGCAACGCTGCTCGATGCCGGCGGGCTCGATCCCACCGTGATCAACGGCGGCATCATCAATGCCTACGGCTCCAACGCGCGCCTCGGCGCCGGCGACTGGATGGTGGTCGAAGCCGACGAGAGCGACGGCACGTTCCTGAAACTGCCGACCGATGTCGCGATCGTCACCAATGTCGACCCCGAGCATCTCGATCACTTCAAGACCTTCGAGGCGGTGCAGGACGCCTTCCGCCATTTCGTCGAGAACCTGCCGTTCTACGGCTTTGCCGTGATGTGCATCGATCACCCTGTTGTGCAGAGCCTCGTCGGCAAGATCGAGGATCGCCGCATCATCACCTACGGCGAGAATCCGCAGGCCGATGCGCGACTGGTCGATCTCACCCCGATGGGTGGCGGATCGAAATTCAAGGTCGCGTTCCGCGATCGCAAGACCGGCGCCGTGCACGAGATCGCCGATCTCATGCTGCCGATGCCGGGCCGGCACAACGCCTCGAATGCGACGGCCGCGATTGCGGTCGCACGCGAGCTCGGCGTTACGGACGATGCGATCCGCAAGGCGATCGCCGGCTTCGGCGGCGTCAAGCGCCGCTTCACCAAGACCGGCGAGTGGAACGGCGTCACCGTCATCGATGATTATGGCCATCATCCCGTGGAGATCGCAGCAGTGCTGAAGGCGGCGCGGGAATCCACCAACGGCAAGATCGTCGCCGTGGTGCAGCCGCATCGTTATACCCGCCTGCAATCGCTGTTCGAGGAATTTTGCACCTGCTTCAACGATGCGGACGCGGTGATCGTCGCCGATGTCTATGCCGCCGGCGAAGCGCCGATCGAAGGCATCGACCGCGATCATTTCGTCGCCGGCCTGCGCGCCCATGGCCACCGCGAGGTGGTCGCGCTGCCGGCGGCGCCGGAGCTCGCGGGCATCGTCAAGGGGCTCGCGACATCGGGCGATCTCGTCGTGTGCCTTGGCGCCGGCAACATCACGCAATGGGCGTATGCGCTGCCGGGCGAATTGAAGGCGCTGGGGTAGGCGCTCTCATGAGAGTCTTACAGATAGCCACACGGCACACTGCGCTCCCTCCCCCCTTGCGGGGGAGGGCGGGGGAGAGGGGTAGCCACAAACTCCAATCTCGCTTGGGGCTACCCCCCTCCCTGACCCTCCCCCGCAAGGGGGGAGGGAACGGAGAGAGCTTGCCTCCCTCACTTGAGGATGCGGCATGAGTTTTCCCGACATCACCCCCTCGCTCAAAGCCGCGATGCCTGATCTGCGCGGCCGGCTGCTGGCCAACCAGTCGCTGGCCGAGCTGACCTGGTTTCGCGTCGGTGGTCCGGCGCAGGTGCTGTTCACGCCGGCGGACGAGGACGATCTCGCTTATTTCCTCGCGCATCTCGCTTCCGACATCCCGGTCTATGTCGTCGGCGTCGGCTCCAACCTGATCGTGCGCGACGGCGGCATTGCGGGCGTGGTGATACGTCTGGCGCCGCGCGCCTTTGGCGAGGCGAGCGCGAGCGGTGATATCGTCACCGCAGGCGCGGCTGCGCTCGACAAGCGCGTGGCGGAGGTGGCGGCTGGCGCCAATATCGGCGGGCTCGAATTCTATTTCGGCATTCCCGGCACGATCGGCGGTGCGCTGCGCATGAATGCGGGCGCCAATGGCGGCGAGACCAAGGACGTGCTGATCGAGGCGCGAGGCGTCGGGCGCGACGGCACGAAGCACGTCTTCTCCAATGCCGACATGAAGTTCGTCTATCGCAACAGCGGCGCCGACCCCTCCGTCATCTTCACGTCTGCGCGCTTTCGCGGTGAGGTCAAGGATGCGGACGCGATCCGCGCGCGCATGGCGGAGGTGCAGAGCCATCGCGAGACCGCACAGCCGATCCGCGAAAAGACCGGCGGATCGACCTTCAAGAATCCGCCCGGCCATTCCGCCTGGAAGCTGGTGGACGCCGCCGGCTGCCGGGGCTTGCGCGTCGGCGGCGCGCAGGTCTCCGAGATGCACTGCAATTTCCTGATCAACACGGGCGATGCCACCGCGCACGACATCGAGACGCTGGGCGAGACCGTGCGCGAGCGCGTGAAGGCCAATTCCGGAATTGAGCTACACTGGGAAATCAAGCGGATCGGGGTTTCATGATCGTCGTCATTCCGGGGCTCGCGAAGCGAGAACCCGGAATCCATCAGGCCGCAGAGACTGTGGAGAAATGGATTCCGGGCTCGCGCTTTCAGCGCGCCCCGGAATGACGAACACAGATAGGTGACGGACCAAAGAACATGCGCATCACCATCCTCTTCGGCGGCTCCAACCGGGAGCGTCTGGTTTCGGTCGCCTCGGCCCAGGCGCTGCATCAGGCGCTGCCCGAGGCCGATCTCTGGTGGTGGGACGTCGAGGACAAGGTGCATGTGGTGCAGTCGAAGCAACTGCTCGAACATGCTCGCCCCTTCGAAGACGAGTTCAAGCCCGGCACATCAGGCATTCCGCTGGCGCAGGCGCTCGACCAGGCCAAGGCGGAGAACCGCGTGCTGGTGCTCGGCCTGCATGGCGGACGTGCCGAGAACGGCGAATTGCAGGTGATGTGCGAGGCGCGCGGCGTGCCGTTCACCGGCTCGGGCTCGGCCTCCTCGCATCTCGCCTTCGACAAGATCGCGGCCAAGCATTTCGCCGCGCTCGGCGGCGTGACGCCGCCCGCAAACATTGCGCTGGACGACATCGACGAGGCCTTCGCCGAATACGGCCGGCTGATCGCAAAGCCGGCGCGGGACGGGTCGAGCTACGGCCTGATTTTCGTCAACGCCAGGCAGGACCTCGTCGCCGTCCGCAATGCCGCGAAGCACGAGGAGTATGTGATCGAGCCCTATATTGCCGGCGTCGAGGCGACCTGCGGCGTGCTGGAGCGCACCGACGGCTCGATCGTCTCGCTGCCGCCGATCGAGATCATTCCGGGCGAAGGCAATTTCGACTACGCCGCAAAATACCTTCTGAAATCGACCCAGGAGATCTGCCCCGGCCGTTTCGCACCCGAGATCACCGCCGCGCTCAAGGAGCAGGCGATGCTGGCGCACCGGGCGATGTCCTGCACCGGCTATTCCCGCTCGGACTTCATCGTCTCGGCCAAGGGCCTCGTCTATCTCGAAACCAACACGCTCCCCGGGTTGACCAAGTCCTCGCTCTACCCCAAGGCGCTGAAGGCCGAGGGCATCGCGTTCGCCGACTTCCTGCACGGCCTGGTCGAGCTCGCCGGCCGGGGTGCGCGGAAATAATTAGGACTGGTTAACGGCCAAACGGGCGAAACGGCCCGTTTTGGGCCCCAAATCCGGTAAAATGCCGGACATCGCGGCATAAATGCCTCACAGGGCTGGGCAAAAAGCATCCGGCGTTAACGAAGTTTACCTTTTGTTTACCAGGACATCCGAAGGTTAACGCTGGCGGCGCATATGGCGCTTTGGCTGCCGGCGCGTGAGCTGTTGCGGGTGATGTCACCTCCAGCGAACGCTTTGATGGGAGAGGCTTCGTCTGCTGATCCGGCCCGGCAAGTCCGAGACGTCATGTTCGCCAGGACCCGCGCGATGTCGCGGGCAAACTGTTGACGAGCTCGTGCAATGGATGGTGCAGGAAGCCTCACCCGGTCGCTTCTGAGATCGCTGAGGCCCCAAGCTGATCTGAAGGCGGCCGCTATCGGAGCGGTCGTGCTTCTGCGCGAGTGGGTGCAGGACAAGCGCCAGGAAAGACTTCACGCGGTCCGCGCTGCCGCCAAGGACAAGATCAAAGCGAAGGCCGTGGTCGAGCGCGAGCCACCGCCGCGCGTGGTCGCGCTGGTCGAGCGCTATCTGCCGCGCCGGGTCGGGATCAGCATGACCGTGCTGCTGCTGATCGGAAGCTGCGGCTTCGGCATCGTCAAGGGCGGCCATCTCCAGGATTTCGTCACGGCGGTCAACGACGCCCGCAACGCGATGGCCAATTCCGCCGGCTTCCGCATCACCTCCGTCGTGATCAACGGCCGCAAGCAGCTCACCCAGGACGAGATCCTCGCGATCGGCGGCGTCAGCGGCCGTTCCTCGCTCCTGTTCCTCGACGCCGACGCCGTGCGCGACAAGCTCAAGGCCAATCCCTGGATCGCGGATGCAACCGTGCTCAAGCTCTATCCGGGCCAGCTCATGATCGAGCTCACCGAGCGCAAGGCGTTCGCGCTGTGGCAGGAGGCCGGCCGCCTCTCCGTCATCGCCGATGACGGCGCCGTGCTCGAGCCCTATGTCTCGCGCCGGTTCCTGTCGCTGCCGCTCGTGGTCGGCAAGGGCGCCGACACGCAGGCCCGCGATTTCCTCGCGCTGCTGGCGCGCTATCCGCAGGTCAACTCGATCACCAAGGCCGCGGTCTTCGTCGGCGAGCGGCGCTGGAACCTGAGGCTCAAGGACGGCCTCGACATCCGCCTGCCCGAACAGGACGTCGGCAACGCGCTTGCAATGCTGTCCAGGCTCGACAAGGAAGACAAGCTGTTCTCCCGCGATATCGTCGCCGTCGACATGCGCCTGCCCGATCGCCTGGTGGTGCAGCTGTCCGAGGACGCCGCCAAGGCGCGCGAAGACCAGTTCAAGGACAAGAAGAAAAAGAAGGCCGGGGACGCTGCATGACCGGTCTCGATCGCACCCAGACGCCGAAGACGCGCCAGATGCCGCACAAGCGCGGCGGTCTCGTCGCCTGCCTCGATATCGGCACCAGCAAGATCGCCTGCATGATCGCGCGGCTGAAGCCGTCGGCGCCGAGCGACGCGTTGCGCGGCCGCACCCACGCGGTGGAACTGATCGGTTACAGCCAGATCCAGTCGCGCGGCATGAAGGCCGGCGCGGTGGTCGATCTCGGCGAATGCGAGCAGGCGGTGCGCCAGGCCGTCGGGCTTGCGGAGAAGATGGCAAAGGTGCGGGTCGAGTCCGTGCTGCTGTCGGTCTCCGGCGGCCGGCTCTCCGGCCAGCTGGTCGAAGCCGCCGCCGACATCCGCGGCGGCGCCGTGACCCCGGCCGACGTCAGCCGCGTCACCTCGACCGGCATGCGTCACGCCACCGGCGAGGGCCGTACCGTGCTGCACGCGCTGCCGGTCGGCTACACGCTCGACGGCGTCAAGGGCATCCGCGATCCCCGCGGCATGGTCGCGCATCAGTTCGGTGTCGACATGAACGTCGTCACCTGTGACGCCACCGTGGCACGGAACCTGATGCTCGCGGTGGAGCGTTGCCACATCAATGTCGAAGCCATGGCGGCGAGCCCCTATGTCGCCGGCCTGTCGGTGCTGACCGACGACGAGGCCGATCTCGGCGCGGCCGTCGTCGAGATGGGCGCGGGCACCACCACGATGGCGGTCTATGCCGGCGGCCGCTTCGTGCACGCGGCGGGTTTTGCGGTCGGCGGGCAACACATCACGATGGATCTCGCGCGCGGACTCTCCGCGACCATTGCCGATGCCGAGCGAATCAAGACGTTATACGGGACCGTCATCACCGGCGGATCGGACTCGCGTGAGCTGATGTCTGTGCCGACAGCCGGTGACGAGCAGGATCTGCCGCAGATCGTCTCCCGCGCCACCATCGCCAACATCGTCAAGCACCGTGCCGAGGAAATCTTCGAAATGGTCCGGGACCGGCTCAAGGATTCGCCCTTCGCGTCAGAGCCCAACGGCCGCGTCGTGCTCTCGGGCGGCGCCTCGCAGCTGACCGGCCTCGTCGAACTCGGAACACAGATTCTCGGCCGGCCCGTGCGGGTCGGACGTCCGCTCGGCTTCGGCCGGCTGCCCAACGAGGCGAAGAACGCCGCGTTCGCGGTGCCGGCCGGACTCCTCGTCTACCCGCAATATGTTCACCAGGAACATGTCGAACCGCGGCATACGCGGCAGCAGGTCAGGACAGGGACCGGCGGTTATTTCGGAAAGGTTGGACGATGGCTACGCGAGGGCTTCTGATGACTCCTTTCCGTAATTCCCGATTTTCACCAACTCCCGCGGCCGCCGGCCGGGGCGAACCCACGCGCGCGTGATCGAGAGGCAAACATGACCATCAGCATCAATGTTCCTGATATTCACGAACTGAAGCCCCGGATCACCGTGTTCGGCGTCGGCGGCGCCGGTGGCAACGCCGTCAACAACATGATCACGGCGGGCCTCCAGGGCGTCGACTTCGTGGTCGCCAACACCGACGCGCAGGCGCTGACGATGTCGAAGGCGCAGCGCATCGTGCAGATGGGCACGGCGGTCACGCAAGGCCTCGGCGCCGGCTCGCAGCCGAACGTCGGCGCCGCGGCGGCGGAAGAGGTGATCGACGAGCTGCGCGACCATCTCTCGGGCGCCAACATGGTGTTCGTCACCGCCGGCATGGGCGGCGGCACCGGCACCGGTGCTGCTCCCGTCATCGCCAAGACCGCGCGCGACATGGGAATCCTCACCGTTGGCGTCGTGACCAAGCCGTTCCACTTCGAGGGCGCTCGCCGCATGCGCACTGCCGAAGCCGGCATCGCCGAGCTGCACAAGGTGGTCGACACGCTGCTGATCATCCCGAACCAGAACCTGTTCCGGGTCGCCAACGAGAAGACCACCTTCGCCGACGCCTTCGCGATGGCCGACCAGGTGCTCTATTCGGGCGTCGCCTGCATCACCGACCTGATGGTCAAGGAAGGCCTGATCAACCTCGACTTCGCCGACGTCCGCGCCGTCATGCGCGAAATGGGCAAGGCGATGATGGGCACGGGCGAGGCCTCCGGCGACAAGCGCGCGCTGACCGCCGCTGAAGCTGCGATCGCCAACCCGCTGATCGACGATAGCTCGATGAAGGGCGCCAAGGGCCTTCTCATCTCCATCACCGGCGGCAAGGACCTCACGCTGTTCGAGGTCGACGAAGCCGCGACCCGCATCCGCGAGGAGGTCGACCAGGACGCCAACATCATCGTCGGCGCCACCTTCGACGAAGCGCTCGATGGCCTGATCCGCGTTTCCGTCGTCGCCACCGGCATCGAGCAGGCCACGATCGCCCGCAACAGCCAGGCCACCAGCGCCCCGGTTGCGAACGCAGCGCCGCAGGTGCAGCAGGCTCCCGCAGCTCCGGCCGCCGCGGCCGAGAGCCGTCTCGCCGATCTGACCGCGCGTCTGCGTGCCGACAACCAGCGCCTGGCCGAACGTGCCCAGAAGCTGGAAACGCAGGGCCCGGCGTCCGCCTCCGCGCCGGCTGCCGCGCCGATGGCGCCGCGTCCGAACGTCGAGCGCGCTGCGCTCGCCGCCATCGCGGCTGCCGTTGCCGACGTCCCGCAGGCGCCCGCGCCAATGCAGACCTACGGCGACGTCACCGTGCGCCCGATCGCGCAGAAGCCGACCTTGTTCCCGGAGCCCGACATGGCCCCGGTCGCGATGCAGGAGCCGATGACGCCCGAAAACTTCATCCCGCCGCAGGCCGAGCGTGCGCCGGTGCGGGCGCCGCGGATGCCTCGCCTCGACGAACTGCCGATGCCGGCCCAGGCCGAGATTCGTCAGGCCCGCGGCGAGGTCGAAGAAGAGACCCCGCAGAAGAGCCGCCTGTCGCTGCTCCAGCGCCTCGCCAATGTCGGCCTCGGCCGCCGCGACGAGGAGAGTGAGCCGCCGGTTGCCGCCCGCACCACGGGTCCCGCGATGCCGCCGCTGCCGGACCGCCGTCCGCAGAAGAGCGTGGCGCAGCAGATCGCGGCCAGCGAGCCGGTATCGGAGTATGCCCGCCGTCCCGCGCCGCAGGGCCTCGACATGCATGGCCGTTCCGCGCCTGTTGCGCCGGCGCCACAGGGAGACGACCATCTTGATATCCCGGCCTTCCTGCGGCGGCAGGCGACCTGAGGATTGTTACAATAAGGCAGACGAAAAAAGGTCCCGGCGGGAAGCTTGCCGGGACCTTTCCATTTTGACCGGGCATGCCTGGGCTGCATGGCCAAGCAACTGATTTTAAATCATTAATTACGTATTCGGTGGTTCAGTAAAACTGCCGGCAGCGGCCCAAAACCTCGGCGCAATTTGGTTAAGCCTTGGCGCGAATACGGCAGGTTTGGGGTAACAATCGGTAAAAAAGCGTGAGTTGGCGCTGTTTGGGGCAGTGACTATGGTTTGCCGTGACTTGGGGATACGGATTCGGACGGCGGGCTTGGCCGGTCGGTCGGGTCGAGTATAAGTCGCAGTGGGTCGTAGTGGGGCGGTTCCTGATGAAATTTAGCCGGCAAACAACGCTTTGTGCGCAAGCCACCGTGGTCGGCGTCGGCGTTCATTCCGGTCTTCCCGTCACCCTCACGCTCGGACCTGCGCCCGTCGATGCAGGTTTTGTTTTTGTCCGCACCGGCCTTGAGGGAAGTGACCGCGAAGTTCAGGCGACCGCCGAGCAGGTGATCGCGACCGACCTCGCGACCGTCCTCGGCGATCGCAGCGGTCCGCTGGTCTCCACCGCCGAGCACGTGCTTGCTGCGCTGCGGGGCATGGGCGTTGACAACGCCACGATCGAGATCGACGGGCCGGAAGTGCCGATCATGGACGGCAGCGCCGCGGCCTTCATTACGGCGATCGACCAGGCCGGCATCGTCACCCAGCCGGCGCAGCGCCGCTTCATCCAGGTTTTGAAGCCGATCTCGGTCAAGATGGGTGACTCCTTCGGCGAGATCCGGCCCTACGCCAACGGGTTCCGCGCCGAGGTCGAGATCGACTTCACCAATCCCGTCATCGGCCGGCAGAGCTACGCCTTCGACCTCAGCCCGGAACGTTTCCGCCGCGAAGTCGGCCGCGCCCGGACTTTCGGTCTGATGTGCGACGTCGCCCGGCTCTGGGGCGCGGGCTATGCGCTCGGCGCCTCCTTCGACAACACCGTCGTGTTCGACGACGAGCGGCTGCTCAACACCGAGGGCCTGCGCTACGCCGACGAATGTGCCCGCCACAAGGTGCTGGACGTGATCGGTGACCTCGCGCTGGCCGGCCTGCCGCTGCTTGGCGCCTACCGCTCGGTGCGTGGCGGCCACAAGCTCAACCACGCCGTCCTGACCGCGCTGCTTGCCGACCGTTCCGCCTGGCGGGTGGTCGAGGGCGAGGCGGTGCGCCGCACCACGCGTCCCGTGGTCGAAACCGGTCGCGGTATCGTTGGCGGCCGGATCGCCGCGGCCTACGGGCCGGACGTGTCCTGAAGAGACCTGTGGCCGCGGGCGTCTGGCGGCGGCTGTCCCCGGGAAACTCCTGGTAACCATGATCGACTAGCATTGCGGCACGTTCGCCTTAATCCGGGCGAAATGCCTGCCCATACGGTTGGTTAACGATCGTTTTTCGGATACATCGGCGTGGTCGCACGGCAGGCACCACGGCTACATTCGCGCCCATGACGAGGTTCGTGGGCTGGCGGGTACCGCATCACAGGGCGTCAGGGCTTAAACTCATGTCGGCACAGCGTATGACGCGCGGATATCTCTTGATCTCGCCTCTCGCCCGCGGGCTGCTTCAGGCCGCTGCCTTCATCATGCTCGCGCTGCCGCTGGCCGGCTGCGGCACCGGCGCGCTCTGGGACAAGTTCACCGCCAAGGACGACACCTTCGTCGAGGAGCCCGCCGACAAGATCTACAATGAGGGCCTGTACCTCATGAACGAGAAGAAGGACATGAAGGCGGCGAACAAGAAGTTCGAAGAGGTCGACCGCCAGCATCCTTATTCCGACTGGGCCCGCAAGTCGCTGCTGATGTCGGCCTATGCGTCCTACCAGGGCGGCGACTACGACAGCTGCATCGGCGCCGCCACCCGCTATGTCACGCTGCATCCCGGCAGCCCGGACGCGGCCTATGCGCAATACCTGATCGCCGCCTCGCATTACGACCAGATTCCGGACATCAGCCGCGACCAGACCCGCACCGAGAAGGCGATCGCCTCGCTGGAAGAGGTGGTCCGTAAATATCCGACGTCCGAATACGCGACCTCCGCCAAGGCCAAGATCGAGGGCGCGCGCGACCAGCTCGCCGGCAAGGAAATGAACGTCGGCCGCTATTACGCGCAGAAGCGCGACTACACGGCCGCGATCAACCGCTACAAGGCCGTGGTTACGCAGTACCAGACCACACGCCATGTCGAGGAAGCGCTCTACCGGCTCACCGAGGCCTATATGGCGATCGGCATCGTCGGCGAGGCGCAAACGGCGGCGGCCGTACTTGGCCACAATTTTCCTGACAGCCGCTGGTACAAGGACGCCTACAATCTTGTAAAATCCGGCGGTCTCGAGCCGAGCGAGAATCAGGGGTCCTGGATCAGCAAGACCTTCAAGAAAATGGGCCTCGGCTAGGAAATTTGGTTCCATGCTGGCGCGTCTGTCGATCCGTGACATCGTCCTGATCGAACGGCTCGATATCGAATTCGCAACGGGCCTCGCGGTTTTGACCGGCGAGACCGGTGCGGGCAAATCCATCCTGCTCGATGCCTTTGCGCTGGCACTCGGCGGCCGCGGCGACGCCGGCCTCGTGCGCCACGGCGCGGAGCAGGGGCAGGTCACGGCCGTCTTCGATATCCCCAAAAATCACCCCGCGACGGCGATCCTCGCCGAGAACGGCCTCGACGACACCGGCGAGATGATTCTCCGCCGCGTCCAGCTCGCCGACGGCCGCACCCGCGCCTTCATCAACGACCAGTCGATCAGCGTGCAGACGCTGAAGGCGGTCGGCGCCGCCCTGGTCGAGATCCACGGCCAGCATGACGAGCGCGCGCTGGTCGATGCCGCCACTCACCGCCGCCTTCTCGATGCCTTTGCCGGCCTCGAGAAGGACGTTGCGATCGTCGAGTCGCTTTGGGATGCGCGCCGCACCGCCAACACCGAGCTGGAGGAGCATCGCGCCGGCATGGAGCGGGCCGCGCGCGAGGCCGACTATCTGCGCCACGCCTCCGACGAGCTGAAGCAGCTCGCCCCCAAGGACGGCGAGGAGACTTCGCTGGCGTCCCGCCGGACCACGATGATGCAGGGCGAGAAGATCGCCTCCGACCTGCGCGAGGCGCAGGAGGCGGTCGGCGGCAACCACTCGCCGGTCGCGGCGCTGTCGGCCGCGGTGCGCCGGCTGGAGCGCCGCGGCGTCAATTCGCCGGCGCTGGTCGAGCCCGCGGTCAAGGCGATCGACGCCGCGATCAACGCGCTGGAGGAAGCCGACCAGCATCTTCAGGCGGCGCTGGCCGCAACCGACTTCGACCCGGCCGAGCTCGAACGCATCGAGGAGCGCCTGTTCGCCTTGCGCGCCGCCTCGCGCAAATATTCGACGCCGGTCGACGGACTCGCCGCGCTCGCCGCCAGATACGCCGCCGACGTCGTGCTGATCGATGCCGGCGCCTCGCGGCTGAAGAAGCTGGAGCAGGCTGCGATCGAGGCCGATGCGCGTTATGCCGCTGCCGCGAAGAAACTGTCGATGGCGCGGCAGAAATCGGCCGAGAAGCTCAACAAGTCCGTCAATGCCGAGCTCGCCCCGCTCAAGCTCGAGCGCGCGAAATTCATGACCCAGGTCGAAACCGACGAGGCCGCGCCGGGGCCGCAAGGCATCGACCGCGTCGAGTTCTGGGTGCAGACCAATCCGGGCACCAAGCCGGGCCCGCTGATGAAGGTCGCCTCCGGCGGCGAGCTGTCGCGCTTTCTCCTGGCGCTCAAGGTCGTGCTGTCCGACCGCGGCTCGGCGCCGACCCTCGTGTTCGACGAGATCGACACCGGCGTCGGCGGCGCAGTGGCCGACGCCATCGGCGGGCGCCTGGCGCGGCTTGCCGGCAAGGTGCAGGTGATGGCCGTGACCCACGCCCCGCAGGTCGCCGCGCGGGCCGGCCAGCATCTGCTCATCTCCAAGGACGCCCTCGACAAGGGCAAGCGCGTCGCCACCCGCGTCAACGCGCTGGTCGCCGACCACCGCCGCGAGGAGATCGCGCGCATGCTCGCCGGCGCCGAGATCACCGCCGAGGCGAGGGCGGCCGCAGACCGCCTGCTCAAGGCGGCGACGGCTTAAGCCTCGTGTCCCGGACGCGGCGCAGCGCGCCGCGAGCCGGGACCCAGAATGCCGCCGCATGGGCCCCGGCTCTGCAGTGCACCGCTGAAGAAGCACGGCACAGCATCCGGGGAACAAGACCTCCGCCCATCTTTACCCTCCCGCCCGCTCCGTCGTATCCAAGCACCATGGCAAGAGCAGCAAAATCCAAACCGCTCCGTGACGTCACCGAGCTCACCAAGGCGCAGGCCAAGGTCGAGCTCATGCGGCTCGCACTCGAGCTCGAAGAGCATGACAAGCGCTATTATCAGGATGACGCGCCCACCGTCACCGACGCCGAATACGACGCGCTGCGCCAGCGCTTCAACGCGATCGAAAAGCGCTTTCCGGAATTCGTCAGCGCGGAATCGCCCTCGCAGAAGGTCGGCGCGGCGCCGTCAGGCCGCTTCAGGAAGGTGCGGCATGCCGTCCCCATGCTGTCGCTCGACAACGCCTTTGCCGAAGAGGACGTGCGCGACTTCGTCGGCCGCATTGTGCGCTTCCTGAAGCTCGACGACGACAAGATCGACTTCTCCGCCGAGCCGAAGATCGACGGTCTCTCGATGTCGCTGCGCTATGAGGGCGGCGAGCTCGTCACCGCGGCGACGCGCGGTGACGGTGCGGAGGGCGAGGATGTCACCGCCAATATCCGCACCCTCGAAGACGTCCCGCAGAAGCTGAAGGGGCGCAATGTCCCCGACATCTGCGAGGTGCGCGGCGAGGTCTACATGACCAAGAAGGCTTTCCTGGCGCTCAATGAGCGGCAGAAGGCCGCCGGCGATACGATCTTCGCCAATCCGCGCAACTCGGCGGCCGGCTCGCTCCGCCAGAAGGATCCGACCATCACCGCCTCACGCCCCCTGGGCTTCTTCGCCTATGCCTGGGGCGAGATGAGCGCGATGCCGGAGGAGACGCAGACCGGCATGATCCACTGGTTCGAGCGCTGCGGCTTCAAGACCAATCCGCTGACCAGGCTGTGCCACTCGGTCGAGGAGCTGATCGCGTTCCACCAGAGAATCGAGGAAGAGCGCGCCGAGCTCGACTACGACATCGACGGCGTTGTCTACAAGGTCGACCGCATCGACTGGCAGGAGCGGCTCGGCTTCGTCTCGCGCACGCCGCGCTGGGGCATCGCGCACAAATTCCCGGCCGAGCGCGCCATGACGGTGCTGCGCGACATCGAGATCCAGGTCGGCCGCACCGGCTCGTTCACGCCGGTCGGCAAGCTCGAGCCGGTCGGCGTCGGCGGCGTGATGGTGCAGAACGTCACGCTGCACAACGAGGATTACATCAAGGGCATCGGCAACAAGGGCGAGGTGTTGCGCGAGGGCCGCGACATCAGGATCGGCGACACCGTCGTGATCCAGCGCGCCGGTGACGTCATCCCGCAGGTGGTCGACGTCGTCCTCGACAAGCGGCCGAAGAATGCCAGGGAATTCCACTTCCCCAAGAAGTGCCCGTGCCCGCTGCACACCGACGTCACGCGCGAGGAGACGGCGGCGGGCGAAGAGGGCTCGCGCGCCCGCTGCACCGGCGAGTTCGCCTGCCCCTATCAGAAGATCGAGCACCTCAAACTGTTCGTGTCGCGGCGCGCCTTCGACATCGACGGCCTCGGCGAGAAGCAGCTCCAGTACTTCTTCGACGAAGGTTTTGTGAAGGAGCCCGCCGACATCTTCACGCTGGAGAAGCGCAACTCGAAACTCAAGCTTGAGGAGATCGAGGGCTACGGCGCCACCTCTGTGCGCAACCTCTTCGCCGCCATCGAGAGCCGGCGCAAAATCGCGCTGGAGCGCTTCGTCTATGCGCTCGGCATGCGACATGTCGGCGAGACCACCGCGCTGGCGCTGGCGCGCGGCTACGGCTCCTGGGACGCGTTCCACGATGCCTGCCTCAAGGTCGCCAAGGGCGACGAGGAGGCGATGGCGGATATGGATGCGCTCGACCAGATCGGCGACACCGTGATCAAGAGCATCGCCGATTATTTCGGCGAGAGCCATAATCGCGGCATCGTCGAGCGCCTGACCAGGGAAGTCGAGATCGTCGACGCCGAGAAGCCGAAGAGCAACTCGGCCGTCGCCGGCAAGACCGTGGTGTTCACGGGCTCGCTGGAGAAGATGACGCGGGATGAAGCCAAGGCCACCGCCGAGCGTCTAGGGGCGAAGGTGTCGGGCTCGGTGTCGAAGAAGACCGATCTCGTCATAGCCGGCCCCGGCGCTGGCTCGAAGCTCGCCGAGGCCAACAAGCACGGCGTCAAGGTGTTGACCGAAGACGAGTGGCTGAAGCTGATCGGGGAGTGAGGTTTTTTCGTCATTGCGAGCGAAGCGAAGCAATCCAGCCCGTCGCCGCGGAAAGACTCTGGATTGCTTCGCTTCGCTCGCAATGACGGGGAGGCGGCGTGCCACCCCTCACATCATCCCGCTCTCTTCCTCCTCCGCCTGCTCGATCAGCGTCTCGCTCACCACGATCTCGCGGCGGGGGACGACGAAGATCATCATGCAGGCGCAGAGCAGCGAGATCGCGAGCACGGCGGAGGTCAGCGGCAGCGTCGTTGAGGAGTGGCCGCCGAGATAGGCGCCGAATTGCGACATCAGCGCGCCGATGCCCTGCTGGAGGAAGCCCATCGCGCCCGACGCGGTGCCGGCCGCTTCGGGGCGGATGCTGATCGCGCCGGCGGCGGAATTCGCCATCACGAAGGCATTGCCGGCCATCACGATCATCTGCGTGCCGAACAGCCAGGCGGGCGCTTCATTCCAGCCGGCGAAACTCCAGACCAGGTTCAACAGGCTGCCGCTGAGCTGAAGGCCGAGCCCGAACCAGATCAGCTTTTCCAGCGCGTGGCGCGGCGCAAAGCGCACGCAGAGTAGATTGCCGACGAGATACGCAAAGCCTGATGTCGCAAACCAAGCGCCGTATTCGGCGCTGCTGCGGCCCATCTGCGTCACCACGATGTAGGGGCCGCCGCCGGCGAAGGTGAATATGATCTGCGAGGCCAGCACCTGGCACATCACGTAGCCGACGAAGGCGCGGTTCCTGATCAGGGTGCCGATGTCGGCGCGAAAGCCGCTGCCGGCGGCGCGGCTGCGGCGCGTTTCCGGCAGCGCCACGGCGATGCCGACGGCGACCGCAACTGCGCCGATGGTGATGGCGTAGAAGATCGCGCGCCAGCCGAACGCGGTCTCGATCAGGCCGCCGGTGAGCGGCGAGAGCATCTGTCCGATCATCAGGGCCGCGACGACGAGGCTGATCATGGAGGCGACGCGCTGGCGCTCGTAGATGTCGCGGATGATGGCGCGGCTCACCACCATGCCGGTGGCGCCGCCGAGCGCCTGGAAGAAGCGCGCGGCAATCAGTTGCGGTAGGTTCTGCGCGAAGATGCAGGCAACGCTCGCCGCCACCATCAGCGCGAGCCCTGCGAGCAGCACCGGGCGCCGCCCGAACTTGTCCGACAGCGGGCCCATGACCAGCTGCGAGCAGGCGATGCCGACCATGAAGAGCGACACCGTCATCTGCGCGACCGAGATGTCGCTGCCGAAGTTCGTCGCCAGCACCGGGAGCGCCGGAACCAGCATGTACAGCGAGATCGGCGCAATCCCGGTCATGACGACGAGCAGCAGCAACACCACGCGCGAGGTCGCGATGGTCTTCATTGCCGCTTCCGGCGGCCTGCTGATCATGCCGTGCATGCGTGTCCGTCTCTGACAAGTTCGAATCGAACTGTAGCGCGCTCGCGCAAGACGGATATCGGCGTTTCGGAATGCGGCCATACCGATTCCGGGATGGTTATGATGAGGGCGCGATGGCGACCGATTGGGCGCGTTGCTCGCGCTACAGAAGCGGTGTCATTCCCTGCGAAGGCGGGGAATCCAGTATTCCAGAGGCAGTAGTTCTATACGGAGAGGTCGCGGCGTACTGGATGCCCCGCCGGAGCCTGTCATCGGGCTCGCCAAAGGCGAGACCCGGTGGCGGGGCATGACAGCTGTCGTGAGGAAGCAGCCGTGCGCAAATCGCGTAGTGCCATGCGCCCCGGAATGGCGAGCTTACGCCTTCAGCTCCGCCGTCGCCTGATCGAGCCACGCCTTCGTTGCCTCGTCCAGCGCCGGCCCGACCTCGGCCCTCACACGCGCGTGGTAGGCATTGAGCCAGTCGAGCTCGTCGCGGCTCAGCATGGCGACATCGATCAGCCGGCGGTCGATCGGCGCCAGGGTCAGCGTCTCGAACGCGTTCATCGGCTTCTCGGCACCCTTGATGTCGGCGGCGACCACGAGCTCGAGGTTCTCGATGCGGATGCCGAAACCGTCGGTCTTGTAGTAGCCGGGCTCGTTGGAGAGGATCATGCCGCGCTTCAGCGGCGTGGTGCCGAGCTTCGAGATCCGCGCCGGCCCTTCGTGGACGCTGAGATAGCTGCCGACGCCATGGCCGGTGCCGTGCTCGAAATCGACGCCGGCGGCCCAGAGATATTGCCGCGCCAGCGTGTCGAGCTGAGCGCCATTGGTGCCGTCGGGGAAGATCGCGCGCGCGATCGCGATATGGCCGCGCAGCACGCGGGTGAAGCGGTCGCGCATCTCGCCCGTGGGCTCGCCGACCGCCATGGTGCGCGTCACGTCGGTGGTGCCGTCTTCATATTGCGCACCGGAATCGATCAGCAGCAGGTCGCCGGGCGCGATGCGCCGGTTGCTCTTGCGGGTGACGCGGTAGTGCACGATGGCGCCGTTCGGGCCGGTGCCCGATATGGTCGGGAACGACACGTCCTTCAGCGCGCCGGTGTCGCGGCGGAACGTCTCCAGCGCTTCCACTGCGTCGATCTCGGTGAGCTTGCCGCTGGGCGCTTCGCGATCGACCCAGGCGAGGAAGCGCGCCAGCGCCACGGCATCGCGGCGATGCGCCGTCTGCGTGCCCCTGATCTCGGTCGCGTTCTTGACCGCCTTGAGCAGCGCAATCGGATCGCTGCCGCGCACAGGCTTGCCGCCGGCGCCGGCGATCAGCCGGCTCAGCGCATCGGCCGCGGTGGCAGTGTCGAGCGCGATCGCGGCGCCGCTCTTGGCCAGCGCCATCAGCGTCGGCGCCATCGCATCGGGCTCGCGCACGTCGGCCGATTGCTCGAGATGGTCGCGCGTCAGGTTGGAAAGCTTGCGGTGGTCGATGAAGATGGTCGGCCGGCCGTCCTTCGGGACCAGTGCGTAGGACAGCGGCAGCGGGGTATGCGCGACGTCGGCGCCGCGGATGTTGAAAGTCCAGGCCACCGCATGGCTGTCCGACAGCACCAGCGCGTCAGCGTCGAGCTTGGCGATCTCGCTTTTGATCTGCGCCAGCTTCTCGGCTTCGCCGAGGCCGGCATGTTGCATTCCGTGCACGGCGACGGGAGCAAGCGGCGGCTGCGGCCGGTCGTGCCAGACCGCGTCCACCGGATTGCTGTCGACCGCCACCAGCTCGGCGCCGGCCTTGGTGCAGGCGGCGGCGAGGCGTTCGGCTGCCGCAAAAGTGTGCAACCAGGGATCAAATCCGAGGCGGTCGCCGGCTTTCAGATGCGCCGAGACCCAGCTCTCCGGCGGAGGGTCGATCAGCGATTCCACCGCCCAGGCCTTTGCGTCGACCTGCTTGGCCGCCTGGATCGTGTAGCGGCCGTCGACGAACAATGCGGCCTCGCGGGCCAGCACCACCGCCAGGCCCGCCGATCCGGTAAAGCCGGTCAGCCAGGCGAGCCGCTCTTCCGAAGGCGCCACATATTCATTCTGCTGCTGGTCGGCGCGCGGAATGACGAAGCCGGTCAGCTTGCGGCGGGCGAGTTCTTCGCGGAGCGCGGCAAGGCGCGCCGTCAATGCGACGCCGGCCTCGGGCTCCTCGAATGTCTGGAAGTGTGCTTCGAACATGGTGGATCACTTTAGGATCACGGGGGTCACTCCGCAATGTGGACGCATTCGCGGCGCATCTGGCATGGACTGTGCTTGAAAAAGTTCCGCTTGAGTCGACTGGAGTAAAGGGATGCAGCCTTTGAGCTCCGTCCGGATAACAGGGAAATTCGAGCAAGTGTTTCTACTCAACGGCGAGGGGACACACGATGCCAGCGTTCACGTTTGAGAAGATTTCGCCGCCGGTCCGCCGGGCCCCGGCCGCAACGACACCGAAGAAGCCGCGCGGTCTCATCAGCCAGATGATCGACCGTATCGCCGAGCGCCGCGCGAGGCGCACCTTGCAGGATGAGCGCGCGATGCGCCGGGACGAGAAGCCGGCGGAGTAGCGTGGCGATGGCGATGTCGTCGTAGGGTGGGCAAAGGCGCCGAGCGCCGTGCCCACCATCTCCCCATGATCGCAGATGAACTCGGTGGGCACGCTTCGCTTTGCCCACCCTACGCCGTTCACTGCTGCACTTCACCCCACCTTCCGCAGCAAGAGGCTGCTCCACCCCTCGATCCGCAAATGCCGCAGCGGCACGAGGCCGCGTGCGCGATAGGCGGCGATCACGGCGGGGGCCTGGTGCGTTAGCAGGCCGGAGAGGATGACGCGCGCCCCGGGCGCAAGGTGCTGCGCCATCGGGCTCGCCAGGTGCCGCAGCGGATTGGCAAGGATGTTGGCCAGCACCAGGTCGAACGGGCCGGCCCGGGCAAAATCGGGCGCGGCGAAGCCGGTGGCGCGGATCACCCGCACATGGTGACCGACTTCGTTCAGCCGGCCGTTCTCGGCCGCCACCCGCACCGAGGGCGGGTCGATGTCGGAGGCAAGCACGGCGCGATGCAGCGCCTTCGCGGCCGCGATCGCCAGCACGCCGGTCCCGGTGCCGAGGTCGAGCACGTTGCTCGGGCGGGAACTCTTCAGGACATGGTCAAGCAGGAGTAAACAGCCGCGCGTGGTGCCGTGATGGCCAGTGCCGAAGGCGAGCGCCGCCTCGATCTCGATCTTGAGCTTGTTCGGCGCGACGCGGTCGCGGTCATGGCTGCCGTGCACGACGAAGCGTCCGGCCGGCACCGGGACGAGATCTTCCAGGCTGGCCTTGACCCAGTCCTTGGCTTCGACGGTATCGAAGGCAAGCGTGTCGGCGATGTCATTTCCTGCCGAATTTACAACGAGTTCGCGCAGCCAGGCCTGGTCCGGCGCATCCGCAAAATGCAGCGTGACGTCCCATTGTCCGTCCGGCCGCTCGAACGCAGCGACCGCCGCATCGCCCTCGAAGAACATCTCGGTGAGCACGTCGACGACACGCCGGGCAGCGGCCTCGCTGCCGATCGAAAAGCTGGCGCGATGGGTGGGGGAAAGCTGCATCTTAGGGTTCCGTCGGGTTTAATTTTTGGAACTTTTGTTCCCAATTTTTGGCACAACTTGCAGTTCCGCGATTAACCCGCCCGAAGGTCGCATCCCGTAGATTTCCGGATGTTGGGGCCAACCAACGCACCTTGAGATAGAAATGGAGGCGAGTCTTGACGCGCATGATTTTGAAGTTCTGGTCCGATGAGTCCGGTGCGACCGCAATCGAGTACGGCCTTATCGCGGCCGGTATCGCGCTGGCGATCATCACCGTGGTGAACGGCCTGGGCACCACGATGAACGAAAAGTTCACTTCGATTAGCACCTCCTTGAAGTAATTTCCGCCTCCCATTTCCCAGCGGGGGCTACTTTCTTCGTAGGCTATGTCTGACTAACGCCCGCACGGGAATTGCTCCCGGCGGGCGAAGTCGTTTTTCCCGCGTGCGATTCCCAGCCGGTATCCACGGGTTGTCCGCCATTTGCCAGAGCGTTATCCACCGGCTCATCCCGTCCTTGCGCGGCGGTTTTGCACCGCCTGTCCCCAGACTTGTCCCGATGGTCTGGTGCCGCCATCCTCTTCCTGGGCACACACCTGCCAACAGCCTGTCCACAGCCCGTCCACAGACCTATCCACGGCTTCCGAACAGAGAGCGGTGATCCCGCAAGATCACCTGCGCCGCATTGTGGCCGGGAGCGCCGGTGACGCCGCCGCCGGGATGGGCGCCGGAGCCGCAGTGATAGAGGCCTTTCAGCGGCCCGCGATAATCGGCATGGCCAAGCATCGGCCGCGCCGAGAACAACTGGTTCAGCGTCAGCGCGCCGTGGAAGATGTCGCCGCCGAGGAGGCCGAACTGCCGTTCGAGATCGAGCGGCGAGAGGATCTGGCGGCCGAGCACGCTTGACGCAAAACCCGGCGCGTAGCTGTCCACCGTCGCGATCATGAGATCGGCGACCTCGTCGCGATGGTCGTCCCAGGATTTCCCTTCAGGCAGCTCCGGCGCGACGTGCTGGCAGAACAGGCTCGCGACATGCTTGCCTGCGGGCGCCAGCGTGTCGTCGAGCGTGGAGGGGATCAGCATCTCGACCACGGGCTCTCGGCTCCAGCCGTGCGCGCGCGCATCGAGATAGGCGCGGTCCATGTAGCCGAGGCTCGGCGCCAGGATGATGCCCGAGGTGAGGTGATCGCCGTCATCCGGCAGCGCCGTGAAGGAGGGCAGGCGGTCCAGCGCCACGTTCATGCGGAAGGTGCCGGAGCCGTTCTTCCAGTGCCGGATGCGGGCGAGGAAGTCCTTCGCCAGGGCGTCGGCCGCGATCAGCCGCGTATAGAGCAGCTTTGGATTGACGTTGGCCGCGACATATTTCGCGCGGATCGTCGCGCCGTTCTCCAGCACGACGCCGACGGCGCGGTCGCGTTCGATGATCACCTCGCGCACGCCGGCGTCCGTGTCGATCGCGACGCCACGGCCCTGCGCGGCGCGCGCCATCGCCTGGGTGATCGCGCCCATGCCGCCGATGGCGTGGCCCCAGACGCCCTTCTTGCCGTTCACCTCGCCGAAGGCGTGATGCAGCATCACATAGGCTGAGCCGGCGGCGTAGGGGCTGGCATAATTGCCGACGATGGCATCGAAGCCGAACAGCGCCTTGACGAGATCATGCTCGAGCCGCTCGTCCAGCATCTCGCCGGCCGAGCGGGTGAAGAGATCGAGCAGGCTGCGGCTTTGCTCCAGCGTCAGCCCGCGCAGGATGTTGGCGCTCTGCAATGCGTTCACGGCCTCGCGGATCGCGTTCGTGCCAAAACCGTCGAGCAGGTTCGGCGGTGCGCGCAGCACGAATTGGCGCAGAACGTCGGCGATGTCTTCCAGTTCGCGCGAGAAGCCGTCGAGTGCATCCGCATCATGCGCACTCAGCCGCGCGACTGACGCTTTTGTCCGTCCCTCGCCGGTGAGCAGATAGCTGCCGTCCGGCGCGGGCAGAAAATTCTGCGCCCGCCGCTCGACGATTCGCAGGCCCTGCTCGGCAAGCCTGAGGTCGCGGATCACCTGCGGATTGAGCAGGCTCACGGTGTAGGCTGCGACAGAATTGCGGAATCCCGGATGAAACTCCTCCGTGACCGCCGCGCCGCCGACCACCTTGCGACGCTCGACCACGCGCACGCGCAAGCCCGCCATCGCGAGATAGGCCGCGCAGGTGAGGCCGTTATGGCCAGCGCCGATGATGACGACGTCGGTTTCGGTCATGATTTCCCTGGCGTCATTCCGGGGCGCGCGAAGCGCGAACTATGGTGCGGGCTCCCGCACCGGAGAATCTCGAGGTTCCGGGTTCGATGCTTCGCATCGCCCCGGAATGACATCTCTATATCAAGCATTCCTCGCTGCAACATCACGAGACCATTTATTGCCCGTTCAGGCGTGGTGTGCTCCATTGCGCGCGCCCGGCGCCCGCCGGAGTTTAGCCGGAGATTCCATGGATTCGATCGTGCAACCCGCCGCCACGGAGCAGCCGTCGTCGTCGCGCAACCGGCTGTTGCTGGCGGTCTACACCGCTGCGATCTTCGTCAGCGCGCTGCTCCTGTTCTCGGTGCAGCCGCTGTTCACGAAGATGGTGCTGCCGCGGCTCGGCGGCTCGCCGGCGGTGTGGTCGGTCGCGATGGTGTTCTTCCAGTCGCTGCTGCTGGCCGGCTACGCCTATGCGCATCTCTTGATGCAGGTGAGGAACCGGATCGTTCCGGTGGCGGTGCATCTGGTGTTGCTGGTCCTGGCCTTCGCCACGCTGCCGCTCGGCATTGCCACCGCCTATGGCGAGCCGCCCGCGTCGGGCTATGCGGTCTGGCTGCTCGGCCTGTTCGTGGTCTCGATCGGGCTGCCGTTCTTCGCGCTCGCCGCCAACAATCCGCTGCTGCAAGCCTGGTTCGTCCGCACCGGCCATCCCGCCGGGCACGATCCCTATTTCCTCTATGCGTCCTCCAACATCGGCAGCTTTCTCGCGCTGTTGTCCTATCCGTTCCTGCTGGAACCGGTGTTCACGCTGCACACGCAGAACCGCTTCTGGACCGGCGGCTATGGCCTCCTGATCGTCCTGATCGCCGCCTGCGGCGTGCTGTTGTTGCGCTCGCCAAAACTGGCGGTGGTCGATGCGCGAACCGAGGAGATCAATGCGCCCGCACCCGGCCTCGTGACGCGGCTGCGCTGGATCTTCCTCGCCGCGGTGCCGTCGGGCCTGCTCATCGCCGTCACCGCGCACATCTCGACCGACGTCGCGGCGGCACCGCTTCTGTGGGTGCTGCCGCTGTCGCTGTATTTGCTCACCTGGGTGGTGGTGTTCCAGTCGCGGCCGCTGCTGCCGCACAAATGGATGCTGATGCTCCAGCCGGTCGCGATCGCGGGTGTGGTTGTCCTGCTGGCCTTCGGCGGTGAACAGAATCTGCTGCTGACGCTCGGCGGTCATCAATTGTGCTTCTTCGTCATCGCCATGGCCTGTCACGGCGAATTGGCGCGGACCCGGCCGGCCGCCAAATATCTCACCGGCTTCTATGTCGCGCTGTCGTTCGGCGGCATGGTCGGCGGCCTCTTTGCTGGCCTCGTTGCTCCATTCACCTTCTCATGGATCGCCGAATATCCGATCCTGGTCGCGCTCGCGGCGCTGTGCCGCCCGTCCGCCAACGAGCGTCTTGCCGGCATCGTCAAATGGTACTGGCTGGCGCTCGCCGCGCTCGCGGTGGCACTCGTCGCGCCGTCCTACACCACGGGCAGCCTCTCGACCTGGTTCGAGGATCACCGCGTCTGGGTCGCCGGCTCCGTCGGCGTGCTCGCTGCGTTGCTGACATTGGCACTCAATGCCGGCCGTTGGAAGATCTTTGCCACGATTGCGCTGGCGCTGGCGCTGATCCGTGTCTATCCGGCGGACGAGGGCCGCGTCACCACCGTGCGCAGTTTCTTCGGCGTCCACAAGATCGTGGAGACGCCCGGCGGCTATTTCCACGTGCTGATGCACGGCACCACGATCCACGGCGCCGAGCGCTTCCGCAACAACGACGGCACGCCGGTCACCGGGCGGCCCGAGCCGATCACCTACTATCACAAGGACGGCGGCATCGGTCAGGCCATCACCGCGCTCCGCGAGCGCAAGGGCGCGCCGCTGAAGGTCGCCGCGATCGGCGTCGGATCGGGCACGCTCGCCTGTGCCGCCGAGCCAGGGGAGAGCTGGAAATTCTTCGAGATCGACCAGTCGATGGTCGACGCGGCGCGCGACCCGAAGAATTTCCGCTACATCTCGAGCTGCCTGCCGGACCTGAAGCCGGTGATCGGGGACGCGCGCCTGACCTTCGCGAAGGAGCCGGACGGCGCCTATGACTTGATCATCGTCGATGCCTATTCGTCGGATGCGATCCCGATCCATCTTGCGACCGAGGAGGCGATGAAGATCTACAAGGACAAGCTCGCGCCCCACGGCGCCGTGGTGATGCACGTCTCCAACCGGCATCTCGATCTCGAAACCGTCGTGGTCGGTATCGCCGATGCCAACGATCTCAAGAGCTGGGTCTTCAACGAGGATTCCGGGCGGGATGGCGATTACATCTTCTCGACCGACGTCGTCATCTCCGCGCGCGAGGAGGCCGACGTCGGCAAGATCGCCTCGTCCAAGGTCTGGGAGCAGACCGAAGCCGACGACAGGGTGCGGGTCTGGACCGACGATTATTCCAACATCCTCGGCGCGCTGTATCGGCGTTTGAGGGACGGGGAGTAGGGCCGCTTCGTAATCTCGTGCCCCGGACGCAGCGCAGCGCTTCTACAGCGGTGCGCTGCAGAGCCGGGGCCCATAAGTCTGGGTCCCGGCTCTGCGTCGCGTCATTTCATGCCGCGCCGCGTCCGGGACATGAGACGGACAGACCTTACGGCGCCACCGGCGTCCCTGCGGGCAGCGCAATTCCCCTCTCGCCCGCCACCTGTCGCAACAGGTCGGGCCTATCCGAGATGATCCCGTCGACGCCGATCTCGATCATGCGCGCCATGTCCTCAGGCTTGTTGACCGTCCAGACCGCGACGCGCAGCCCGAGCCCGTGAGCCTCCGAGACGAGTGCCGCTGTCACGTCGCCGAAATAGGGCGACCAGATCGCGCCGCCCGCAGCCTTGATGGTGCGCGGCAGCGAGCCGCCGTGATCGGCGGGACTGAAACCCGCGGTCCAGTTGGTGGCCTTGTCCAGCGCGACGGTCTGGCCCGAGCCACGCTGGAGCGTCAGGTACACGGTCGGAATGTTCGGCGCCTGCTGCTGGACGAGTTGCAGGGTCCTCCAGTCGAACGACTGGATCGTGACGCGCCCGGAAAACTTCTCGGCCTCGATCAGCGCGAGCAGTTTGGCGACAAAGCCTTGCGGGTCGAGGGATTCGTCCGGGTGGTTCGGATTGATCTTGGTCTCGATGTTGAAGCGCACGCGATCGTCGCCGGACTTGCGCACCAGTGCGAACAGCTGCCTCAAGGTGGGAATGTGTGTCCCCGGCACGGCGCGCTGCTCGGGGAATTGCCTCGCGTAAGAACTGTCCGGCCGGATCTGGCCGACGTCATAGGTCCCGATCTCTTCGAGCCGCAGTTTTACGAAGGGCGTACCGGGCGGAGCGACATAGGCGCCGTTTGCATCCCGTGCGAGATCGGGATTGAGCCCGCGTTCATGCGAGATGATGACCTCGCCATCGGCGGTGATGCCGACGTCGAGCTCCAGCGTATCCACGCCCATCGACAGCACGTTGGCGAAGGCCGGCAGGGTGTTTTCCGGCAACAACGCCCGGCCGCCGCGATGCGCCTCGAGATCGAAGGCCATGGCCTGTCCCGCTATCAAGACCCAGAGCAAAGTCAGAACGGGCGTGGCACGTGATGACATAGTGCCTCGAATGGCGATGGGGTGTTCGTGCTGACCGGCGAGGGTCGTTGATGACGACGGCGGACGGCCACGTCAGTTCTGGTAGTAATAGCCGCGCGGCTGATAAACCTGCCGGGGCTGTGGCTGATAATAGCCCTGCTGGCCGTAGCCCTGATTGTAATATTGCTGCGCCGGCTGCTGATAGACCTGTGCGTCATAGAGCGGGCGGCTGGCCGAGCGCGGCGCCGGATAGCGCGTGCCGGTTTCGCTGCCGTCGGCCGGGTAGATGTAGTTGTCGTCCTGCGGCATGTAGCGGCGGGCGGGCTGCGCCGGCGGCGTCAGATTCACGGGATCGCCTGATGTTGCGTATTGCTCTTCGACCGGCTGCGGGGCGCGGGCTACCGCATTGTTGGTGCGGCCGCGCGGATTGCGCGCCAGCGCCACCTGCGCCGAGCCGGTCAGCGTCACGGTGGTGTTGAGCACGCCCTGCTGCTGCACCAGCGCATAGAGCGTCGATGCGTTCTGGCGCGACAGCCGCACGCAGCCATGGGATGCCGGCGAGCCGAGACGGCCGATCGAGTCCGTGCCGTGGATGGCATGCCCGACCTTGGTGAAGAAGATCGCGTGCGGCATCGGCGCGTCGTCGAATTCCTTGGAGAAGTGATCCTCTTCCATGCGGAAGGTACGGAACGCTCCGCTCGGTGTCTCGCGCGAGGGAATGCCCGTCGACACCGGCCAGCGATAGCGCGCGACGCCGTCGACGGCGACGGTCATCTGCTGATTGTCCTTGTCGACGGTGATTTCGACCTTGGCTTGCGCGGTGCCCGCGCTCAAAAGCATCAGGGATGTGAAAGCAATAAAAAACGAACGCATCTGACTTCTGGCCTCCGGCCTGTTCACGCAAGCGCCGCGGCTCTCCGTCCCCCGGCGTGCACTATGCCTGCAATCCGGCTTTCGTTCCAGCGGCCCCGCCCAGCCATCGTTAACGTGATGCCTGATGTAAGCAAGGCCGCTTTGTGCCGCGCCGCCCGCGGCGATGCTGACATTTTCGCGAGTGGAGACGCGTTCACGACGCCGACAATTCGTCACAAAGGCGCAACCATTTGGCCGCTCCTTGCGTTGATGGCCTACCTGCAAGGCGTTATTCGCCGCCGTGTACCCCTTGTATGTCCCTTGGGATCGAAGATGAACAAAGTCCGTATCGCCGCTGCGCCATTGCCGGCCGGTTTACCTGTCCGCCTGCTTTTCGCCGCCGCCGCCATCCTGCTCGCACTGTTATCGCTGCCGCAAGCTGGCCATGCCCAGGGCATCGTGCGCGGTGCCCAGGAAGGCGCCCATGAAGGCAACCGCATTGCCGGCCCGGTGGGCGGTGTGGTCGGAGGCGCGGTCGGCGCCGGTGTCGGCGGCGCTGTGGGCGCGGTCGAGGGCGTGCTCGGCATTCCCCACCGTCACTACCGTCACTGCCGCGGGTATTATGACGGCTATCACCGCTTCCATTGCTATCGATAGCCGCTGGTCATTCCGGGGCGCCCGAAGGGCGAACCCGGAATCCATTCATCCACCAACTCCGTCGCACGATGGATTCCGGGTTCGCGCTACGCGCGCCCCGGAACGACGCCGGGGGTCAATTCTTCAGCCGGTACCCGGTGCGGAAAATCCACCAGATTGCGACCAGGCAGATCACCAGGAACGCCGTCGTCATGCCGATGCTGACGGATACGCTCACGTCCGCAATCTCGTAGAAGCTCCAGCGGAAGCCGGAGATCAGATAGACGACCGGGTTGAGCAGCGCCACCGTGCGCCAGGTCGGCGGCAGCATGTCGATGGAATAGAAGCTGCCGCCGAGGAAGGTCAGCGGCGTCACCACCAGCATCGGGATCATCTGCAGCTTCTCGAACCCGTCGGCCCAGATGCCGATGATGAAGCCGAACAGGCTGAAGGTCACCGCCGTCAGCACCAGGAAGGCCAGCATCCAGACCGGATGGTGGATATGCAATGGAACGAAGAGCCCGGCGGTGGCGAGGATGATCAGGCCGAGGATGATCGACTTGGTCGCGGCGGCGCCGACATAGCCGAGCACGATCTCGAAATAGGAGATCGGCGCCGACAGGATCTCGTAGATCGTGCCGGTGAATTTCGGGAAGTAGATGCCGAACGAGGCGTTGGCGATGCTCTGCGTCAGCACCGAGAGCATGATCAGGCCCGGCACGATGAAGGTGCCGTAGCTGACGCCCTCGACCTGGCTGATGCGCGAGCCGATCGCGGCGCCGAACACCACGAAATAGAGCGAGGTGGAGACCACCGGCGAGACGATGCTTTGCAGCAGCGTGCGCCAGGTGCGCGCCATTTCGAACAGATAGATGGCGCGGATGGCGCGGTGATTCATGACGTCCTCACGAGATCGACGAAGATGTCCTCGAGCGACGATTGCGTCGTGTCGAGATCGTTGAAGCGGATGCCGGCGGTGCGCAGGTCGCTGAGCAGGCTGGTGATGCCGGTGCGCTCGCCCTTGGTGTCGTAGTCGTAGACCAGCGTCGCGCCGGAATCGCAGAGGTCGAGCTCGTAATGGCCGAGGCTCTCCGGCAGCGAGGAGATCTTGTTCTGCAAGTGCAGCGTCAGCCGCTTCTTGCCGAGCTTCTGCATCAAGGTCGCCTTGTCCTCGATCAGCACGATCTCGCCCTTGTTGATGACGCCGATGCGGTCGGCCATCTCCTCGGCTTCCTCGATGTAATGCGTGGTGAGGATGATGGTGACGCCGGACTGCTGGAGCGTGCGCACCACCTCCCACATGCCCTTGCGCAGCTCGACGTCGACGCCGGCGGTGGGCTCGTCCAAAAACAGGATCTGCGGCTCGTGCGACAGCGCCTTGGCGATCATCACGCGGCGCTTCATGCCGCCGGAGAGCGTGATGATCTTGCTGTCCTTCTTGTCCCACAGCGAGAGGTCCTTGAGCACCTTCTCGATATGGGCTGGGTTCTTCGGCTTGCCGAACAGGCCGCGGGAGAAGCTCACGGTCGCCCAGACGCTCTCGAAGGCGTCGGTGTGGAGTTCCTGTGGCACGAGGCCGATCAGCGAGCGCGCCTTGCGGTAGGAGGTCTGGATGTCCTCGCCGCTGACGAGGACGCGGCCCTCGCTCGGATTGGCGATGCCGCAGATGATCGAGATCAGTGTGGTCTTGCCGGCGCCGTTGGGCCCGAGCAGCGCGAAGATCTCGCCGCGCTTGATATCGAGATTGACGTTCTTGAGCGCCTTGAAGCCGGACCCATAGGTCTTCGACAGATTGGCGACGGAAATGATGGAGGACATGATGGCCGGCGGACTGGGAAGGGGGAGGCTGGAACCCGCCCGGGGCGGGCGGGTCAGCGGTGCCCTGACATAGGAATGCCCTTGCCGGGTCGCAATTGGCCGGAGAAAAATGGTCTCAAAACAGGCCCTTCGGTGGCAGGTTCCGGGCAAGTGTTGCGCGATGGTCACGGCTTGCGGCTAAGATTGTCGCTCACGCGGCTCTTTGTTGCGTCCGCGAGCAGGCCATGGCTACGATTCCGGCCAATCGCAAAGCGTATTGTCCCCAGGGAAACCATCGATGAGACCGAACGGCCGTCACACCGCCGGCGCCAGCCAATTGCCCGCCATCCGTGTGTGGGCGATGTGCCTGCTCCTGCTGTCAGCTGTTGCCATGAGCCCGACCACCGCGAAGGCGGCGCCGAGCCAGTCCGCGGCCGCGACCACGCATGTCTACCTGCTCCGCGGCGTGCTCAACATCTTCTCGCTCGGGCTCGATACGATCGGCTCCCGGCTCCAGGCGCAGGGCATTCCGGTAACGGTTGCCAATTTCGTCTCCTGGTCCTCGCTCGCCGATGAGGCCGCGGCCGCCTATAAGGCCGGCCGCATCAAGACCATCGTCCTGGTCGGCCATTCCTCGGGCGCGACTGCGCTGCCGGACATGATCGCCAAGCTCAACCAGCTCGGCGTGCCCGTGAAGCTCGCGATCGGCCTCGATTCCGTGTTCAAGACCAGGCTTTCGACCGGCGCCGAACGCTACATCAACATCTATATCGGCGATGGTCCCGGTGAGCCGGTGCGGGCCGCGGCCGGCCTGCGCGGCAAGCTCGACAATGTCGACGTGCGCGGCACCGGCGTCGGCCACATCTCGATCGACAAGAACGAGGCGATCCAGCGCCGCGTCATCGCCGAGATCGACGCTGCGATCATGCG
>NZ_LBKA01000192.1:0-31136 GCF_028128955.1 Bradyrhizobium sp. CCBAU 11386
TGACTGCCGAGCACGATGCCGCACACTTACAGCCGATCGGCCCCCTTGACAGACAAGACGGTAGATCTGCGCTTCGCTTGTCCAGGACGACGACTGAGAATGGGCTGCGCTAAAAGCCGTTTTCGCCCTTTGAAATTACTGCGCTTTTGGTAATAAACAGGCGGGCTTCCCGCGAGGCACGCCATGTCCGGTCCCTCTTCCGTCGTCAGCGATCCCGCCTATATCCGCGCACGCGCCATGGAGACGCTGTTCGAGCGGCTGGAGCATCTGTGCGAAGGCGCCATCGCAATCGATCGCAGCGGACGCGTGGTGTATGTCAACGAAAAATACGTCACCGCGATCGGCCTCTCGCATGCATCCGAGGCGCTCGGCCGTCCGATCGAGGAGGTCATCCCCAACAGCCTGATGCGAAGGGTCGTGGAAACGGGGGAACCGATCATCCTCGACATCATGGAGCTCGGCGGCGAGCAACTCGTCGTGACGCGCATGCCGATCGAGGACGAGAAGGGGAACATCATCGGCGCGATCGGCTTCGTGCTTTACGACCGCCTCGAGGGCTTGAAGCCACTGCTCGGTCGCGTCGCCCAGCTCGAAAACGATTTGCGGCTGGCACGGCGGCAATTGTCGCATGCGCGCGCCGCCCGGTTCACGTTCGACGACTATGTCGGGGCAACCGCTGGCATCGCACAGGCCAAGGAGCTTGCCGCGCGCGCCGCGCGCCAGAGCGTCACCGTTCTGCTCACCGGGGAGACCGGCACCGGCAAGGAAATGCTGGCGCAGGCCATCCACAACGCGTCCGCCCGCGCCGAAAAGCCGTTCGTCAGCGTCAACGTCGCGGCGATCCCGGATACGCTGATCGAATCGGAGTTCTTCGGCGCCGCGCCGGGCGCCTATACCGGCGCGGACCGCAAGGGTCGCGACGGAAAATTCCGGATCGCCGACGGCGGCACGCTGTTCCTCGACGAGATCGGCGAGATGCCGCTGCAATTGCAGGCCAAGCTGCTGCGCGTGCTCCAGGAGCGCGAGATCGAGCCACTCGGCTCCGACAAGGTCACCAAGGTCGACGTGCGCGTGATTGCGGCCACCAATGTCGACCTGCACAAGCGGGTCAGCGAGGGGACATTCCGGGCGGATCTCTACTACCGGCTCAACGTGCTCTCGATCGTGCTGCCGCCCCTGCGCCACTGCCTGGACGACCTGCCCGAGATCTGTGGACGGCTGCTCGACGACATCAGCGCATCCGGCGACTACCTCAATGCCAGGATCACGCCGAGCGGCCTGGCTGCGCTTGCGCGCTATGGCTGGCCCGGCAATGTCCGCGAACTGCGCAACATCCTGGAACGCGCGCTGATCCTGAGCGATTCGGGACGCCTCACCAGCGACGACTTCGATCGCATTCTCCCCGTTGGCGCGGAGACGGTGCCCACGGCACCATCGCGGCCGGCCGGCCTCGTCCTGCCCTATGCGGAAGCCGAGGCCGAGTTCGAGAAGCACACGCTGGAACAGGCGCTCGCCGCCAGCAACGGCCAGATCTCGGAAGCGGCCAAGATGCTCCAGATCTCGCGCGCGACCTTCTACAAGAAGCTGGCGAAGTTCGGCCTCGCCTCGGGAGCCGCATCCGTCTGAATTGCGAGACATCACGTGTCCGGAGTCTCGGATTCCTGACACGCGGCCTGGCCGCTTTTTCCCGAAGCTCGCGCTGAAACTGCTGGGTTTTCAGCCATTTTGCGCAAACCTGTGGCATCTGGCGCGGAGCTTGCTCTTCGCTCTGCACAATGACGCATGCTGCACATGCGCATTCGCAACCAGGGAGGACGCAAGATGAGTGAAGCGATCTCGGTCCATCAGCTTCAGGCGAGACAGCCCTCGCACGTGACGGTCGCCACCGCGAGCCTGATCGGCACGGCCATCGAGTGGTACGACTTCTTCCTCTACGGCACCGCCGCGGCGCTGATCTTCAACAAGCTGTTCTTCCCGACCTTCGACCCCATGATGGGAACGCTGCTGGCGTTCGCGACCTACGCGCTCGGCTTCATCGCGCGTCCGCTCGGCGGCGTCGTGTTCGGCCACTACGGCGACAAGATCGGCCGCAAGACCATGTTGTATTTGACGCTCCTGATCATGGGCGCCGCGACCGCGGCGATCGGCTTCCTGCCGACCTACGAGACCGCCGGCATCTGGGCCGCGGTCCTGCTGGTGACCTGCCGGCTGATCCAGGGTTTTGGCCTCGGCGGCGAATGGGGCGGCGCGGTGCTGATGGCGGTCGAGCATGCGCCTGCGGACAAGAAGGGATTTTACGGCAGCTGGCCGCAACTCGGGGCGCCGCTCGGCCTCGTGCTCGGCACGCTGGTGTTCTCGGTGGTGTCGTCGATGCTGAGCGACGCGCAGCTCTATGCCTGGGGCTGGCGCATCCCGTTCCTGTTCTCGATCGCGCTGGTGCTGGTGGGCTTGTGGATCCGCTTCACCATCGCGGAATCGCCGGAATTCCAGAAGGTCAAGGACACCAAGCAGGACGTGAAGATGCCGATCGTCGAGGCGATCCGCATGTATCCCAAGAACATCCTGCTCGCGATGGGCGCGCGCTTTGCCGAAAACGGCTTCTTCTACATCTACGCCACCTTCGTGCTCGCCTATGCGACGCAATCGCTCGGCATGAACAAGCAGGACATGCTCAACGGCGTGCTGATCGGCGCGGCGATCGAGACCTTCACCATTCCCGCCTTCGGCGCGCTCTCCGACCGGCTCGGGCGGCGGCCGATCTACATCTTCGGCGCGGTGTTCTCGGCGCTGATGTCGTTCCCGCTGTTCATGCTGCTGGCGACCAAGAACCCGCAGGCTGCATGGATCGCGATCGTGCTCGGCCTCGCCGTCGGCCACGCCGCGATGTACGGCCCGCAGGCGAGCTTCCTGTCGGAGCTGTTCGGTACCAAGGTGCGCTATAGCGGCGTCTCGCTCGGCTACAACCTCGCCTCGATCTTCGCCGGCGCGCTGTCGCCGCTGATCGCGACGGGATTGATGACCGCGTACGCGCCGGCGACCTGGCCGATCTCGCTCTACATGATCGCGCTGGCGCTCATCACCGTGGTGTCGGTCTATTTCGCCACCGAAACACGCAAGATAGTGCAATCCTGAATGTCCCGATGATGCCTCTTGTCGCGGGGAGCAACCTGTTCCGGGCCTGCTCCTCGCGCTAAGATCGACAGCAACAACGGCATACGGTCCAGGGATCGGGAGGAACGCCGTGAGCCATCATCCAGCTCTGCCCTACCTGCGCAATTCCGAGAAAGGCAAGGTCGTCACGGCGTCCGAAGCGGTCATGCTGATCCGCGACGGCGACACCGTCGCGACCGGCGGCTTCGTCGGCATCGGCTTTGCCGAGGAGATCGCGATCGCGCTGGAGGAGCTCTATCTCTCCCACGAGGGCGATGCGCCCTATACCCAGGGCAAGCCGCGCAATCTGACGCTCGTCTATGCGGCCGGCCAGGGCGACGGCAAGCAGCGCGGCCTCAATCATTTCGCGCATGAGGGCCTGGTCCGGCGCGTGATCGGCGGGCATTGGGGCCTTGCCCCGAAGCTCCAGCAGCTTGCGATCGCCAACCAGATCGAGGCCTATAACCTGCCGCAGGGCGTCATCACGCATCTGTTCCGCGACATCGCGGCGCACCGGCCCGGGCACATCACCCGCGTCGGCATGGGCACCTTCGTCGACCCCCGCAATGGCGGCGGCAAGCTGAATGCGCGCACCACCGAGGACATGGTGGAGCTGATCAAGATCGGCGGCGACGAATGCCTGCTCTACAGGACGTTTCCGATTGATGTCGGAATCATCCGCGCCACGACCGGCGATCCCGACGGCAACCTCACCATGGAGAAGGAGGCGCTGACGCTGGAAGCGCTGGCGATCGCCATGGCGGCGCACAATTCGGGCGGGATCGTCATCGCCCAGGTCGAGCGCGTTGCCGAGAGCGGCAGCCTCAACCCGCGCCAGGTCAAGATTCCCGGCATCCTCGTCGATTGTGTCGTCGTGGCGAAGCCGGAGAACCATTGGCAGACTTTCGGCACGCAATACAACGCGGCCTTCTCGAGCGAGATCCGCGTCCGCGCGGCCTCTCTGCCGGTGATGCCGGTCAGCGAGCGCAAGATCATCGCCCGGCGCGCTGCGCTCGAGCTCAAGGCCAACAGCGTGGTCAACCTCGGCATCGGCATGCCGGAAGGGATCGCTTCGGTCGCGAATGAAGAGCGGATCATCGATCTCATCACGCTGACGGCGGAGCCCGGCGTGATCGGCGGCATCCCGGCGAGCGGGATCGATTTCGGCGCGGCGATCAACACCCAGGCGGTGATCGACCAGCCGTATCAATTCGACTTCTACGACGGCGGCGGCTTAGATGCTGCCTTCCTCGGGCTCGCCCAGGTCGATCGGGCCGGCAACCTCAATGTCAGCAAGTTCGGGCCGAAGCTTGCGGGTGCCGGCGGCTTCATCAACATCAGCCAGAACGCCAAGGAAGTCGTCTTCGTCGGCACGTTCGGCGCCGGCAAGCAGCGCATCGCGGTGAACGACGGGAAGCTCGCCATCCTCGACGAGGCGCGGTCGCGCAAATTCGTCGACCGCGTCGAGCACGTCACCTTCAGCGGGCCCTTCGCGGCGGCGCGGGGGCAGCGCGTGCTCTATGTCACCGAGCGCTGCGTCTTCGCGTTGCGGCCCGACGGGCTCGAACTCATGGAAATAGCGCCCGGCATCGACATCGAGCGCGACATCCTGCGCCTGATGGATTTCAAGCCATTGATCCCGCGCGACCCCGTCCTGATGGACGCCCGCATCTTCCGCGACGGCGCCATGGACCTGCGCGAGCGGCTGCTGACCATTCCGCTCGACCAGCGCTTCACGCTGGACGAGCAGCAGAACCTGTTCTTCGTCAACCTCGAACGCTATCCGCTGCGCAGCAAGGCCGAGATCGATGCGATCGCGGCCCTCGTCGAGGCGAGGCTCGCTCCGCTCGGCCGCCGGGTCTACGCCATCGTCAATTACGACAACTTCTCGATCCTGCCGGAGCTGATGGACGATTATTCGGCCATGGTGCGCAGTCTCGTCGACCGCTTCTATTCCGGCGTGTCGCGCTACACCACGTCGGGCTTCCTGCGCATCAAACTCGGCGAAGCCCTGGAGAAGCGCGGCGTCGCGCCGCACATCTTCGAGAGCGCGGAAGAAGCGCAGTCGGACTGGCGGCAGATCGAGTCTGCCGGCAGCCCCGCCGCATCCGGCGACACGCGCGTGACACGGCAGGCCCAAAAATGATGCATGCTCATGTGCCGGCGCAGTCCGCCGGAAGGTTGAATTGCAATGTTCGTACCGTTGTGCAAATCGCTATTACCGAGAAACTTTGAATCAGGAGGGACCATCGTGCGTCGATCACTCATCATAACAACAACCATCCTCGCCCTCGCCGCGGGCACCTCCGCACGGGCCGACGACCTCAAGGTCGCACTGATCTATGGCAAGACCGGTCCGCTCGAGGCCTACGCCAAGCAGACCGAGACCGGCCTGCAAATGGGGTTCGAATACGCCACCAAGGGCACGATGACGCTCGACGGCCGCAAGATCGTCGTCATCACCAAGGACGACCAGGGCAAGCCCGACCTTTCCAAGGCCGCGCTCGCGGAAGCCTATCAGGACGACAAGGCTGATATCGCGATCGGCACGACCTCGTCGGCCGCAGCGCTCGCCATTCTCCCCGTCGCCGAGGAGAACAAGAAGATCCTGATCGTCGAGCCGGCGGTCGCGGACCAGATTACCGGCGAGAAGTGGAATCGCTACATCTTCCGCACCGCGCGCAACTCCTCGCAGGACGCGATCTCGAACGCGGTCGCGATCGGCAAGCAGGGCGTCACCGTTGCAACGCTGGCGCAGGACTATGCCTTTGGCCGCGACGGCGTCGCCGCCTTCAAGGAGGCGCTCGCCAAGACCGGCGCGACGCTCGCCGCGGAGGAATACGCCCCGACCTCGACCACCGACTTCACCGCGGTCGGCCAGCGCCTGTTCGACGCGCTGAAGGACAAGCCGGGCCGCAAGGTGATCTGGGTGATCTGGGCCGGCGCCGGCAATCCGCTGGCCAAGCTCCAGGACATGGATCCGAAGCGCTATGGCATCGAGCTCTCCACCGGCGGCAACATCCTGCCGGCGCTCGCCGCCTACAAGGGCCTGCCCGGCATGGAAGGCGCGACCTATTATTTCTACGAGATCCCGAAGAACCCGGTGAACGACTGGCTGGTCGCCGAGCACCAGAAGCGCTTCAAAGCGCCGCCGGACTTCTTCACCGCGGGCGGTTTCGCCGCCGCGATGTCCGTCGTCGCCGCCGTCACCAAGGCGAAGTCGACCGATACCGAGAAGCTGATCACGGCGATGGAAGGCCTGGAGTTCGACACGCCGAAGGGCAAGATGGTGTTCCGGAAAGACGACCATCAGGCGCTCCAGAGCATGTATCACTTCAAGGTCAAGGTCGATCCGAACGTCGCCTGGGCCGTGCTCGAGCCGGTGCGCGAGCTGAAGATCGAGGACATGGACGTCCCCGTCCGCAACAAGCGGTAGGTGCTTCACCTCTCCCGCAGGGAGAGGTCGGCGCGAAGCGCCGAGTGAGGGGTACCACCCTCCTCGTGGGACCTGAGCCCCCTCACCCGATTTGCTACGCAAATCGACCTCTCCCCTTCGGGGAGAGGTGAACCGATAGACCAACCCGGTTTGCAAGAATGCCGCTGACTCTCGAAACCCGCGACCTCACCATCCGCTTTGGCGGCCACGTCGCGGTCAACAACGTCTCCTGTACGTTCCGCCCGGGCGAGCTCACCGCCATCGTCGGGCCGAACGGCGCCGGCAAGACCACCTATTTCAACCTGATCTCGGGCCAGCTGCGCGCTTCACACGGCAGCATCCTGTTCGACGGCACCGACATCACCCAGCATTCCGCGCCGCTGCGCACCCGCGCGGGGCTCGGGCGCGCCTTTCAACTCACCAACCTGTTCCCAAATCTGTCGGTCGAGGAAAATGTCCGCCTCGCAGTGCAGGCCGCGAACGGCACCCATTACGATATGCTGCGACCGTGGATGGTCCGCCGCGACCTGATCGCACGCGCCGACGCCATCCTGGACCAGGTCGCGCTCGGCAGCCGCCGCGGCGTCGCCGCGACCGCGCTGTCGCACGGCGACCAGCGTAAGCTCGAGGTCGCGCTGATGATCGCGCTGGAGCCGAAGGTGTTCATGTTCGACGAGCCGACCGCGGGCATGAGCATCGACGAGGTGCCTGTCGTGCTCAACCTGATCGCACAGCTGAAGCAGGACCGCAGCAAGATCATTCTCCTCGTCGAGCACAAGATGGACGTGGTGCGCTCGCTCGCCGACCGCATCATCGTGCTGCATAACGGCCAGCTCGTCGCCGACGGACCGCCGGCCGAGGTGATCGCCTCGCCGATCGTGCAGGAGGCCTATCTCGGCGTCGCTCCGAAGAGTGCAGCATGACCGATCTGCTCAAACTCTCCGGCGTGCACACCCATATCGGCCGCTATCACATTCTCCAGGGCATCGATCTCGTCGTCCCGCAAGGACAGACCACGATGCTGCTCGGCCGCAACGGCGCCGGCAAGACCACGACGCTGCGCACCATCATGGGCCTCTGGCAGGCCTCGAAGGGCGAGATCAGCCTCGGCGGCGAACGCATCGAGAGCCGCGCCACGCCCGATATCGCCCGGCTCGGCGTCGGCTACGTGCCCGAAAGCATGGCAGTGTTCTCCGATCTCACGGTGAAGGAGAACCTCGTGCTGGCAGCGCGCGACGGGCCGCTCGACGACGCCCAGCTCGACTGGATCTTCGGCTTCTTTCCGGCGCTGCGCCGGTTCTGGCTGTCGCGCGCGGGAAGCCTCTCCGGCGGGCAGAAGCAGATGCTGTCGATCGCGCGCGCCATCATCGAGCCGCGCAAGCTGCTCTTGATCGACGAGCCGACCAAGGGGCTGGCGCCCGCCATCGTCATGGCGCTGATCGAGTGCCTGAAGGAGATCAAGCGCAAGGGCGCCACCATTCTCCTAGTCGAGCAGAACTTCTTTGCCGCGCGCGAGCTCGGCGACAACGTGCTGGTCATGGACAACGGCACCATCGTCCATCGCGGCGAGATGGCGGCGCTCGCCGCCGACGTGCCGCTGCAAGAGCGGCTGCTCGGCCTGAGCCTGGAGGCGCATCAGTGACAGAACTTGCCGCAAACGATCCGCTGCCGAAGCCGAAGCGCGACATCGCGCCGATCCTGCTGCCGGTCGCGATCGCCCTCATGGTGATCCCGCTGGTCGGCTCGCCCAGCACCTGGCTGACGCTGACCGCCGCGAGCCTCGCCATGGGCATGATGATCTTCATCATGGCCTCCGGGCTGACGCTGGTGTTCGGCCTGATGGACGTGCTCAATTTCGGCCACGGCGCCTTCATCGCCGTCGGCGCCTATGTCGCAACCCTGGTGCTGGCGCCGTTCGCGGCTTCCATTCAGGCCGATTCGCTCTGGACGAACCTCGCGGTGCTGGCGCCGGCCGCGCTGCTGTCGATGGCGGTGTCCGGCGCGCTCGGCCTGGTCGTCGAGCGCGTGCTGATCCTGCCGGTCTACGGCCAGCACCTGAAGCAGATCCTGATGACGACCGGCGGCCTGATCGTTGCCGAGCAGGCGCTCTATGCGCTGTGGGGGCCGCAGATCATCCCGATGCCGCTGCCCACTTCGCTGCGCGGCTCCTTCATCCTCGGCGACGTCGCGATCGCCAAATACCGCGTGCTGGCGACGCTGATCGGCCTTGCCGTCTTCATCGCGATCCAGCTCGTGCTCAACCGCACCAAGCTCGGCCTGCTGATCCGCGCCGGCGTCGAGAACCGCGAGATGGTCGAGGCGCTCGGCTATCGCATCCGCCGCCTGTTCCTCGGCGTGTTCATGACGGGCTCCGCGCTCGCCGGCCTCGGCGGCGTGATGTGGGCGCTCTATCGCGAGCAGGTCCACGCCTCCATGAGCGACGACCTCACCGTGCTGATCTTCATCGTCGTCATCATCGGCGGGCTCGGGTCGATCGGCGGCTGCTTCATCGGCGCGATCCTGGTGGCGATGGTCGCCAATTACGGCGGCTTCCTGGTGCCGAAACTCGCCCTCGTGTCCAACATCCTGCTGATGGTCGCCATTCTGATGTGGCGGCCGCGCGGCCTCTATGCGGTGACCAGCCGATGATGATCCTGTCAGGCGATCCGCCGCGCAGCCGCGTTCTCACGTTCGTCCTCGTCCTCATCATCCTGGCGTTGGCGGCAACACCGTTCCTGTTTCCCGGTGCCAAGGCGCTGAACGTCGCGGCCAAGATCTGCGTCTTCGCCGCGCTGGTCGCCTCCTACGACCTGCTGCTCGGCTATACCGGCTCGGTGTCGTTCGCCCACACCATGTTCTACGGCATCGGCAGCTACGCGATCGCGATCGCGCTGTACGGGATGGGCCCGAATTGGGCCGCGGTCGCAACCGGCATCGTCGTCGGCCTGCCGCTCGCCGCGCTGCTCGCGCTCGCGATCGGACTGTTTTCGCTGCGGGTCGCGGCGATCTTCTTCGCCATGATCACGCTGGCCGTCGCCTCTGCCTTCCAGGTGCTGGCCTCGCAGTTGTCCTGGCTGACCGGCGGCGAGGATGGCCGCAGCTTCCAGCTGCCCGAACTGCTGCGCCCCGGCACGGTGCTGATCTCCAGGAACCTGTTCGGCTTCGAGGTCAACGGCCGAATCTTCACCTATTATCTGGTGTTCGCCATATCGGCCCTGATGATCCTCGCGCTGCTGCGCGTGGTGAACTCGCCGTTCGGGCGCGTGCTCCAGGCGATCCGCGAGAACCGTTTCCGCGCCGAGGCGCTCGGCTTCCGCACCGTATTCCACCTGACCTACGCCAACTGCCTCGCGGCCCTCGTCGCCGCCAGCGCCGGCATCCTGAATGCGCTGTGGCTGCGCTATGCCGGCCCGGACACGTCGCTGAGCTTCTCCATCATGCTCGACATTCTTTTGATGGTCGTGATCGGCGGCATGGGCACGATCTACGGCGCGATCATCGGCGCCACCATCTTCATCCTCGCGCAGAACTACCTGCAATCGCTGATGGGAGTCGCCTCCAAGGCGGCGTCGGAGGCCGGGCTGCCGCTGCTGCCGGGACTTCTGCATCCCGACCGCTGGCTGCTGTGGCTCGGGCTGCTGTTCATTGCCAGCGTCTACTTCTTCCCGACCGGCGTGGTCGGACGGCTGCGCAATCGCGGCGGTGACAAGAGCGCGGGCACCTCGCATTAAGCTGTCATTAAATGATGCAACGCAGCGCGGACGTGACCGCGTAATTCGATTAATGCTTAGGTAACTGGCTTTGCTAAGGTTTACGCCATTTGTGCGGTGTATTCCTGTTCCTCCAGGGAGGGGGAATGCGCCAGGTCTTTTCCACGGTGGCAGCCGGAATGTCCTTAGCCGCGAACAACGGCTGGGCGGCCTTGGCGCGGCGTGGTCCGGTCCTATGGCTGACCCTGTGTGGCGCGCTGCTGGTCGCGGGGATCTTCGCCGTGACCGCCGTGTCCGTCGGCGAATTCCGCGAGCGAACCCTCGCCAACCGCGAGCGCGAGCTGGAAAACACGGTGCAGCTGATCGCGCGGCATTTCGATCAGCAATTCGAGGATTCCGACGTCGTCGCCGCCGATCTGATCGGGCAGATGAACCTGCCGGAGATCACCTCGCCCGCGATGTTCCGCGAGCGCCTGTCCGGCCCTGCCGCAAACCAGATGCTGCGAAGCAAGATCAGCTCGGTCTCCTATCTCGGCGACATCGCGATCTACGATGTCGACGGCGAACTGATCAACTGGTCGCGGGCCCAGCCGTTGCCCAAGATCAACGTCTCCTCGCGCGCCTACTTCCAGACCTTCAAATCGAACCCGATGGCCGAACCGGTGGCGCTGGAGTCCGTCCGCAGCTTCATCATCGGCAAATGGACCACGATCGTCGCACGCCGGCTGAGCCTGCCGGACGGCACCTTCGTCGGCGCGATGGTCCGGCGGATCGATCCGGACAGCTACCAGAACTATTTCGCATCCGTGGCGCTCGCCGAGGGCACGGCGATCTCGCTGTTCGATCGCGAAGGCAAGATGCTGGCGCGCTACCCTCATGTCGAGGAGCTGATCGGCAGGAGCTTCAAGGATGCGCCGCTGATGCACAAGGTGCTGACCAAGGGCGGCCAGCATACGCTTCGCGTCAAGGGCCCCGTCGACGGCCAGGAGCGGCTCGGCTCGGCCGCGTCGCTGAAGCATTTCCCGCTGGTCATCGTTGCCACCAACACGACGGCGGCGGCGCTTGCCGACTGGCGGCAGCAGACCGGCTTCATGGTCACGACGGCCGCGCTTTCGGCCGTCGTGATCACGCTGATCCTCTTTCTGATCATCCGCCAGATCAACCGGCAGAACCGCGAAGCCCAGGAGCGGATCGAATCGGAGCGGCAGCGGCTCGACACGGCCTTGAACAACATGTCGCAAGGGCTGATCCTGTACGATGCCGCCGGATACATCGTCACCTGCAACCGCCGCTACGCCGACATGTTCGGCCTCTCCCACGACGTCATCAAGCCCGGCTGTCACATCCGCGAGGCGATGTACCATCGCAAGGAACGTGACGCATTTGACGGCGATGTCGAGGAGTTTTGCGCCGACGTCATGAGGATCGTCGCCGAAGGCACGGTCTCCACGAGAACTCATCAATTGGCCAACGGCCGCGCCTTCCAGGTCATCAACACGCCGCTCGCGCAGGGCGGATGGGTCGCCACGATCGAGGACATTACCGAGCGCCGCAATCTGGAGCAGGAGCGCGATCGCAACCACACCTTCCTGCGCGAGATCGTCGACCATATTCCCTCGCAGATCACGGTGAAGGATGCCCGGACGCGGCAATACCTGCTGCTGAACGGCGTCGCCGAGCAGCTGTTCGGCCAGTCGCGCCAGGACGTCATGGGCAAAACCGCTTTCGACATCTTCCCCGAGGCGCACGCCGCCCACATCACCGAGGACGACAGCAGCGCCCTGCAATCGGCCAAGGGATTGTTCAAGGACGAGCACGCCTGGCACATGCCGGGCATGGGGATGCGCTACATTACCTCAACCCGGATCGGCATTCGCGACGAAGCCGGCGAGCCGCGCTATCTCATTCATGTCATCGACGACGTCACCGAGCGGCGCCGGGCCGACGAGAAGATCGCGCATATGGCGCACTACGACGCGCTGACTGATCTGCCAAATCGTACGTTATTTCGCGAACAGATCGAACGCGAGCTGAAGAAGGTCGCCGGCGGGGATCAGTTCGCACTGCTCTATATCGACGTCGACGAGTTCAAGGGGATCAATGATTCGCTCGGTCACCATGTCGGCGACGAGCTGCTGAAGCTGATCGCAAGCCGTCTGCGCGGCTGCCTCAAGGAGGGCGATCTGATCGCGCGGCTGGGCGGCGACGAGTTCGCGGTGATCCAGACCGGGATCCAATCCTCTGCCGAGGTGCTGTCCTTTGTGACCCGGATCTACCAGGCAATCCGGCAGCCCTATCATTGTCTCGGCCATCAGCTCTCCACGGACGCGAGCATCGGGATCGCGCTGGCGCCGCAGGACGGCACCGATCTCGACCAGCTCGTCAAGAACGCCGACCTCGCGATGTACGGTGCCAAGGCCGAAGGGCGGCGCACTCACCGTTTCTTCGAGCCGGCGATGGATGCGAGCGCCAGGGCGCGCCTGAGCATGGAGCAGGATTTGCGACAGGCGCTGGTGAACGGCGGCTTCGAGATTCACTATCAGCCGCTGGTCGATCTGCGCTCGGGCGAGGTCTCGGGCTGCGAGGCGCTGCTGCGCTGGCGCCATCCCGAACGCGGCGGGATCTCGCCGGCGGAGTTCATTCCGATCGCCGAGGATACCGGCCTGATCAACGAGCTCGGCGACTGGGTGCTGCGCATGGCCTGCAACGAAGCCGCGACCTGGCCGGCGCATGTGCGGGTTGCGGTCAACGTCTCGCCGGTGCAGCTCAAATGCGACACGCTGGCGCTCAGGATCGCCGGCGCGCTCGCCGCCTCCGGGCTCGACCCGCGCCGGCTCGAGCTCGAGATCACCGAGGCCGTGCTGATCCGCGACGACGAGGCGGCGCTCTCGATCCTGCACCAGCTTCGCTCGATCGGCGTGCGGATCGCGCTCGACGATTTCGGCACGGGCTACTCCTCGCTGAGCTATCTGAAGCGCTTCCCGTTCGACAAGATCAAGATCGACCGCTGCTTCGTCGCCGACATCGCGGAGACGAGCGGCGCGCCCGTGATCGTGCAGGCGGTGGTGAACATCGCCGCCGCGAGCCACATGACCACGGTCGCCGAGGGCGTCGAGACCGAGGCCCAGCGCGAGCTGCTGCGCACGCTCGGCTGCACCGAGATGCAGGGCTATCTGTTCAGCGCGCCGAAGCCGGCCAGCGAGGTGCGAAAGCTGTTCGGCCCGAGCGATGCCGTACCGGTGGCGGCGGTGGCCTGAGATGGCGAAGCCGGGGAAAACTTCGGGCAAAACCGTCGACGTTGCGGATTCCTATGCCGTACGGCTGATGCAGCATCTGGTGGTGCCGACCTTCGTGATCGACCCGAAGCGCCGCGTCGTGATCTGGAACAGGGCCTGCGAGCGGCTGACCGGCGTCGCCGCCTCCGAGGTGATCGGCACCACGAAGCACTGGCAGGCCTTCTATGAAAGCAAGCGCCCGTGCCTCGCCGACCTGGTCGCGCTCGACCGCCCCGAGCAGCTGCCGGAATATTATCCGGAATATGCGGCGCGCGGCCATAACGGGCTCGGCTTCAGCGCGGAGAACTGGTGCGTGATGCCGAAGCTCGGCAGCCAGCTCTATCTCGCCATCGACGCCGGCCCGATCCACGACGAGGCGGGCCATCTGATCGCGGTGGTGGAGACGCTGCGCGACCTCACCGACCAGAAGCGCGCCGAGAATGCGCTGAAGGAGCTCGCCGCCAGGGACGGGCTGACGGGCCTGTCGAACCGCCGCTCCTTCGACCAGGTGCTGATGACGGAATGGGCCCGCGCCCAGCGGACGCAGAAGCCGATGGCGCTGCTGTTCGTCGATGTCGATCATTTCAAGCTGTTCAACGACCGGCACGGCCATCAGAGCGGCGACGAATGCCTGCGCGCGGTCGCCGCGGTCGTCAGCCGCCATGCCGTGCGCCCGCTCGACCTCGCCAGCCGCTATGGCGGCGAGGAGTTCGCCCTGATCCTGCCGGACATGGATTGCGATTCCGCCTGCGCCATTGCCGACGAGATCCGCATCGCCGTCATGGCCTTGCGGATCGCCCATGGCGCCACCGGCGCCGGCGACCACGTCACCCTCAGCGTCGGCGTCGCCAGCCACATTCCCGGCAAGGCCGACGACAGCCCCGACCGGCTGCTGGGCCTGGCCGACCAGGCGCTTTATGCGGCAAAACGGCTCGGCCGCAACCGCGTCATCTGCGCCGAACGGCTGCTCGCCGAATTCGCCGGACTCGGCCGCGACCCGGTTCCTGCCCCTTTCCGGCGCAAAACAGCCTAGAGCCGTCCCGATGCAATCGGAACGGGGCTCCAGATTCTTGTTTTCAAGCGTTTTCTTTGCGCGAACCGGCATCCACCTCGCTCGAAACGCTTCTGCGCGATACGGCGAGAAGCGGTTGCCCGCCCCTCGCCAATCGGCTAAATGAGGCCCCACTGCACCCGTAGCTCAGCTGGATAGAGCGTTGCCCTCCGAAGGCAAAGGTCACACGTTCGAATCGTGTCGGGTGCGCCAAAGACCTCTCTGAAATCAGGTCCGCTCGCTCAAACCAGCAAGAAGTCTGCGTCGTCTAAGGTGGCGAGCTGGACGTGCTCCAGAACCAGGCGATCGTGGCCAAGATCGATGACCACGTCGCTGCCCGCCTGATGACTGTGCGCCGTCACCTGGCCGAAGCTCGAGAAATACGCCGAAACATCAATGACATCTCCGCTCGCGGATCCGGCTGCGAAATCCGCGATGCGCATCGACCCCGCGTCCTGCTCGACGCGCACCAGATCGTCGCCGCCTCCGAGAAAGAGCTTTCCGGCGAGCGTCCCGTGCATTCCGAAGACGAACGTGTCCGCGCCGTCACCCAGGACCACGTCGCCCACGATCCTGCCGTGGTTGACCACCGTCTCCTGCCCGTCGCCGCCGAGAACCGCGATTCCGGCTCCCTTGATCAGGCCGGCGTTGTCGAGACGCGATGATGTGTCCGCATTCGACAGGCCGGAGCGAACCACAACGTTGAGTTCGACGGCGGCCGAACCGGCATTGCCGCTCTTGATCGTACCCTGCAGCGTATTCACCACGACCGCATCGTCTCCGGACACCAGAACACCGGCAGCGCTGACGTTTCCAAGCACCGGGCTGGCGAAGCCGCCGCCATTCGCCGCGATGTCGCCACTGTTGACGAGGTGGCTGCCATTGCCGCCCAGGATCACGCCCGCCGAACCGTCTCCGTGGGTGTGAACCACGCCTTTATTTTCGATGCTGCCGTCCTGCGTCGGGCGAAAACCGAATCGGTTCACGCCAAGCGCAATGCCGACGGCGACGTCGCCGTCGGTGGAAATCATCCCGGTATTCACGAGCTGAAGGTCGAGCCCGGCCGACGCTATTCCGAACGTCAGGTCGCCCTGCGCAGCGATGTGTCCGAAATTGTTGACCTGATGGCCGCTTCCAAAGGCGGCCATGCCGGCACCCTCGTCGCCAGTCAGCTGGACAAGGCCCCGGTTCGTGATCTGCGCATCCGCACCTGCGGCGCCCACGCCGGCGCTGCCCACACCGCTCGCCACCACCTTGCCGAAGTTGAGCGCCGTGGCGCCCTCGCCAAACACCAAAACGGCCGCGATCTCATCGGCACTACCGGTCACCTCGCCTGTATTGATGACGTGCGACCCGTCGCCGAAGGCAGCCATCACGACCGATGCGAAGGCGGAACTCTCGACCCGACCGTAGTTGACGATCGTTCCGTTCGCACCGATGCCCGACATTCCGGAAGCGAAGTCCCCCTCGACGTGGACCGTCCCGTGATTGGCGATGTTGAATCGGTCGCCAAAGACCGTGATTGCGTCGGAAACGAATTCGTCTCCGTTCACGCCCGGGTCCGGATCGAAGAGCCCGCCATGGGTGACCACCGATCCAAAATTGTCGATGCGCGCATCGTTGCCGAGGACGAAGATGCCTGCTGCGCCCGCGCCTCTCGTGGTGATCCGAGCGAAATTGTAGATCGTCAGATTGTCGGCGCCGCCAAAGACCCCGTTCGCGAGATCGCCGCTCGTCGTGAGCGCACCAAAGTTGAAGACCTTCTCCCCGGCGACGGTCGTGGAAAGCGCGTCGGCATCGAAGCCGGTCGTGGTAAGCTTCTTGAAATTGATCATGACGCTCCCCGAATTTCGAGCGGCGCAGGACGCCGCGGATCATGCAATGGTCAAAATAAGCGATCGCCAGAGAGTGATAACGGCCAGCAGCCCGGCAAAGATAAGCAGACAATCTGACAATTGCACGAACGAACTTCAGCACTTCAAGGCTGCGGCTGGACAAGGGATTAATTGCGTCGTCACTTCAATTAGATAACTGCTAATCTGGCTCTGAAAATCACGCTTGGCGGGCAAGCGAAATCCACGTGCTGCGCTATGCATTGCCGCCGGACAATTGATAGAGATTTAATTACACTGTTCGTCAAACGCGTTCCCGGCATTCGGAAGAATGCTGCCCATGAGGCGTAGCGAAAGATCGCAGGCCATCGCAGGTTAGTCGGTTTGAGCGTGTAGTCGATTATAGCATCATAATGCCATGGCGAACGAGTAGTGCCCATCTTCATCGGCCGTGGCGCGCCAGCCTTGTAGCCGTCTTTACGCGCCTAGCTGAGCATCGAGATCATCGTCTGGATCTGGTCGGAGGCGGACGTGACCAGTCCGTCGTAGGACGTCTGGCCGTGTGCGGCGGCCTTCAGGATGCATTCGGCCACAGCCGCTTTCAGACCGAAGACCGATTGATGGGCCGGTACGCTCGCCATCACGGTCTCCAGCGCTTGACGCATCGTGTGAACGAGCTCGGAGCTGTATTGCATAGGCTGTCCTCCGCAGGCTCATATTAGATCGCGTGCCCATGCTTGCCACTCACAAGCCTGAGACTGTTCTTTGAACCTGTCGAGACTGAACGCCTCAATTCAAACGCCAGATGGCCGCATTGAGCAGGCCGGCAAACGCGACCCAGGCTGCGTAAAGCGCGAAAAGCATCGATCACCTCGCGCTTCTCCTTGCCCGATTGTATCATCTTCCCATGAGCGATTCCGGCACGGTGACGGGCGAAACCTCGCCCGTCCGCAAGATCATCCATATCGACATGGATGCGTTCTATGCGTCCGTGGAGCAGCGCGACAATCCGGACCTGCGTGGAAAGCCGGTCGCGGTCGGAGGCTCCGCCGAACGCGGCGTCGTCGCGGCCGCCAGCTACGAGGCCCGCAAGTTCGGCGTTCGCTCTGCCATGCCCTCAGTGACCGCGAAGCGGCAATGTCCCGATCTGATCTTCGTCAAGCCGCGCTTCGAGGTCTACAAGGCGATCTCCAGGCAGATCCGCGACATCTTTGCCGAGCACACGCCAATCATCGAGCCGTTGTCGCTCGACGAGGCCTATCTCGACGTGACGGAAAACCTGCAGGGCATCCCGCTGGCGCGCGACGTCGCGCTGCGGATCCGCGAGAAGATCAAGGCCGAGACAGGGCTCAACGCTTCGGCGGGCATCTCCTACAACAAGTTTCTGGCCAAGCTCGCCTCCGATCATCGCAAGCCCAACGGTCAGTTCGTGATCTCTCCGGAGATGGGACCGGCCTTCGTCGAGGCGCTGCCCGTCGGCAAGTTCCACGGGATAGGCCCGGCGACCAGTGCGAAGATGAATGCGCTCGGCATATTTACCGGTCGCGACATGCGCAACCAGACGCTGGAGTTCATGAACGCGAATTTCGGCAAGTCGGGCGCCTATTACTATTGGATCTCACGCGGAGTCGACGAGCGTCCGGTCCGGGCCAACCGGATCCGCAAGTCCATCGGCGCGGAGACCACGTTCTCAACCGACCTCGACGAATTCGACGCGCTGGTCGCCGAGCTCAAGCCTCTCGTCGAAGGTCTGGCGCCATTGCGAGGCGACCGGCAACCGCGGCCGCACCGTCACCTTGAAGATCAAATTTGCCGACTTCGAGATCATCACACGTAGCAGGTCCGCACCAACACCGGTTGCAGGCCGGGACGATCTGGAGCGGCTGGCCTGCGGCCTGCTCGAAGTCGAGATGCCGCTGCCCAAGCGCGTCAGGCTCTTGGGCGTATCGCTGTCTGCCCTCCAGGACGGGGATGATCCGGAACCGCAGCTGACTTTCGGCATCTGAACCGGATGGACAGGGCCCTCAGCGAACGCGACCTCTTTATCCGCGACGCGTCTCCAAACCTGTCGTAGAGGCAGCAAATACGGCTTTTCGCGATACGGTGACGGGATTTTTCAAACCCGCCACCAATAGAAGTGTCGATCGGCCCGCACCAATCAATGCTTCATCTGCTCGAACACCACGATCACGCCGGTCGGCTCGGGCTCGTGCGCCGTCAAGCGTGTCAGGTCTGCATCGGCCCAGTCGGCGAGGCTGACGACTTCGCCGGTCTCGCGTTCTGCACCTGGCGACGGGGTGGGCTCGAGGACCTTGAGTCCGCTCTCGTCGACGAAGAAGGTGTGCTCGCCGAACATGCTGTTGAGCTGGGGCACGGCGGGATGCTCGTCGGGCAGCACCTGGGCGCCGAGTTGCGTGATGGTCTGCTTCACCTGCGCGGATGTGAGCTTCATGCGCTGCTCCGTTTCTGTCGTTCGGGGTTTCATTGATTTGGGCCAGAGCGGGCGTTCCCTGCGCCCTGGTTCGCCTGGCTCAAATTTCCGAACGGATGCTGCGCGCAAATGTTCCGGTGAAATGTATTTCGTGATCGCGCGTGGCATCTGCCGCGCTCGCGGCACGGGATCGCCACAGGATGTCCACGATCTGCCTGTGCGCGGCTCTAATCGGCGGCTTCGACGATCCGGATGTCGCGGTCCGCACCATCGCCGAGCAAATCATGAGCAGCCTGATAGGCCGGGCTCGCATACGCGGCCTTGGCGCGCTCGACGCTGTCGAACTCGATGAGAACGACGCGTTCCATCTGGCCGAGTTCGAAGGCCGCCGCCGGCACCCCGCGCGCGAGCACACGGCCGCCGGCCGCCTCGATCGCCGGGCGCGACAGCTTGGCATAGGCCGCCATGGCGTCGGGGTTCTTGATCGCGCGGTAGGTGGCAACCCAATAGGCTTTGGCCATTCTTCTTCTCCCGATGTCTCGTGATCCGTTACTCGCTCCTGACCTCGCCGACCGAGAGCGCGCAGATGCGTGACAGATATGTGTAGGGCAGACCGGTCTCCTCGGCCCAGGCGTTGAACTGCGCCTGCACTTTTGCGAGATCGCCCTTCGACTTCACCTCTTCGCCGATATCGAGGCCGGCCCCGCGCAGGCAGGCCACGACGTCCTTGGAGGTGACGAAACCGTCCCAGCCGACGAAGCGCAGCAGCATCTGACCGGTGTTGCCGCCCAGCCGGCTGCCGCGCTTGGTGAGGAGATCGAGCAGGCCGATTTCGTCGGACGACGGCCACTTCGCCAGGAACTTGCCGAAGCTGCCGTGCTCCGTTGCGATCGCCTGGACGAAGGCGGCGTTGTCGCGCACCGACATGATCTTGGCGCCGTTGCGCACGATCCGCGCATCGCGCAGCAGGCCTTCCCAATAGTCTTCCGGCTGGAAGGTCAGCTTGGCCGGCTGGAAATGCAGGAAGGCCTCTTCAAAGCCGTCCCATTTCGAATCGATCACGCTCCAGGCAAAGCCCGCGCAAAACACCCGCTTGGTCATCTCGGCGAGGATGCGGTCGTCGCCGAGCTTCGCGAGGCGCTTGAGGTCGGGCTTGGCAGGCATCAGCCTGTCCAGCGCCTTGGGGCCACCCTTGCGCTTCTCGGCGCGGGCACGAATGCTCTTGAACGGGGTCATGCGGACACGGGCGGTTGAGGGTGCGCCACGACAGCAGAATTCGATGGTCCGGTCCAGACCTGCGACGCCCGGTGCCTTGCATCCGGCAATACGCCGCGGCATGCTCGCCCTCTCATTGGATTGACGTGAAGGGGCGGCCGTGCTGGTCTGCTTCTTGCTTTTTGCCGTTTTGGAATTCCCAGACATTTTCAATCTCGCGAACGGATTTTCAATGCGCTGCCTGGTCGTGGCCGACCTGCACTACTCGCTGCCGCAGTTCGACTGGCTGGTCAGCGCGGCGCCGCAATTCGACCTGGTGATCTTCGCCGGCGATGCGCTCGACATCGGCTCGATGGTGGATTTTCGCGCGCAGATCGTGGTGGTGAAGAAATACCTCGCACTGCTTGCCGGAAAGACCCGCGTGATCCTCTGCTCCGGCAATCACGACCTCGACGAGCGCAGTGCGGAGGGGGAGAAGATCTCGCGCTGGATCTCGGAGGTGCGGGAGCTCGGCGTTGCCTGCGATGGCGACAGCCTCACCATCGGCGACATCCTGTTCACGGTGTGCCCGTGGTGGGATGGACCACTGGTCAAGCAGCGCATCGCCGACCAGCTCCGGGATGCCGCGGCGAGCCGGCCGCAGCGCTGGATCTGGGCGCATCACGCGCCGCCGGCAAATTCGCCGACGAGCTGGGGCGGCAAGCGCTTCTTCGGCGATGTCGAGGTGGTGCAGTGGATCATGCAGTATCAGCCGTCGATGGTGATCTCGGGCCATGTGCACCAGTCACCCTTCATCACCGATGGCTCGTGGTTCGACCGGCTGGGCCAGACCTGGGTGTTCAACACGGGCCTGCAACCGGGCCGGCCGCCGACGCATATCGTGCTGGATCTCGATGCCAACAAGGCGTTCTGGCTGGCGGCGGGCGAGGCGCAATGGATCGACCTCGACGCGCCGCTGAAGCGGCCGGCGGCCTTTATCGAGGCGCCGCCGGACTGGCTTACATTCTTGGATCGGATTGCCGATCCGAGCCTGGCGAGACCTCAAGCGGCGGCAGGTTGATCATGCTCTGAAGCACTTCGCCGACCATGGCCAGATGCGTGCCGTGGCCGGCATATTGCCGCTTGAGATCGGCGAGATAGGTGTTGGCGATGTTGAGCCGCTGCGCCAGCATTTTCGCGATCAGGAGCGCCACGCCCGGCTCCTGCGCGAGGAACGAGGCGGCATCCTCGATCTCGTAGATGACCGCATCGGAGCAGGCCCTGACCGTCGCAGTGTGCGGCTGGCCCAGCAGCACGGACATTTCACCCAGCACCGCGCCCGGCTCGGTGACGGTGGCAACCACCATCTCGCCCTTGAGCACCTCGAGCTTGCCTTGCATCAGCACATAGAGATGGCCGCTGGTGCCGCCCTCGGTGACGACGACCGTGCCGGCCGCAACCTGCCGCTCCGTTCCGCCGGTGCAATAATCCAGGACTGCGCGCATTGCCGAAAGCTCCCATCGCTGGGGATACAAGAGGGATACTAGAGCACGATCCGTGCCACGCGGCAAATCAACCTGCGTATGGCTATCGCGACAGGTGCTTGGCGAGGTGGACCGACTGCCAGTCGCCGAGCCCGGTATCCCTGAACCCGGCCTTCGTCGCCAGGCCACGCATTTCCGCGTTCGTTCGCGCGGTCTCGCCGGCGATCATCTCGTGGCCGAGATCGATCGCGCACGTCTCCATCGCCGTCATCATCTGGAGGCCAAGGCCCATGCGCTGGAAGGCATCGGCGACCGAAATGGCGAACTCGCCGTGCCGTGCGGCCGCATTGTAGGCGTAGTGCGTTTCGCCGATGATGGTGCACTGCCCCTCCTGCCTGAACTCGGCGATCAAGGTGAAGTGACCGGGACGGTCGGCCTTCGCCACGCATTCGGCCGCGACCACGGCAAGGTCGGCGCGCGCACCCATGAACCGCTTGTTGCGCGATGTCGTGGACAGGCCGGTGAAATAGACCGACAGGTTCTCCACGTCGGATGCACTGGCGGTCCGGATGCAGACCATGCCCTTCGCTTCGGTCGGTTCAACCGGCGCGACGACGGCCTCCGGAAACAGCTGTAACATGCGTGACGCTCTCGGCAGGTTGCGTGGACCGCAGACCTAGCCGAGACCGTGCACGCAGCGCTTGGACACGCTGCCAATCATGCGGCTGAAAACGAACAGCTCGTTTCCCTGTGCCGCGCGTCACACACGGGAGAGTGACGGTACCTCCTCGGGCATGATGGCCTGGAGGCCGCCGAAGCGTCGCTCGCGGCCGTGGAATGCGGCGAGGGCCTCGGCGAGATCGCCCGCGTCGAATTCGGGCCACATCCGCTCGGTGAAGTGCAGCTCGGCATAGGCGCCTTCCCACAGCAGGAAGTCCGACAGCCGCTTCTCGCCCGAGGTGCGGATGATGAGATCGACGTCGCGCAAGCCGGCCTCGCCGGTGACGAGCTGCGAGAACGCTTCGCGGGTGAGGCTGGTCAGTGCCGCCGCCTTCGCCGCGGCGTTGAGGATGGCATCGCGCGCGGAATAATCCACGGCGATGCGCAGGTGCAGCGTACTGCCGTGGGCGGTGGCCGCTTCGGCGCGCGCGATCGCATTGGCGATGCCGTCAGGCAAACGGTCGCGGCGGCCGATCACGGTGAGGCGCACGCCGTTCTTCACCAGGCTCTGCACCTCATTGGCGAGATAGAAGCGCATCAGGGTCATCAGCGCGGCGACCTCGGCCTTCGGCCTTCGCCAATTGTCGGTCGAGAACGCATAGAGCGTCAGCGTGCCGATGCCCTGCTTCGGCGCGGCCTCGACGATGCGGCGGATCGTCTCGACGCCGGCCTCGTGGCCGCGCACGCGCGACAGGCCGCGCCGCGTCGCCCACCGTCCGTTGCCGTCCATGATGATGCCGACATGAAGCTTCTCGTTGCGGGGCGCAAGTTCACTTTGCATTGCAAAGTCTCCGGTCAAAAAGGGGATGATCAGGTCGAGACGATACCGAGGCGGCCGAGCGGCGGCGCCTCGCGTCCGGCGGCCTTGGCGGCGTCGCGCACCAGCCGTTCGAGCACGGCGAGGTAATCGAGGAAACGGCGGCGGCCGGCCTTGGTCAGGCGGCAGGTGGTGTGCGGGCGATTGCCCTCATAGCCCTTGGTCACCTCGACGAGGCCGGCCTCCTGGAGCACGGCAAGATGCCGGCTGAGATTGCCGTCGGTCAGGCCGCAGAGCTGCTTGAGGTCGGCGAACGCCAGCCCCTTCGGATGCGCCATCAGCGAGGTCAGAAGCCCGAGCCTCGCCTTCTCGTGGATGACGCGGTCGAGCCCTTCATAGGAAAAAGGCGCGCTGTCAGTCTTCGACATCATGGTCTCCGGACGCAAAATACAGAATGCCCGCCATCACCGACTGGCCGATCACGAAAGGCAGGCCCATGGTCCATGGTGACAGCGTGTGGGTTTGGCTCGCGAGCACCACGACCGCGAAGCCTGAAACGAAATACCAGGCGCCTGCGAGCGCGACGGTGCGCGGCAGCGAGCGGACGGAGGCGAAGATGCCGAGCGACACCAGGATCTGCCACAGACCCGGCAACAGCCACAGCGTCTCGCTCGCGAACTTCCACATCACCACCGCAAGCAGCACGCCGGCAACGCCCGCGGGGAGGAACTGCTCGACCGCCTGGTGGATCATGGCGTCGGCAAGGCCGGAATGATGGCGGCGTGAACGCGCGCGCATCTCGATCCCGATCACCAGGACGGAGAGCACGGCGGCAACGAACCAGCCGAAGAAGAAGCCGAGCGGCTCGCCGGTGGGGTCACCGAGCAGCCAGAATTGCAGGATTGCCGTAATCAGCGCGACGGCGCCGGTCGCGGCCATCGTCGCCGGTCCGTAGCCGCGGAACGCCGTGCCGGCCGCAATCTGACTGCGGATTGCCACGATGTCGGCCAGTGCCTTGTCGAGATCGCGCATCGGCAACGCCAGAACCTCGCTCCACCCACGCTTGTCGGACGCGTTACTTTGTATTGCAAAGTATATCGCATTGCAAAGTAAGCGCAAGCCGGAAAGTCGCCGCGAGGAGCCTGATCTCGAGCAGACAACTGCTGGTTGCGCCACACCTCCTCCCGCGGATAAGATGGATTCAAAACCATTCCGGGGGAGCAAGTATGTGGCTTAAGTCATTTGTCGTTGCGTCTCTGTTGCAGCTGATCGTTGCCGGCATCGCGCATGCGAAAGGACCATTCGGCAGCGTCAACGTCGGCAACTGGATCGGCGGCGCCTTCAGCAATGACGAAACGGGCGCCTTCTCCCATTGCGCGGCGACGACGCCTTATGCGAACGGCGTCATCCTCGTCGTGAGCCAAAATGCCGCCGGCACATGGTCGCTCGCCTTTGCGAGTCCCAGCTACCGCTTCAACAAGGGCGAGAACGCCGCGATCGACGTGACCTTTGACGGGCAGGAGCAAGCCAGGCTGTTCGCCACGGCGTACCAGCCCAACATGCTCACGGCCATCATGCCGCTCAATGTCGTGCGAACGTTTCAGAAGGCGAGCCTGATGGTGGCGACGGCCGGCCGCGCCGTCCTGAATTTCGACCTGACCTCGACCGGCCCGGTGATCGCCGCATTGGCCAATTGCATGACCAAGGTGAAAGCCGACGGGCTCGACAAGGCCGGCGATTTCACCAAGATCGCCGCCAAGCCGCAGCCCGCGCCGGACAAGCAGGCGCCACCGGCCGGCAGCAAAGCTGCCCGGGCCAGGAGCGGCACCGGCTTCGTGGTGAGCGCCAGCGGACACATCGTCACCAACAACCATGTGATCGACGGCTGCGTCGGCGACATCAAGGGCAACCTCACCGGCGAGGCCTCGATGGTGCTGCGCGTCGTGTCGAGCGATGCAAACAACGATCTCGCTCTCTTACAGGCGCCATCGACAGTGACATTCAAGGACTTTGCGCGGATCCGCGACCGCTCGTTCCGCTCCGGCGATTCCGTCGTCGCGATCGGCTTTCCTTACCATGGCTTGCTCACGTCGGACTTCACCGTGACGACCGGTATCGTGAGCTCGCTCAGCGGCATGCGCAACGACACGCGTTTCCTGCAAATCAGCGCGCCGGTGCAGCCCGGCAATAGCGGCGGCCCGCTGTTCGACACCACCGGTCAGATCGTGGGTGTGGTCACCGCAAAGATCCCCGTACTGCGCATCGCCGCTGCGACCGGCAACATTCCGGAGAACATCAACTTCGCCATCAAGACCGGCGCGCTGCGCGACTTCCTCGACAACAGCGTCGTGCCCTACCAGACCGCGGAGCCGAAGAGCGAGCTCAAGACCACCGACATCGCCGGCAACGCGCGGCCCTATACGATGCTGATCTCGTGCAACGGGACGGAGCAGGCTGACGCGAAGCGGTGAGGCTGCCAAAACAACCAGCCCCGTCATCCCGAGGTGCGAGCGGCGCGATGCCAGGCATCGCGTCGGGAGCCTCGAAGGATGAACGGCCGGGATGCAGCCGGGCCGCCGCCCTTCGAGGCTCGTCCTGCGGTGCACCGCAGGACGAGCACCTCAGGGTGACGGTGAGGGGATGAGTCTAGCGGAGGCGCAGGCTGCGCAGCCCTATGTCGCTCCCTCACCCGTGGCAGCACGCACCCTTCGCCGCCTGCGGCTCGTACTGGTCGCGCAGGCGCACCCAGTCCATCGGATAGGGCAACCCCTCCTCGTGACGGCCGAGCGGGGTGAGGTCGAGGTACTGATAGGCGGCGTTCATCATGTCGAGGCCGCGGGCGAAGCAGGAATAGGTGTGGAAGATCTCTCCGGCCTCGTTGCGGTAGAACACGCTGATGCCGGGCAGCTCGGGGCCGTAGATCGGCGTGGTGCCGAAATTGTACATCGGCTTGCCCGTGGCGATCTGCTCTGGCGAGAACGTCACACCGTAATCCTGGTTGAAGCCGTTGCTCCCTGACGAGACCCAGTCGAAGGTCCAGCCCATCCGCGTCTTGAAGTCCTCGAGCTTTGCGCTGGGTGCCAGCGAGACCGCGACCATGGTGGTGTCGCGCGCGGCCAGATGCGGCACCATGCGCTCGAATCCGTCGGCCCAGAACGAGCAGCTCTTGCAGGCGGCTTCCCAGTCGGGCGCGAACATCACGTGCTGGACGACGAGCTGCGGACGCCCCCTGAAGAGATCGCCGAGCGCCACCTTGCCGTTCGGTCCGTCGAACACGTAATCCTTGTCGACCTTGGCCCAGGGCAGCGCGCGCCGCTCCTCGGCGAGGCGCTCGCGGGCCGCTGTGAGCTCCTTCTCATGCGCCAGATGGATTTTGCGAGCCGCGATCCATTGCTCGCGCGAAACGATCTGATGGTGCTGCATGGCGGTCTCCTCTGACAGGAATCAGGCGACGAAGGCATCGAGCTTGTCGAAGAACGAGCTCCAGCCCCGCTGATGGTTGTCGCGCGCGGTCTCGTCGAAGAACTGGGCGTGATGAAAGATCATCAGCGTGCCGGCGCTATCCGGCTTGAACGAGATCGTGACCAGCGATTCGCGTTCCGGCGTCGAGTGCCAGGCCCAGGTGAAGACCAAAAGCTCGTTCGGCACGACCTCGCGATAGGTACCGCCGGCCTCGAAATATTCGCCGTCGTCGCGGACGAAGCTGATGCGGTAGCGGCCGCCGGTGCGAACGTCGAGCTCGGCGTTCAGCGTCGCCGGTCTCATGTTCGGCGGCCCGAACCATTGCGCTAGCTGCGCGGCCTGCGTCCAGGCGGCGTAGACTTTTTCCGGCCGCGCGCGGAGCCGGCGCGTGAGCGTGAGGCTTGGACGTTCGCTTGGACGTTCGCTTGCGCGTTCGGCGCTGCGGGAATCGGCGTTGACGGCTGGGTTGGCCATGTCTCTTCCTCCACGAAGGCGGCAAGACGATCGAGATTGTCGGACCAGAACTGGGCGTAGCGATTGAGCCAGTTCATCGCCTGCTCCATCGGCTGCGCGGTGAGCCGGCAGGAGACCGTGCGACCGGTTTTCTCGCGCACGATCAGGCCTGCATCCGTGAGCACGTCGAGATGCTTCATGATCGCCGGCAGCGAGACCGGAAACGGCGCGGCCAGCTCGCTCACCGACAGGCTGTCCTGCTCGCCAAGGCGGGCAAGAAGCGCACGCCGCGTCGGGTCGGACAGCGCCGCAAAGGTCCGGTCCAGCGTCTCGTCCTGATACTTAACCATATGGTTTAGTATAAACGCGAACGAAGAACCGTCAAGCCGGAACCCGCTGCACGACTGCGTGATCAGGCAGCGACCGGTTTGCAGCGTGAAACGCGACTAGTGCGGCGTAACGAGCCGCGCGCTCCGGCGCGGCTTGGGTTGGCGCTGCGGCACCTGGCCATAGGCCATGAGCGGATTGAGGCCGCAGAACAGCAGCCGGCCGGACACGCTGGCCTGGCACTGCTGCTGCGCGCCGCAGCGGGCGTGACGGTGACGACACCGGCGAGGACCGCACCCAGTGTCAGCAGGATCAATTGCGTCTTGCGCATGATCCCAACTCCTCTCTTCACAGCGCGAGATACGGGCCAAACATCATCAGGTCTCGCCGGGCCGTTCTATTCCAGATCAACGAGACAACGCGCGCAAGAAAAAAAGCCCTGCCGAACGGCAGGGCTCCATTTCCGATCATCACAAGATCGCTACTCGACCTTCAGGCCGGCGAACTCGACGACCTTCTTCCACTTCTCGGTCTCGGCCTTGATCTCCTCGCCGAACGCCTCGGGGGTCTGCACCCGCGGCTCGCCGCCGAGCTCGACCAGACGCTTGGTCATGTCCGGCTCCTTCATCAGCGTGTTGATCTCCTCGTTGAGCTTGGTGATGATTTCCTTCGGCGTGTTCTTCGGCGCACCCATGCCGAACAGCGCGCTCGCCTCGTAGTCCTTCACGGTCTCGCCGATCGTCGGCACGTCGGGCAGTTGCGGCGAGCGCTGCGCGGTGGTCACGCCGATCGCACGCAGGCTGCCCGAACGGATGTGCTGGATGATCGAGGGCATGTTGTCGAAGATCACCTGCACCTGACCGCCGAGCATGTCGGTGATCGCGGGCGCCGCGCCGCGATAGGGCACGTGCTGCATCTTGCAGCCGGTCATCGCCATGAACATCTCGCCGGACAGGTGCACCGAGGTGCCATTGCCTGACGAGGCCATGTTGACCTTGCCGGGATTGGCCTTCACGTATTCGATGAACTCGGCGACGGTCTTGGCCGGCACGTCCTTGTTGACGGTCATCACGTTCGGCACGCGCTGGAACGAGGCGATCGGCGCGATGTCGCGCACGAAGTTGAACTTCAGATTGGTGTAGAGCGAGGCGTTGATGTAGTTTGCCGGATTGACCAGCTGAAGCGTGTAGCCGTCGGGCTCGGCATTGATCACGGATTCGGTGGCGATATTGTTGCCGGCGCCCGGCTTGTTCTCGATCACGAATTGCTGGCCGAACTTCTCCGACAGCCGCTGGCCGAGCAGCCGCGCCAGGATGTCGGTGGCCCCGCCCGGCGGATAGCCGACCACCCATTTCACCGGGCGAGCCGGATAATCGGCAGCAAGGGCCTTCGACAGCGGGCTGGCTGCAAGAGGAGTGGCGGCAAGCAGGCCCAGCGCGGTACGGCGAGTGATCATCTCAAGGGTTCTCCCAACGTGTTGTTCTTGAAAGCCAGATATCTTGAAAGCGTCGTCAGCGGCGTTGTAACAAAGCTCGAAGCACGCGGAAAGTGCGCAACGCACATGGCGACGAAAGGATAAGGCATGCCGGTCAAGGTCGAGGCCCTCGATCATCTCGTGATCAACGTCGCCGACGTCGCGGTGACCGCGGAGTGGTACCGCAGGATTCTCGGCATGGAAGTCAAGGTGTTCGACCCCGGTGGCGGCAAAGCGCCGCGGACTTCCCTTCAATTCGGTAACCAGAAGATCAACGTCCGGCCGCGCGATGCCGACAAGGTCGAGTGGTTCACCGCGGACCACCAGACCGCCGGCAGCGAAGATCTGTGCTTTCTCACCTCCGCCTCGCCCGACGAGGTGGTGGCGCATTTGCAGGCACATGGCGTCGCAATCGAGGAGGGCCCGGTTCCCAAGCAGGGCGCCCGCGGCACGCTGCGCTCGGTCTATTGCAGGGATCCGGACGGGAGCCTGATCGAGATCTCGTCGTACGAGGATTGAGGCGCGCCTCGCGCTACACACTGCATCGTCATGCCCGGGCTTGACCCGGGCATCCACGCCTTTGACACCGAATACGCGGGCACACGTGGATGGCCGGGTCAAGCCCGGCCATGACGATGGGAGAAAGTGCACGCACCACACGGTATTCCCGTCCCCCGATTTGCGCCCCGCGCCGTCCGATGGCAGGAAGACGCAATAAACCAGAAGCGGCCGCCATCAAGATGCAGGCTGCACGGGAGGACTCATGCCCAATCAACAGACCGCAGCCGGAATCGTGGGCCCGTTCGACGGGCTGGATGTGCCCTGGCTGCTGAAGATGCGCGCCGAGATGCGCAGCTCACATCCGTTCCTGATCTGGGCGCCGTTAGACGCGCCGGCTCGGCGCTGGAGCTATGGCGAATTTCACGAGCGGGTCGGCGCGCTCGCGGCGGGGCTGGCGAAGCGCGGCGTCAAGCCGGGCGAATACGTGCTCATTCACCTGGACAATTGCATCGAGGCGCTGCTGGCCTGGTTTGCCTGCGTCGAGCTCGGCGCCATCGCAGTGACCACCAACACCCGTTCGGCGCCGGCCGAAATGGAATATTTTGCGGATCATTGCGGCGCGGTCGCCGCCATCACGCAACCGTCCTACGCCGAGATCATTGCAAGGCACTGCCGCAACCTGCGCTGGATGGCGGTGACCTCGCACGATGCGGGTGCGGCGCCAGCACAGCCCGTCGCACAGGGCGACAGTTTTGAAGCATTGTTCGCCGACAGCGCCGACCGCCCCAGGCGCGCGGCCGATCCGCTCGCGCCGTGCAGCGTGCAATACACCTCCGGCACGACATCGCGGCCGAAGGCGGTGCTGTGGACCCACGCCAACGCGCTGTGGGGCGCCAAGGTCAACGCCGCGCATGAGGACCTGCACGCCGGCGACGTGCATCAGGCCTATCTGCCGCTGTTCCATACCAACGCGCTGGCCTACTCCATGCTGGCGACGCTGTGGGTCGGCGGCTCATGCGTGATCCAGCCGCGCTTCTCCGCGAGCCGGTTCTGGCGCGTCGCGCGCGAGCACGGCTCGACCTGGACCTCGACCATTCCCTTCTGCATGAAGGCGCTGCTCGAGCAGGAGATCCCGAACGACCACAAATTCCGCCTGTGGGGCAGCGCCATCAACGAGCCGCCGGGCTTTGCCGCCTTTGGCGTCAAGATCATCGGTTGGTGGGGCATGACCGAGACCATCACCCACGGCATCGTCGGCGAGGTCGATCAGCCCAACATCCCGATGTCGATCGGACGCGCCGCGCCTGAGTACCAGATCCGGATCACCGACGATGACGGACGGCCGACCGAGGTCGGCGACACCGGCAATCTCTCGATCAGGGGCATCCGCGGCCTGTCGCTGTTCGCCGAGTACCTGCACAACGAGAAAGCCACGCGCGAGAGCTTCGACGAGCACGGCTTCTTCCTCACCGGCGACCGCGTCGAGCGGCTCGCGAACGGCTTCATCAAGTTCGGGGACCGCGCCAAGGACATGCTGAAGGTCGGCGGCGAGAACGTCGCGGCCTCCGAGATCGAGCAGGTGATCGCGCTCGTCCCCGGCGTGCGCGAGGCGGCGGTGGTGGCGAAGAAGCATCCGATGCTGGACGAGGTGCCGGTCGTCTTCATCATCCCGCACGGCGGCGTCGCGGGCGCGGCGCCGGACCTGCATGACAGCGTGATGGCCGCCTGCCGCAAGGGCCTTGCCGACTTCAAGGTGCCGCGCGAGATCAGGCTGGTCGACGACATGCCCCGCTCGACGCTGGAGAAGGTGGCGAAGGCGGAGCTGAGGAAGATGGTGGGGTAAGCTTTGCGCTATCTCCACGACGTCGTCCTGGCGAAA
>NZ_LBKA01000193.1:0-25000 GCF_028128955.1 Bradyrhizobium sp. CCBAU 11386
AAGCCGCGCGACGCGCGCTACCAAATAGCGCCGTAGCTAGCGCGGCTTGGCCGGAAGGCCGAGGGGCCCGTTACCCCATCTACAAGCGCTGGAGTGACCGCCGCTACCCCTTCTTCGCCGCCAGCGCGTCCGCCACTGCGGTGCGGATGTCGGCGACCGAGAACGGTTTGGTCACGACATCATGCACCAGCGCGTTGAGGTTCGAGGCGCGCTCGCGCTGGTCGGCAAATCCGGTCATCAGCAGGATGGTCAGGTCGGGGAAATCGCGCGCGGCGGAGAGCGCCAGCGCGATGCCGTCCATGACAGGCATCTGGATGTCGGTGAGCAGCAAATCGAATGCGCCGTTCTCGCGGGTCAGGATCTCCAGCGCCTCGGCGCCGTCCTGCGCGGTCACGGTCTGGTGCCCGTCCATGGCGATGGCGCGCGCCACCAGCTGGCGCATCGAATCCTCGTCGTCGGCGATCAAGATTTTTGGCATGGGACCAACCTTGGGACCAACCTCCCGTGCGGACCTTGCGAGCCCGATTACACGCTGCCGCCGGCAATGTCGCGCCGGTTGAAGAAGCGAACGTCGATATTGCGGCCCTCCGGCGGCGGCGAGGCCAGGCGCGAGCGGAAGAAGGCGCGCTCGCCGGGCCGCAGCACGGTCTGCTCCAGCACCGCGTTCCAGGCATAGATTTCCGCGCCTTGCGCGTCGCGCACCGCAAAGCGCAGCCGCGGGATGTCGAGCGGCTTCTTGCCCTCGCCGACGATGACGCCCTCGATCACCAGCACCTGCTTACCGTCAACAGTCTCGCTGGAGAGCTTGACGTCCTTGAAGGCCAGCCCGCGCAGGTTAACGTCGAGGCCGACCATCCTGTAGAAGGCCGCGGTCTGCGGCAGCAGCCGCACCATGTCGCCGCGCCAGACGATCAGGGCCAGCACCAGCGCGCCCATGGCGGCGCAGGCGGTCGGCAGGCCGAAATGGGACTTTCGCGGCGCCGCGGTGGGGACCTGACGCCTCACCCGTGCCCCGCGCCGGCTGAACAGTCCGCGGAACCAGGACTGGTGCTGCGCGCCGGCGACCTCTTCCTCGGCCTCCCGGGCGGCGGCCGACCATTCGTCCTCGGTCTCCTTGGCGTCCTCGTCCGGCCAGTCGCTGGCGATCGAGGGGCTGTCGACGACAGGCGTGTCGGTGGCGCCGTCGTCCTTGGCGTAGGAGTTCCACTGCTCGGCGAGGTCGGACTGGTCGTCGGCCTGGCTGGCTGCGGCCATGGCCGGGACGGACGCCTCCTCGATGGCATCCTCGGCATAGGCGACCCAGGTCTGCTTGCACCGGGAGCAGCGGACTGTCCGCCCGTTCGCCCCCAGGCTTGCAAGCTTGATGGCGTAGGATGTCGTACAATGGGGGCAGACGATATGCATGGACGAGCCTTGATGCATGAACGAGTCTTGACGATGCCAGGGGCGCGGAGACCCGGGCGTCCTGGATGCTACAGGGCGACCGTTAACGAACCGGAAACCATAACGGTCGCAAAAACCGTTGATCGCGTGTGGCGGAGCGTCGCGCCGCTTCTATCGCCCCCTCTCGAACGGAGCTGAGCTTGGTTCGGTTCGAAAATGTCGGATTGCGTTACGGTCTGGGGCCGGAGATCCTGCGCGACCTCAATTTCCAGATCCCGGCGCACTCCTTCCAGTTTCTCACCGGCCCGTCCGGCGCCGGCAAGACCTCGCTCTTGCGCCTGCTGTTCCTGTCGCACCGGCCGACGCGCGGCCTCGTCAACCTGTTCGGCCACGACATCTCGCAGCTCGGCAAGGACGAGATCGCCGACCTGCGCAAGCGCATCGGCATCGTGCTCCAGGATTTCCGCCTGCTCGACCACATGACGACCTACGAGAACGTCGCGCTGCCGTTCCGCGTCATGGGCCGCAGCGAGTCGAGCTATCGCAAGGAGGTCATCGACCTCTTGCGCTGGGTCGGACTCGGCGAACGCATGGACGCGCTGCCGCCGATCCTGTCCGGCGGCGAGAAGCAGCGTGCGGCGATCGCACGCGCCGTGATCTCGCGGCCGCAGCTTCTGCTCGCGGACGAGCCGACCGGCAGCGTCGATCCGACGCTCGGCCGTCGCCTGCTGCGCCTTTTCATCGAGCTCAACAAATCCGGCACCGCCGTCATCATCGCGACCCACGACATCGGCCTGATGGACCAGTACGAGGCGCGGCGGCTGGTGCTGCATCAGGGACGGCTGCACGTCTATGAGTAGGACCGACGAGCGCGGCGTGCTGGTCGACCTCGGACAGGAGCGTCCGCAGCTTCCGGCCAAGGCGCGCAACATGTCGCCGATCGTGCCGCGCGCCTCGATCCACGGGCGCGCGCTGGTTGCCGTCGTCGCCATCATGACCTTCCTCGCTTCGATGACCACGGGCACGGTGCTGCTGGTCAGCGCCTCCGCCGCCGAATGGCAGTCGGATGTCGCGAGCGAGATCACCATCCAGATTCGCCCGCAGTCCGGGCGCGACCTCGAGCGCGACACCGCCGCGGTGACCGAGGCGATGCGCGCCCAACCCGGCATCGTCGAGGTCAAGCCGTTCACCAAGGAAGAGAGCGGCAAGCTGCTCGAGCCCTGGCTCGGCACCGGCCTGTCGATGGACGATCTGCCGGTGCCGCGCATGATCATCGCGCGCGTGCAGCCCGGCACGGCGCTCGATCTGACCGCCTTGCGCGCCCGCGTGACGCAAGTGGCGCCAAGCGCCAGCGTCGACGATCACCGCGCCTGGATCGAGCGCATGCGCTCGATGACCAACGCCACCGTGCTCGCCGGTCTCGGCATCCTCGCGCTCGTGATCATCGCGACCATCATCTCGGTGTCGTTCGCGACCCGCGGCGCCATGGCGGCGAACCGTCCGATCGTCGAGGTCCTGCATTTCGTCGGCGCCGGCGACCGCTACATCGCCAACCGCTTCCTGCGCCATTTCCTCAGGCTGGGCCTGGAGGGCGGCGTGATCGGCGGCGGCGCCGCCATGCTGGTGTTCGGCTTCTCCGAGTCGATCGCCGGCTGGTTTTCGGGGACGCCCGTCGGCGACCAGTTCGCCGCCCTGCTCGGCACCTTCTCGCTGCGGCCCTCCGGCTATGTCGTGCTCGCGGTGCAGGCGGTCCTGATCGGCGCCATCACCGCCGTCGCCTCGCGCCAGACGCTGTTCGCGACGCTGAATGATGTGGATTGAGGTTTCTTCGCCTCTCCCCGCTTGCGGGGAGAGGCCGGAATCTGCGCGGAACGCGCGGTCCGTTGCGTTCGCAGAGCCTGATAAACCGGACTCCACTTCGCCTCAAAACGTTTTAAAATCATCCGGGGAAGGGATTACCGACATCGCATGACCTCGCCGACCGACGATCGATCGCCGAAATTGCCGCGCGGCTGGCTGCGCGCAGCCGTGGTGTCGACGATCGCGTTCGCCTTCGTCGGCGCGGCGGCCGGATTCATCGCGTTCCTGTCGCAGTTGCGCGGCGCCGAGATTGTGCCGGACCGCAAGGCAGACGGCATCGTGGTCTTGACCGGCGGCTCCTCGCGGGTGTCGGATGCGATGGAGCTGCTGGCTGCCGGTTACGGCAGGCGGCTCCTGATTTCCGGCGTGCATCCGACCTCGACCGCGAGCGACATCTCCCGGACTCTGCCGGAGAACCAGTCCTTCATGACCTGCTGCGTCGACCTCGACCGCACCGCGCTCTCGACCCGCGGCAATGCGGCGGAGGCGCGCCGCTGGGCGCAGGCGCGCCGATTCAAATCGCTGATCGTGGTGACCTCGAATTATCACATGCCGCGCGCGCTGGTGGAATTCTCGCACGCGATGCCGGAGACGATTCTGATCCCGTTCGCCGTGGTCGGCGACAAATGGCGCGAGGAGCCCTGGTGGGCCTCAGCGTCCACCTTGCGGCTGCTACTGTCGGAATATGTCAAATATATCGCGGCCGAAGTCAGGGTGCGGCTGGAGGATTTCGGGATTGACCTTTCGCCCGAAGTATCGGAGCAGCCTCCCGGGATGCAGCCGAAGCGGCCCGCCACTGCACAGGCCAATTGATCGGCAATTGATCGGATCGTCGATGTTCTTGATTTTCCTGCGCTCGCTCGTGTTCAACGTGCTGTTCTACGCCGTGCTGGTGTGTCTTGCGATCGTGGCGCTGCCGACCTTTGCTATGCCGCCGCGTGCCATGCTGACGGTCGCGGGATGGTGGGCGAAGGCGACGCTGGTCCTGATGCGGGTGATCTGCAACATCAAGGTCGAATTCCGCGGGCAGGACAAGATCCCGCAGGGGCCGCTGGTGATCGTGGCAAAGCATCAGTCGTTCTGGGAAACCTTCGTGTTGCCGGGGTTCTTCGACCGCCCGATCTTCATCCTCAAGCGTCAGCTCATGCAGATTCCGGTGTTCGGTCAGTTCCTGGTCAAGACCGGGATGATCGCGATCGATCGCAAGGCCGGCGTGAAGGCGCTGCTGGACATGACGCGGCGGGCGCGCGAGGCGGTGCGCAGCGGCCGCCAGCTCGTGATCTTTCCGGAGGGCACGCGCCGCGCGCCGGGCGCGCCCCCCGACTACAAGACCGGCTTTGCGCAGATCTATTCGTCCTGCGGCGTGCCGTGTCTGCCGATCGCGCTCAATTCCGGCCTGTTCTGGCCGCGCCGCACCTTCATGCGCTATCCCGGCACGCTGGTGGTGGAGTTTCTCGATCCGCTGCCGGCGGGCCTGCGGAAGGACGAGTATCTCTCCCGCGTGCAAACGGCGATCGAAGAGGCGACCGACCGCCTCGTCGAGGCGGGCCGCAAGGAGCAGGAGCAGTTGATCGGTTCGGCGCCGAGCTACGCGCCGACCGGCAGCTAGCGGCTTTCGCGCTCTTCGCTCGGAGCCGGCGCGTGCAGGGAATGCGCTTCCCCATGCAGCATCGTCGCGAGTTGATGCAGTTGCGTGTCGCGAAAGCCTTCGGCCTCGATCGCCTTCACCGTCGCGGTCACGTAGTCGCGATTGGCCCCGGACTGGCCGTGACCCTGGAGCACGTGGCGATGTTGATCGGCGAGCGACAGCCGGCCGGCATATTGCACATGGCCGCGGTCGACGACATAAGCGAGTGCGGAGACGCGCTGCCGCGCATCGTTCTCCAGCCACACCGAACGCATCACCTCGCGATAGACCGACGTCACCTGCTCGCGCGCGCGCAAATAGGCGAGGACGTCGGCGCGGTCCTTTTCGGCGACGCGGAAGGCGATACCGCGACAGGCGCCGCCGCGATCGAGCCCGAGCACCAGGCCCGGCTTCTCCGGCGTGCCGCGATGCACGAAGGAATAGACGCAGAGCGCACGATGCTCGCCGACCAGCCGCGCCGGGACGCGTTCCATAAATTCGAAGCCCGGCCGCCACATCAGCGAGCCATAGCCGAACACCCAGAGGTCGCCCTTGGCTGTGGTGACGGAGGGGAGGGTGATTTCCGACATGGCGGGCACGGCTACCAGAACCGCGCCTCCAAGCGAAGTGAATTCTCCGCCTTTCGTCGCAGCCGAACCTCGCTTACATTTGCCATCATCTGAGGTCAAAGGGTCGCCGCATGTCCAATCTGACCGTTGCCGCAGGCCGCCGCCCCCGTTGGGGCCTTTTCATCGCACCCATTCTCCTCCTGATCCTCGCCGTCGCGTGGAGCTGCTTCTGGTTCTATGCCGCTTCGCAGGCCGAGATCGCCGCGGACGCCTGGCGCGCGCAGGAGGCCAAGTCCGGCCGCATCTATGATTGCGCCAAGCGCTCGATCGCGGGCTTCCCGTTCCGCTTCGAGGTGCAGTGTTCCGGCGCCAGCGTCGCCCTGGTCTCGCAGAACGCGAGCAAGACGCCGTTCACGGCCAAGCTCGACAACATCCTGGTCGTCGCCCAGGTCTACGATCCCAAGCGCGTCATCGCCGAATTCTCCGCGCCGGCAACCCTCACCGACGGCGTTACGCAAAACACCTTCGTGGTGAACTGGAGCAAGGGCCGCAGCAGCGTGGTCGGCCTGCCGGCGGTGCCGGACCGCGCCTCCATCGTGTTCGACGATCCCGTCATCAACCGACTCGACGGCAGCGTGCAGGTGCCGCTCGCGCGCGCCAAGCAGGTCGAGCTGCACGGGCGCCTCGCGGACGGATCGCCGTCCGATCATCCCGTGATCGAGACCGTGCTCCATGTCGCGCAGGGCAGCATCCAGGGCGTGCATCCCTTGCTTGCCGAGCCGTTCGAGGCGGACACGCGCGCCAAGGTCACCGGCCTCTCCGACCTCACGCCAAAACCCTGGCCGGAGCGCTTCCGCGAGATTCAGGCCGCCGGCGGCCATATCGAGATCGTGCAGTCGCGGATCCAGCAGGGCGAGATGATCGCGGTCGCAGCCGGCACGCTCGGACTGTCGGCCAATGGCCGACTCGACGGCGAATTGCAGATGACGGTGACAGGCCTCGAACGGGTGATCCCGGCGCTCGGCATCGAGAAGATGCTGGAAGAGGGCGTGCCGCAGGCAACGCTCGACCGCGTCGCGCCCGGCGTGAAGTCGCAGGATCTCAACAATCTGTTCGGCGCGCTCGATCGCGCCGTCCCCGGCCTCGGCAAGGTCATCAAGCAGAACGCCAATGCCGGCGTTGCCGCCGGCATCAATTCGATCGGCACCGAGAGCACGCTCGAAGGCAAGAAGGCCCGCAGCTTCCCGCTGAAATTCGTGGACGGCGCCGTGCTGCTCGGCCCGGTCAAGGTCGGCCAGATCCCGCCGCTGTATTAAAACCTCTCTCGTCATTCCGGGGCGATGCGTAGCATCGAACCCGGAATCCATTTCACCGCGTGCGCCATGGCCCAATGGATTCCGGGCTCGCCCTTCGGGCGCCCCGGAATGACAGGAGCTACGGCTTCTTCAGCGCCGCATGCGGCCGGCCGAAGTCGGGCGCCGCCGAATCCTGGCCGATCTCGACGATGCCGCGACGGATGGCGCGGGTACGGGTGAAGTGGTCGAACAGCGCCTCGCCGTCGCCGCGCCGGATCGCGCGGGTGAGTTTTGCCAGATCCTCGGTGAAGGTGCCGAGCATCTCCAGCACGGCCTCCTTGTTGGCGAGGAAGACGTCGCGCCACATCGTCGGGTCAGACGCCGCGATGCGGGTGAAATCGCGGAAGCCGCCGGCAGAGAACTTGATGACTTCCGATTCCGTCACCTGTTGCAGCTCGTCGGCGGTGCCGACGATGGTGTAGGCGATCAGATGCGGCAGATGGCTGGTGATCGCGAGCACGAGATCATGGTGATCCGGCGTCATCACCTCGACCTTGGCACCCATCGCCGCCCAGAAGGCGCGCAAGCGATCGGTGGCCGACGCGTCGACGCCTTCCGGCGGGGTGAGGATACACCAGCGGTTGATGAAGAGCTCGGCAAAGCCGGAATCCGGGCCCGAGTGCTCGGTGCCCGCCACGGGGTGCGCCGGCACGAAATGAATGGTCTTCGGCAGATGTGGCGCCATGTCCCTGACGATCGCGCCCTTCACGGAGCCGACGTCGGAGACGATCGCGCCGGGCTTCAGATGCGCGGCGATCTCCTGCGCCACCGGTCCGCAGGCGCCGACGGGAATGCAGAGGATGACGAGATCGGCATCCTTCACGGCCTCCACATTGGTCGCCACGACCTGGTCGACGATGCCGAGCTCGATCACGCGAGCGCGCGTCTTCTCAGAGCGCGCGGTGGTAACGATCTCGCCGGCCAGGCCCTGGAGCTTCGCAGCGCGCGCGATCGAGCCGCCGATCAGGCCGAAGCCGATCAGGGCGACGCGCTGGAAGTGCGGCTGTACGCTCATTTGCCGGCCATGAAGTCGCGCAAACCGTCGACGACGAGGCGGTTGGCCTCCTCGGTGCCGATGGTCATGCGCAGTGAATGCGGCAGGCCGTAGTTCTTCAGCGCCCGCAGCACGAGACCCCGCTTGGTGAGGAAGGCGTCGGCCTCGTCCGAGGTCCTGCCCTTCTCGGTCGGGAAGTGGATCAGCACGAAATTGGCGACGCTCGGCGTCACCTTCAGCCCGAGCTTGCCGATCTCCTCGGTGAGCCAGTTGCGCCAGGTCTCGGTGAACTGCTTCGACATCGCCTGATGCGCGGTGTCCTCGATCGCGGCGACCGCGGCGTACATCGCCGGCGTCGACACGTTGAACGGACCGCGGATGCGGTTGACCGCGTCGATGACGTGCTCGGGGCCGAACATCCAGCCGATGCGCAACGCGGCGAGACCGTGGATCTTGGAGAAGGTGTGCGTCACCACGGTGTTCTCGGTGGTGGCGACGAGCTCGATCCCCATTTCGTAGTCGTTACGAGAAACGTAGTCGGAATAGGCGGCATCCAGCACCAGCAGCACGTGCGAGGGCAGCCCGGCGCGCAGGCGCTTGACCTCGTCGAACGGCAGATAGGTGCCGGTCGGGTTGTTCGGGTTGGCGAGCCAGACCAGTTTCGTGCGCGGCGTCACCGCCTTCAGGATGGCGTCGACGTCAGCGGTGAAGTTCTTCTCGGCTGCGATCACGTTCCTGGCGCCGACCGCCATGGTCGCGATCGGGTAGACCAGGAAGCCGTGCGTGGTCGAAATCGCCTCGTCGCCATGGCTGAGATAGGTGTGGGCGAGCAGGTTGAGGATCTCGTCCGAGCCGGCGCCGCAGATGATGCGGTTGGGGTCGAGACCGAAGGCGCGGCCAATCGCCTCGCGCAGCACGCGGGAGGTGCCTTCCGGATAGTCTTCCAGATGATCAGCCACCTTCTTGAAGGCCTCGATCGCCTTGGGCGAGGGACCGAACGGCGTCTCGTTGGCCGAGAGCTTGAACACCTTGCGGCCCGGCTCCGGCACCGGGCTCTTGCCGGGCGTGTAAGGCGCAATATCGAGAATGCCGGGGTTCGGCACGGGGCGGGACATCTTCAACTCCGGAATGGCAGGCGGCTCGTGACTTACGATTTCGACCCGGTCGGGGGCACCGTATAGCGCGTTGCGTGGCTGCCGACGAGGGCCGTGGAGCGCACCGAGGCCCCCGCCTCGATCAGGGCAGCCTTGATCTTGTCGATGCTGCTCGCGCTCGTAACCGAGACCAGCAGCGCTGCGCCGTCGAAGGCGGTATCGGGCACCGCCACGATGTCGGCGAGCGGCGACAGCGCCCGCGCGATCTCGGCATTCCACCCCGAGACGCGCACGCTGAAGGTCTCCACCTCCGTCACCAGGGCACTGTCGGCGACGCGCGAGATCGCGAACACGGGCAGCGCGGCCGGATGGTCGGCGCGTTCGACGAAAGGCAGCCGCGCGATGATCTTTGGTGCGCCTTCGGCTTCCAGCTCCAGCCACCACGGGGTCCGGCTGGAAGTCGCCGAGACCAGCGCCAGGTCGCCCTTGGATTTCGCCACCGCCTCGACCGCCGCCTGCGCGCTGAAATGCGCAACATAAGGCACGGTGAAGCCGAAATGGAATCGCACGGAATCGCGCATCGCGGGCTCGCTCACCGAGATGTCGGCATGCACCGCGAACGGTGCCTGCACGTAAGTGAACGTCGCGATGATGACGCGCCAGATGCTCTCGACCGTATCGAGCGGCAGGATGCCGCGATGACGCTCCACGATCCGCCGCATCATGTCGGCCTCGCGCGCCGGCCGGAACGCCGAGCCGACCTCCTGGGTCTGCTTCACCTGGATCAGGCGGTCGATGATGTCGCCGCGCTGCATCAGGAGGCGATGCATGCCCTCGTCGATCGCGTCGATCTCCTTGCGCAATTCCTGCAACGATGGTGGCGCGGGCGGACGTTGGGACATATCTGGCAAGTGCTGTTGAGAGGCGTTCCAATGCGGGTCGGCCAAGTCGATCGGTAAGGTCGGACCCGCTGCGGTCGATGTCTTGATTAGGCAGTCGGAGCGGCGAAAGCAAAGAGAAATGCAAAGGGAAATTGGGCCCTTTCGGCTGACGCGACAGGGACGAATTTGGTTAATCCGGACCGTATCTTGACGGAAACCGTCCAAGCCGCTAAGTTTTGCCTGTTCCGTGGTCATTTGAGCCGGCCGGCTTGCAGCCACGTTAAAAAACTCGCTAAACAGGCCGGGGACGCTTCCGATCCCGGCCGAACCTATCGTTCAGGCCGGGTTTTTCATGGCCTGATGCAAGTAGCGGTCTGAAGTCCGATCGCAAACGAGGTCGATGGTCAGATGGTTGGCGTCACGTCGATTCCCATTCCCGCGATCAGTGCCGATGAACGGTCGCACGAAGTGGATCATCCGAGTTCGCTCGTCGCACACTTCGGCGCTGATCAGCCGTTGCCGCTCGACTGCGGGGTCGATCTTTCGCCGTTCCAGATCGCCTACCAGACCTATGGCGAGCTGAACGCCGATCGCTCCAACGCAATCCTGATCTGCCATGCGCTGACCGGCGACCAGCATGTCGCCAATGTACACCCTGTCACCGGCAAGCCCGGTTGGTGGGAAACGTTGGTCGGTGCGGGCCGCCCGCTCGACCCGAGCCAATACTTCATCATCTGCGCCAATGTCATCGGTGGCTGCATGGGCTCGACCGGGCCCGCCTCGATCAATCCCGCGACCGGCAAAGTGTGGGGCCTGGATTTCCCGGTCATCACCATCCCCGACATGGTTCGCGCGCAGGCGATGCTGCTCGACCGGCTCGGCATCGACACGCTGTTCGCGGTGGTCGGCGGCTCGATGGGCGGCATGCAAGTGCTGCAATGGACGGCGGCCTACCCCAAGCGCGTGTATTCCGCGCTGGCGATTGCCTGCTCGACGCGGCACTCGGCGCAGAACATTGCTTTCCACGAGCTCGGCCGCCAGGCCGTGATGGCCGATCCCGACTGGCACAATGGCGGCTATGCCGATCGCAGCATCCATCCGCATCGTGGCCTCGCGGTTGCACGGATGGCGGCGCACATCACCTATCTCTCCGACGCCGCGCTGCACCGCAAGTTCGGCCGGCGCATGCAGGATCGCGACCTGCCGACCTTCTCGTTCGACGCCGACTTCCAGGTCGAGTCCTATCTGCGCTACCAGGGCTCGTCCTTCGTCGAGCGCTTCGACGCCAACTCCTATCTCTATCTGACGCGCGCGATGGACTATTTCGACATCGCCGGCGACCATGGCGGCGTGCTGGCGAAGGCGTTCACCGGCATCAAGACGCGCTTCTGCGTGGTCTCCTTCACCAGCGACTGGCTGTTTCCGACCTCGGAATCGCGCGCGCTGGTGCATGCGCTGAATGCGTCGAGCGCGCGGGTGTCGTTTGCCGAGATCGAGACCGATCGCGGCCATGACGCCTTCCTGCTCGACGTGCCCGAATTCTTCGACATCGCCCGCGCCTTCCTGGAATCGGCAGGCAAGGCGCGCGGACTCAACGGCAAGAATAGCTAACAAGGGTGGCCAGGATGTCAGTGCAGGAAGTGCTGCCGCTGGGCGGCCTTGACTCGGAACGATCAGGTCATTTTCGCGCCGACCATCTGCTCGTCGCCGAGATGGTCAAGCCGGGCTCGAAGGTGCTCGATGTCGGCTGCGGCGACGGCGATCTGCTCCAGCTTCTGGAGACCCGCGGCATCGATGGTCGCGGCATCGAATTGTCGCGCGAGGGCGTCAACCGCTGCGTCGCCAAGGGCCTCGCGGTGGTGCAGGGCGACGCCGACACCGACCTCGTGAACTATCCCGATGATGCCTTCGACTACGTGATCCTGTCGCAGACGCTCCAGGCGACGCGGCAGCCGCGTGTGGTGCTGGAGAATCTGCTGCGCATCGGTCGCCGCGCCATCGTCTCGTTCCCGAACTTCGGCTTCTGGAAGATGCGGCTCCAGCTCCTGATCGGCGGCCACATGCCGCGCACCGAGAACCTGCCGGCGACCTGGTACGACACCGCCAACATCCACTTCTGCACCATCAAGGATTTCGTCGAGCTCTGCGACGAGATCAACGTCAAGATGGAACGCTCGGTGGCGCTCGATCTCTATGGCCGCCCGGTGCCGCTGAACCTGCCCTGGTGGGTGTGGAACATGTTCGGCGAGCAGGGGGTGTTTCTGCTGACGCGCGGCGGAGGGAAGTAGTCCCGCCGTCATTCCGGGCCGCGCGAAGCGCGAGCCCGGAATCCATCGTACCACAGCGTTTGTCGAGCGATGGATTCCGGGCCTGCGCCTGTCGGCGCATCCCGGAATGACAAGTCAACCCATGGGCAGCGACCTCGGATCGCGCACCGGCCATCTTCCCGCTTCCACCAGCGTGACGAACCGCTCCACGGTCTCGTTGAACAGCGCCGGCTCCTCGAGATTGAGCACGTGGCCTGACTTCGGAAACATCGCAAGGCCCGCGGCCGGCAGATGCTTCTTCAAGAACAGGCTCGGCCCGACGCAGGGATCGTCCTCGTCGCCGCAGATGATCAGCGCCGGCGTTGCGACGCGCCTGATCGCGTCCGTCATCGTGTAAATCGAGGGACGGCCGCCCTGGAAGCCGCGCATCGTGCTCGCCGATCCCCTGGCATCGTGCCGCGCCAGCGCGGCGTAGAAATCGGCGTGGCCGCGCGGGTCCTTGACCAGGAAGGGAATCCGGCTCGGCGCCTCGCGCGTGATTTTTGCCACCTCCATGGAGCCGAGCGTTTCGAACTGCTCGGCATTGGTGCGGCATTGCTTGCGCCAGGCGTCGAGATTCTCGATCTCCGAGCCTGAGCCGACGCCGGCGAGCGTCATCGACAGCGCACGCTGCGGCGTGTTCAGTCCGATCTGAAGCGATGAATAAGCGCCCATCGACAGCCCGACGAGATGCGCACGATCGATCTTGAGATGATCGAGCACCGCGAGCGCGTCGGTGTAGAAATGCGTGTAGGTGTAGACCTCGCCCTCAGGCACATCCGACGGCGTGTAGCCGCGCGCCGAATAGGTGATGCAGCGGTGGCCGCGCGAGAAGTAACGCATCTGCGGCTCCCAATTGGTGTAGTCGGCCGCGAACTCGTGCAGGAAAATGATCGGCGTTCCCTGGCCCGCCTCTTCGAAATAGATGCGGACGTCGTCCCTGGTCGTGGCGTGGGGCATTAACCGTTTCCCTCTCTTCAAGCCGTGGTTTCGAGAATTGCAGTTAATGCTGTTGTCCGCAATGCGGCGGCAACAGACCTGCATCGACACAAAATCATCGCAACAATTCCCCGAAGCGTTAATTCGCGCCGCCGCGCGGCGTCTTGTTCTCGCCACATCCGGAAGCTTTACGGCCCGGCGGATGTCGGCCGCGCACGGGCCGGCTGGGAAGTGGGGGTGTCAACGAAGGATGACTAATGTTCGAGTTGTTTGCGTCTCGCCTGTCGCGTTGTGTTGTCGCGCTGGCGCTTTTCTTTGCGGCGGTCGCCGCGTTTGTTTCTCCGGCCTCGGCGCGGCCTCATCGTCATAGCGCAGAGCGGCACGCTTACGTGCATCACGCCAGCAGACATCATCACTATCGGCATCAGGCCCGCAGCTCGCGCTTCGAGCGCAGCGCGGCGCAGCTGCAGGCCGGCGGATTCATGAATACGCAGGCCAGCTATGATCCGAACACCAACAGCGGCGGCATGGGTGACATGCGCTACATGGACGGCGGTGACATGGGCATCGGCGGAAACATGCGCCGCGCTGGCAAAGTGAGCCGCGCTGCCAACATCAGCTACGCTGTCAACAAGAGCAGCGCTGGCGATATTGGCAACGCCGGCAACATGGGCATGAGCGGCGGTTTCGGCGGCGGATCGGGCCTCGTGTCCGAGGCGCGCCGCTATCTCGGCGGTAACCCGACCGGGCGCGGCAGCCTGTGGTGCGCGCGCTTCATGAACATGGTGCTTGAGAAAACCGGCCACCATGGCACCGGCTCGGACATGGCGAATTCGTTCGCGCGTTACGGCACGCGTGTCTCCGGCCCGCAGGTCGGTGCCATCGCGGTGATGTCGCGCGGCGGCCGGGGCGGCCACGTCGGAATCATCACCGGCGTCGACGCGCAGGGCAATCCGATCATGATCTCCGGCAACAACGGCAACCGCGTCCGCGAGGCCCCGGTCTCGCGCGGCCGCATCTATGCGTATGTGATGCCGAACTGAGGTGCGAGAGTCATAGGGTGGGGGCGGACCCTCGCATCACATGAGATTGTCGTCCCGGACAAGCGTCAGCGCAGATCCGGGACCTATAACCACAGCCTTGTGTCGTCGCGCGAGCTGGTAACCACGAGTCTTCGCCAAATCACTCCCTGTGGCTATGGGTCCCGGATCGGCGCGCGCTTAGGGCGCGCTTGTCCGGGACGACGGGAGAAAGCTCACACCAGCTTCGGCTCTTCCACCGCGACCGCATCCCCCACGCCGATCTCGCCGCCGGCGATCACCTCGGCATAGATGCCGCAATCCATGTGGCCGAGATGGCGCGAGAGCGTCGGCGGGATTTCGAGGTCGCGCTTTGCGGTCTCCGGATCGACATTGGTGGCCGGGCAACGGACGATGCGCTTGACCACTTGCAGCCGGGCCTGACCGATCGCGAGCGTCTGGCCGACGAGGTCGAGTTCGGACCAGGCCGGCCAGCCCTTCACGTAGAGATTGGCGCGGAAGCGCAGGGGGTGGACTGCGGCGCCACCGAGCATGGTCTCGATCGCGCGGACGCTGTCGAGATTGATGATGGACACGACCTTGCGGGCGACGTCGGAAAAGCTGTGGTCGCGGCCCGACAGAACCTTGGGCGGGCCCTTCAACTCGGGCTGAAAGTTCTCGCTGAAGTAGCGCTCGATAACGGCGCGCCCGGCGGCGGTCTCCAGATCGCCGCTGGCGACGATTTGGCCGTCCTTGCGGATGGTCAGGCGGTTGGTCGCGTCCTCGAAACGGCTGTCGAGGGAAGCCAGCCGCTCATTGCGCGCCAGCATCAGAAACTGGATTTTTGGCTTCCAGGCCGGCGCATCGGGATCGAGCCCGCTCGGGCCGTTCTCGATGGCGTAGCGGCGGTCGGCCGGCAGGGTTTCCCCTCGCCGCAAGGCGACGCGGGACAGGCGCTCCGGCGTCAGGCCCTTGATCGGATAGCGATAGAGATCGGTGATTTCGGCGGTCTGGCTGGCTGTCATGCCGCTACTTAGGGGATTCGACCTCCTGGCGCCAAGCCGGCCAAACAGCGCACGAAATTGTGAACTGGCCTCTTTCGCTCCCGCAAGCCGCTTCCCACATCTGCCTCAAGCCGGCGGCAGCGTCGGTAAATGACGACCGTTACCGGTTGAGAAACGTCAATGCGGTAATCGGAAACCCAATGAAGATGCCGTGTGGAGTGCCTTAGAGGGCTCCATGGGCAGGCCGAGGGACAGAAAAGATGAACATTGAGAAGTATACCGAACGATCCAGGGGCTTCATCCAGTCGGCGCAATCGCTTGCGATGCGCGAGGGGCACCAGCAATTTTCGACCCTGCACGTCCTGAAAGTCCTGCTGGACGACAATGAGGGGCTCGCTGCCGGTCTGATCGACCGTGCCGGCGGCAATTCCCGCGCAATTCTGAAGGCGACCGAGGACGCCCTGAACAAGGTGCCGAAGGTCTCTGGCGGCGGCGGGCAAATCTATCTGGCGCCCGAACTGGCCCGCACCTTCGATGCCGCCGAAAAGGCCGGCGAGAAGGCCGGCGACAGCTTTGTCACCGTCGAGCGGCTGCTGCTCGGCCTCACGCTGGAGAAGACCAGCGAGGCCGGCGTGATCCTCAACAAGGGCGGTGTCACCCCGCAAAACCTCAACGCGGCCATCGAGGCGCTGCGCAAGGGCCGCACGGCCGACTCGGCGACCGCCGAGAACGCCTATGACGCGCTGAAGAAATATGCCCGCGACCTGACCCAGGCGGCGCGCGACGGCAAGCTCGACCCGGTCATCGGCCGCGACGAGGAGATCCGCCGCACGATTCAAGTGCTCTCGCGCCGGACCAAGAACAATCCCGTCCTGATCGGCGAGCCCGGCGTCGGCAAGACCGCCATCGCCGAGGGCCTCGCGCTGCGCATCGTCAATGGCGACGTGCCGGAGAGCCTGAAGGACAAGAAGCTGCTCTCGCTCGATCTCGGTGCGCTGATTGCCGGCGCGAAATACCGCGGCGAGTTCGAGGAGCGGCTGAAGGCCGTGCTCCAGGAAGTGATCGGGAGCGAGGGCACCTTCATCCTGTTCATCGACGAGATGCACACGCTGATCGGCGCCGGCAAGGGCGACGGCGCGATGGACGCGTCCAACTTGCTCAAGCCCGCGCTCGCCCGCGGCGAATTGCACTGCATCGGCGCGACCACGCTCGACGAGTACCAGAAGCACGTCGAGAAGGATGCGGCGCTGGCGCGGCGCTTCCAGCCGATCTTCGTCAGCGAGCCCTCGGTCGAGGACACCATCTCGATCCTGCGCGGGCTGAAGGACAAGTACGAGCAGCACCATGGCGTGCGGATCACCGATTCCGCGCTCGTGGCCGCCACGACGCTGTCCAACCGCTACATCACCGACCGCTTCCTGCCGGACAAGGCGATCGACCTCATGGACGAGGCCGCGGCGCGACTGAAGATGCAGGTCGACTCCAAGCCGGAAGAGCTGGATTCGCTGGACCGCGAGATCATCCGGCTCAAGATCGAGCAGGAGGCGCTGAAGAAGGAAAGCGATGTCGGCTCCAAGACCCGGCTCCAGACGCTGGAGAAGGACCTTGCCGAGCTCGAGGAGAAGTCGGCGGCGCTGACGGCGCGCTGGAGCGCGGAGAAGAACAAGCTCTCCGATGCCCAGAAGTTGAAGGCTGAGCTCGACAGCTTGCGCGTCGAGCTTGCCAACGCCCAGCGGCGCGGCGAATTCCAGAAGGCCGGCGAGCTGGCCTATGGCCGGATCCCCGAGCTCGAGAAGAAGCTTGCCGACATCGAGGCCAAGGACAATACAACGCAGAACTCCGGCGAGATGATGGAGGAGGCGGTCACCGCCAACCACATCGCGCAGGTGGTCTCGCGCTGGACCGGCGTGCCGGTCGACAAGATGCTGGAAGGCGAGAAGGAGAAGCTCCTGAAGATGGAGGAGCAGCTCGGCACCCGCGTCGTCGGCCAGGCCGAGGCCGTGCGTGCGGTCGCAACCGCCGTGCGCCGCTCGCGCGCGGGCTTGCAGGACCCGAACCGGCCGACCGGCTCGTTCATGTTCCTGGGGCCGACCGGCGTCGGCAAGACCGAGCTGACCAAAGCCTTGGCGGAGTACCTGTTCAACGACGAGACCGCGATGGTCCGCCTCGACATGTCCGAGTACATGGAGAAGCATTCGGTCTCGCGGCTGATCGGCGCGCCTCCGGGCTATGTCGGCTATGACGAGGGCGGCGCGCTCACCGAAGCGGTGCGGCGCCGGCCCTACCAGGTCGTGCTGTTCGACGAGATCGAGAAGGCGCATCCTGACGTCTTCAACGTCCTGTTGCAGGTGCTCGACGACGGCCGCCTGACCGATGGCCAGGGCCGTACCGTCGATTTCCGCAACACGCTGATCATCATGACCTCGAACCTCGGTTCGGAGTTCCTGGTGAATCAACCCGAGGGCGAAGACACCTCGGCCGTCCGCGAGCAGGTGATGGGAATGGTGCGGGGACATTTCCGCCCCGAATTCCTCAACCGTGTCGACGAGATCATCCTGTTCCATCGCTTGCAGAGGAGCGAGATGGGCCGGATCGTCGAGATCCAGTTCGCGCGGCTCCAGAAGCTCCTGACCGATCGCAAGATCGTGCTGACGCTCGATGCTGCAGCCCGCGACTGGCTCGCCGCCAAGGGTTGGGATCCCGCTTATGGCGCACGGCCGCTGAAGCGGGTGATCCAGCGCTACCTCCAGGATCCGCTCGCCGAGATGATCCTGGCCGGCGACGTCAGGGACGGCGACAACGTCGCGATCTCGTCCGAAGGCAACGTGCTGACCTTCAACGGCAAGGCACCGCAAACCGCGGAGATCACCCAGTTCGAGGCGCCGGTGACGAAGCGGAAGCTGAACTGATCATTGGCGCTCGCCGCCAGGCAAGATCGTCCCGGAGAGGTCCGTCCTCTTCGGGACGATTCATTTTGGTCAGGTCGGCCGGTTTGCCGGAGTCGAGACGCTCAGGTGCGCTCCTTCTCCCGCTTGCGGAGGAGGGCAGGGCTGGGGTGTCTCCTCAATCGAGACCCCTGTCGAGAACCCCTGTGTGGAGAGAACCCTCACCCGGCGCTTCGCCATAGCCGAGGCTGCGCCTCGGCGTTCTAAGTGGACGGCCGCCGAAGGCGGCCTATGCCTCTCCCGCAAGCAAGCGGGAGAGGTTAACCGAGCCCGCGGTCATTGATTCAGCCCAAAGCCATTTCACTTTAGCTGACTGTAGACGTCGAGCCTGGGGCGGCTGGGCCTTGCTCGTCGTCCTCCTGCTCGAGCTCCGACAGGATGTCGACAAGCTCGCGCACGCGGCCTTGCGCCAACGGACGTAGGTCGTTGATCATCGGCTCGTCATTGGCGAGCCAGGCCTGGGCTTCGGCGAGTTCCTCGGCGGTCGCGCCGGTTCCGATGATCTGGGCGATGGTGACCTCGTCGGCCCGATCCACGGCCTTGATGACATCGTCGCGTGAGAGGCGCGTCATGGGGCGATCCTCCTGCTGGTCGGCTTCCCGTCAGCGTGTAACCGGGAACCGGCGGACCGGTTCCCTCGCGGCCGGATCCCGCTGGCAGTCGCTACTTCTTCGCCACCTTGTAGATCGCATTCTCGATGTCGGACGAGAAGTAGATCACGCCTGAGGCGCCGATCGCCACGCCTGTCGGGACGTGGGTCGGCAGACCGCCGGGGGCGCCCGTCAGGCCGATCGGGAGATCGGCCGCGATCTCGGTGATCTTGCCGCTCTCCGGGGCGATCTCGATCAACCGCCTGGCGCCGACTTCCGCTACGATCAGCTTGCCGTCGCGGGTGCGTGCGATGCCCTCGGGCATTTTCAGCTCCTTGGCGACCACGGTCTTTTCGCCGTTGTCCGCGATCATGGAGACGGCGCCCGAAACGGCTTCGGTGACATAGACCTCGCCACGCGATCCGCCGACGAGGCCGACCGGGCCCTCGAGGCCACCGATCAGCGTGGTGCGATCCTTGCCGTGTTCGCCGCTGACGCGGACCAGCGACTTGGTGCCGAACTCGGCCACCAGGATGCTGCCGTCATCGAGCACGATCGCATCATGCGGCGCCTGGAAGCCATGCAGCATGTCGCGCGTCGCGCCGGTCTTGCCGTCGATCACCTGCACCGTGCCGGTGAACCAGCTCGACAGGATCACGTCGTTGCCCTTTGCCGTCGCGCTCATCGGATATTCGAGTGTGACGCCGGCGGCATGCATGCGCGCCTTCTCGGTGATCTCGCCGGTCGCACCGTCCACCGTGCGATAGGCGAACACGTCGGCGACATGGATCGTATCCTTGCCATTCTCCGAGGTGATGCCGAGGCCGCCGGGCAGCGCGAGCTTGCCGATGATGATTTGCCTGGCTTTGCCGGTCGCCGGATCGACTTCCTGGATGCCGTTGTCGGCCATGTTGGAGACGTAGATGCGGTCCTTGTCGTCGATCGCGAGGTTGTCCAGCGACGGCTTCAGCTGTGCGACCATGGTCTTGGCGCCCGACTTGGGATCGACCCGAACGAGCTGGCCGAGCGCGGTGTCGACCACCCAGAGATTGCCCTTGGAATCGAAATTCACCGCGGCCGGGACCTTGAAGCCGTCGGCGACGACGGTCAGCTCGGCCTTGTCGACGTCGACCTTGGCGACCTGTCCCTTGAACCAGAGCGGACCGTAGAGCTTGTCGTCGGGACCGAACTCGAAGCCGTTGAGGCCGCCCATCTTCTCCATGATCTGACGCGGCGGTTTGACGCCCTCGACGTCGATCTCGTAGAGCGTGTCGCCGAGAAAGACGGTCGTGGCGTAGAGCCTGCCGTCCTTGCGGAAGGCCAGCGAATTGATGCCGGGAAGGCCGGAGGCGAGCTTCTTGATCGGGCCGTCGCCCTTGCGCGAATAGAGATCGCCGGTCAGGAAGCCGGTCCAGGCCATGGTGCCGTCGGGTGCGAATGCGATGTCGTCGGCCATCCCGACCGGAGCAGGGATTGCAACCTTGGCGGTACCTCCGGCGATGTCCACTTCGTAGAGCATGGCGCCGGCGACGCTGCCGGCAAACAGATGGCCGGCCTTATCGACCCCGAGCCCGTGCACGCCATGGAACGCCGAACCGGGGACGAGTTTCTTGACCTCCCAAGTCTCCGGCAATGTCTGGGCTGACGCGCTCGTGGTGCAGAAAATCGCAGCAACGACGGCTGCACAGGCAAGCCTGTTCTTCATGGCGTGACCTCCCATTTTTTGGAAAGTATTCGCCCGTCATCCGGCTTTGGCAAACGAAACTTGACGTTGTGACGCCGTAAAGCGGCGCCGCTTCGAAAGCGTCCCATTCAACCGTGTTGGTGAAGATGTCCGGTCGATGTCGGCCGGTTGCCGGCTTACCGGTTGGTGACCTGCAACGGTCCGCCGGTCGCATCCGAGATACGGGCGATGGCGCCGCCCCGGCCGCTCATCATGCCGTCGAGCCGGTCGCGCTCCTTCTCGAAGCTGGCGAGCATCGGGCCTTCCAGCGAGCGGCCGCGCGGCAGTTTCACGCGCAGCGGATCGACGAAGCGGCCGTTCACGAGGATTTCGTAGTGCACGTGCGGGCCGGTCGACGCGCCGGTCGAGCCGACGAAGCCGATGACCTGGCCCTGGCGGACCTTCTTGCCGGCTTCCATGCCCTTGGCGAAGGCCGACATGTGGCCGTAGGCCGTCTCGTAGCCGTTATTGTGCTTGATGCGGATGTATTTGCCGTATCCGCCCTCAGTGCCGGCCTTCTCGATCACGCCGTTGCCGGAGGCGAAGATCGGCGTGCCGTAGGCGGTGGCCCAGTCGACGCCGGTGTGCATCTTCACATAGCCGAGGATCGGATGGCGGCGGCCGCCGAAGCCGGAGCGCATGATGGCGTTGTTGACGGGCTTCCTGACCAGGAACTTCTTCGCGCTCTTGCCGGTCTCGTCGTAGTAGTCGACGACGCCGTCGTCGGGGCTCTGGTAGCGGTAGTACTTCTTGGTCTCGCCGCCGACCGTGAGGGAAGCGAACAGCACGTCGTTCTTTTCGTTCGACGTCACGCCCTCGTCTTCGCCGGCGTAGAAGACGTCGAAGGAATCGCCGGGCTGCACCTTGCGCTGGAAATCGACGTCGTAGGAGTAGATCTTGATCATGTCGTCGATGACCGGCATCGGCACTTTGTTGCGCATCGCGGTCTCGTAGATGCTCTGGTAGAGCCGCACGCCGGTGCCGTCATCGTCGTCATCGTCGTCGCTGTTGGCGTTGGCCGTGGCGTCAGCGACGGTGTTCATGCTGGAGACGTCGACCGCGACGTATTTGCCGAGGTCGGACAGCGCCGCGATTGCCTCGACCATGGTGTCGTTTGCAACTACGACGCGATAGGGCTGGAGCCGGGCGCCGGGGCTTGCGGGCGCCATCAGGATGCGGAGCTTCTCGCCTTCCTTCAGGCCGCCGTCGCGGCCGCGCGGGCCGAGCGTTGCGGCGATCGCCTTGATCTCGTCGGCCGTCGCGCCGAGATCGCGCAGGACGGAGGCGACGCTGTCGCCCTTCTTGACCAGATGGACGCGCTCGACGTTGGGATTGCCGCCGGTAATCTGCTCCTTGGTCTTCGGCAGCAGCGTGACGTTTTCCGGCACCACGCGCGTCTCGAAGCCGGCATAGGGATCGGACGGCGACACCTCGGTGGCGTAGGCCATCTTGATGTCGGACGCGCCGGTTGCGCCGGAAACGTCGGCGGTGGCATTGGCGAGCGAGGCGTAGCGCACCCCGCCATTGCCGCGCCAGTTGGCGGCATCGCGGACCCGCATCAGGATGTCGTCGAGCGCCACCACCGCGGAAATCTTGGCCTTCGGCAGCACCGGCGACAGGTCCTTGGTGACGAAGGAGACCTCGGCGTCGGGTTCGACCGCTTCGGGGTTGTTGGGATCGTCGGCGGCGGTCTTCGGATCGGAGCCGACGTCGGTGAGCAGGCGCTGGGCGTTGAACGGCGGAATCTTCGCCGACAGGTCGCTCGTCGTCATCGACAGATTGCCGGCGATCCGGACGAAGGGGCGCACCCGCATCACGTCGCGATTGCCGACGCGGGCCACTGTGGAGACGCGCACGATGTTGCGCGAGGCCGTGGATTCGCTCGGCGGTGGCAGACGGTCGCTCTTGTGCAGCGTGGCGGCGCGATCAGCTGCGCCAAATGCACCGCGCAGCGCGCCTTCGACCCGCTCCGGCACCTTGGCGAAGGTCATCTCGCCGTCGAGCGAAGCGAAAACGGCGCCGCCGATCAGGGCTGCGCCGCAAAGTCCGGTCAGAATTGTCCCGCTGAACCACTGTACCGAAACACGACGGCGATCGATGACGGCAGCTTCGGAACCATCGACGGAAAGCGGCGGTTCGTGGCCGAGATCGATGATCCCGGTCTCACGCCCATAAGCGCCGCGTGACGTCCTGTGGTTCAACCCAAGTCCCCCAATCAACGACCCAAGAGGCCCATACCAGCCCGGTTTCGAGCCCCTTCCTGGCCGCCCTCTTGGAGGGGCGTCACAGGAAACGGCAAGCCGCACAGGCGTCCGCGGTCAGAAGGCCCTGATGACGGGCCGGCCGAAATTACGAACAGCTAAGCGGAAAAAGATCTCTCGATGTCTCTCGAATGTCTGAAGAAGGCCGCTTCATCGTATGATCGCCTTCCTCTGACCCCACGCAAACCGCCGGCAGCCCCCACTGGCATCCCCGCGATTCAAGCTTGTCTCTTATCAGAACGCCGCGGGAATGTGGCTCAAGTACGGCGCCTAATATGGAAAAAGTTTCCTGAAGGGGCGGGCGCTGGGGGCCGCCCGGGGAGGGCGCCCAAAGCCACTTCCGGAGCCCCATTGGAGGCCCTCGGGGCGCAAACTTTTTTTGAGATTTTTTACCGCGCGGCTTCGGGTAACGGGCTCACGGCCTCGCTAATGCGCTGGAATCGCTCGAATTTTTTCAACAATCCACTGTGCGACGTTTTGTTGACGATTGGCGTTGACAGCCCGGAAGGTGGGGCCTATAACCCCAACCACTGAGCGCGGCGCCGCCGGGTCACTGACCAAGGCGAGCGAACGCGCCACTGATGCTCCTCACCTTGTTGAGTGACACAACAGCCGACACCAGTCGGTTGGAGTTCATTCATCGTCGGTAAGGGTGTCGGAACCCTTCCACTCCGGAAGGTTGGGGCCACCCGGTCCCGGGCTGTTTGACAAGTGAAGATGAAGAAAGAGAAACGTGGACGGCGGAGTCCTTGCGGGTCTCGCTTCTGAAGAGCTTCGGCTTTTCTGATCGAGACCGGACGAAAGACTTCGGCGGTACACGTTTAAAGGTTACACCATCGTTGCCAGCGATGTGAATCGCGGGCAGCTCGTCGACTTCGGTCGATGAAAAATGGTGGGACCTCGTCAAACGTTGTGATCAGCCGGTTCAAAGTTCAAGTCCAACTTGAGAGTTTGATCCTGGCTCAGAGCGAACGCTGGCGGCAGGCTTAACACATGCAAGTCGAGCGGGCGTAGCAATACGTCAGCGGCAGACGGGTGAGTAACGCGTGGGAACGTACCTTTTGGTTCGGAACAACACAGGGAAACTTGTGCTAATACCGGATAAGCCCTTACGGGGAAAGATTTATCGCCGAAAGATCGGCCCGCGTCTGATTAGCTAGTTGGTGAGGTAATGGCTCACCAAGGCGACGATCAGTAGCTGGTCTGAGAGGATGATCAGCCACATTGGGACTGAGACACGGCCCAAACTCCTACGGGAGGCAGCAGTGGGGAATATTGGACAATGGGGGCAACCCTGATCCAGCCATGCCGCGTGAGTGATGAAGGCCCTAGGGTTGTAAAGCTCTTTTGTGCGGGAAGATAATGACGGTACCGCAAGAATAAGCCCCGGCTAACTTCGTGCCAGCAGCCGCGGTAATACGAAGGGGGCTAGCGTTGCTCGGAATCACTGGGCGTAAAGGGTGCGTAGGCGGGTCTTTAAGTCAGGGGTGAAATCCTGGAGCTCAACTCCAGAACTGCCTTTGATACTGAAGATCTTGAGTTCGGGAGAGGTGAGTGGAACTGCGAGTGTAGAGGTGAAATTCGTAGATATTCGCAAGAACACCAGTGGCGAAGGCGGCTCACTGGCCCGATACTGACGCTGAGGCACGAAAGCGTGGGGAGCAAACAGGATTAGATACCCTGGTAGTCCACGCCGTAAACGATGAATGCCAGCCGTTAGTGGGTTTACTCACTAGTGGCGCAGCTAACGCTTTAAGCATTCCGCCTGGGGAGTACGGTCGCAAGATTAAAACTCAAAGGAATTGACGGGGGCCCGCACAAGCGGTGGAGCATGTGGTTTAATTCGACGCAACGCGCAGAACCTTACCAGCCCTTGACATGTCCAGGACCGGTCGCAGAGATGTGACCTTCTCTTCGGAGCCTGGAACACAGGTGCTGCATGGCTGTCGTCAGCTCGTGTCGTGAGATGTTGGGTTAAGTCCCGCAACGAGCGCAACCCCCGTCCTTAGTTGCTACCATTTAGTTGAGCACTCTAAGGAGACTGCCGGTGATAAGCCGCGAGGAAGGTGGGGATGACGTCAAGTCCTCATGGCCCTTACGGGCTGGGCTACACACGTGCTACAATGGCGGTGACAATGGGATGCTAAGGGGCGACCCTTCGCAAATCTCAAAAAGCCGTCTCAGTTCGGATTGGGCTCTGCAACTCGAGCCCATGAAGTTGGAATCGCTAGTAATCGTGGATCAGCACGCCACGGTGAATACGTTCCCGGGCCTTGTACACACCGCCCGTCACACCATGGGAGTTGGCTTTACCTGAAGACGGTGCGCTAACCAGCAATGGAGGCAGCCGGCCACGGTAGGGTCAGCGACTGGGGTGAAGTCGTAACAAGGTAGCCGTAGGGGAACCTGCGGCTGGATCACCTCCTTTCTAAGGATGATCCTTCAGCTTA
>NZ_LBKA01000193.1:30000-32068 GCF_028128955.1 Bradyrhizobium sp. CCBAU 11386
CAAGAAATATGTCGGCACCGAAGCCGTGATCAAGGCGCAGATCGCGCAGGTCCAGGCCGACAAGAAGATGCCGGCCAAGGACAAGAAGGAAGCCCTCGACGAGCTCAACGAGGCGCTGAAGACGCCTTCCCCGGCCATCGAGAACAAGGGCAACATCGATCTGGTCGGCAAGTATTACGACAAGCTGGTCGCAGCGCTCGGCGACGACCAGAACTGAGCTGCCAGACGAGCCTCCGTCAGTCGCACGTCTGCCCCTCGACGGATTGCGCGACGCCAGCCACACTCACCGCTGTCATGTCGCCCGCGCTCCGCGCGGTCGACCCTCCCCCTCCAGGGGAGGGTCAGGATGGCGCCGTCATCCAATCTTGACCTTCCCGCCCTAATCCGCTCCCTTTGGCCCCGACACAACGATCCCCTCACGGGGAAACGCCAAGAAAACGCCAAGGTAGCTACCATGTCTTTCGTTCTCGCCATCGACCAGGGCACCACCTCATCGCGCGCCATCGTGTTCCGCAGCGACATCTCGATTGCCGCGCGCGCGCAGCAGGAGTTTCCGCAACATTTTCCGGCCTCGGGCTGGGTCGAGCACGAGCCGGAGGACATCTGGACCTCGACCGTGATGGTCTGCCGCGACGCGATCGAGCAGGCCGGCATCACCGCAAAGGACATTGCCGCGATCGGCATCACCAACCAGCGCGAGACCACTGTGGTGTGGGACCGCGCCACCGGGCAGGCCGTGCACCGCGCCATCGTCTGGCAGGACCGCCGTACCGCCGACATTTGCGCCAAGCTGAAAGCTGACGGTCGCGAGCCTGTCATCTCCGAGAAGACCGGCCTGATCATCGATCCCTATTTCTCCGGCACCAAGGTCGCCTGGATCCTCGACCACGTCCCCGGCGCGCGGGCGCGCGCCGCGCGCGGCGAATTGATGTTCGGCACCATCGACTGCTACCTGCTCTGGCGCCTCACCGGCGGCAAGGTGCACGCCACCGACGCCACCAACGCCTCGCGCACGCTGCTGTTCAACATCCACACCGGCCAATGGGACGACGAGCTGCTCGAGATCATCGGCGTACCGCGTTCGATGCTGCCCGAGGTGAAGGATTCCTCCGCCCGCTTCGGCGAGAGCGTGCCCGAGCTGTTCGGCGGCGCGATCGCGATCTCCGGCATCGCCGGCGACCAGCAGGCCGCGACCATCGGCCAGGCCTGCTTCCGCCCAGGCATGATGAAGTCCACCTACGGCACCGGCTGCTTTGCGCTGCTCAACACCGGCACCACACCGGTGGTGTCGAAGAACAAGCTGCTCACCACCGTCGCCTATCAGCTCGCGGGAAAACGCACCTACGCGCTCGAAGGCTCGATCTTCGTTGCCGGCAGCGCGGTGCAGTGGCTCCGCGACGGCCTCGGCATCATCAAGCACGCCGCGGAGACCGGCCCGCTCGCCGACCAGTCCGACTCGATGCAGAGCGTCTATCTCGTGCCGGCCTTCGTCGGCATGGGCGCGCCCTACTGGAATCCGCGCGTGCGCGGCGCGCTGTTCGGCCTCACCCGCAACACCGGGCCTGCCGAGCTCGCCCACGCCGCGCTGGAGAGTGTTTGTTATCAGACCTTCGACCTCTGGGCCGCGATGCGCGCCGACTGGCCGAGCTCGGAGACGGCCAGTGTCGTGCTCCGCGTCGACGGCGGCATGACCGCGTCCGACTGGACCATGCAGCGCCTCGCCGATCTCCTCGACGCACCGGTCGATCGTCCCGTGATCCAGGAGACCACCGCACTGGGTGCCGCCTATCTCGCCGGCCTTGCGGCCGGCGTCTATCCCGAGCCGACGAAATTCGCCGACAACTGGCGCCTCGAGCACCGCTTCAAGCCGAACATGAGCGAGGCGACCCGCGCGCGGAAGCTCGCGGGCTGGGCGCGCGCCGTGAAGGGCGTGCTGGCGAGCGACGAGGGGGAGGGGTAGCGCGCCGCTCTCTCTCCAAGTCGTCCCGGCGAAGGCCGGGACCCATACCGCGAGGTCTATCGATGGGCAGGCGGCGCCAATCCCGAACGACCAATCTTCGCCAAACCG
>NZ_LBKA01000194.1:0-34107 GCF_028128955.1 Bradyrhizobium sp. CCBAU 11386
TGGAGCCAACTCCAGACCCGAAGCCCGATCCCGGGCCTCTCGACCTGTCAGTCGACAAAGGGGTTATCACACAGCCTGGGCCACAACCGGACATGAACCCGATGCCCGCGTGATATCCTCGGTTCTCGCTCAGGTCCCTTGACCGAGGCCGCAAGGACTAATGAGCAAGCCAGTGCGATGGATAGTTACTCAGTGCCCGTCAAAACTGGCGCGAGGCGTATTTGTATCATCAACTTGGTGAAGTTCGCCGAAGCGCTTCGCGCGTGAAACAGATGCCATGCGCGAGCTATTGCAGGGCGCAACAATGGCGGCGAGATCACGACCGCGTAGGTACATCATTTTTGGGGTCAACCCGCCGTGCCGTGCAATCCAGGCGCGCACAGCAGCTGGATAGGTCTGCATCAGGTCCTGTGTCCCGGATGCGCTGACGACACGTTTGCCGGAGCTATCGAACATCCATGCCGCATGGAAACCAAGCACCGCGTCAGGGGTGGCGCAGATTCGGTCGCTCGGCACCAATCCGAGCACCATCGTGCAGGCGGAAACGCATGTGCCGGCAATGACGACGGGCTCGCCGGAGTCGCGAACCTGCTGGAAGCGCGTCGTGTAGTCCCGCATCTTTCCGCCGATGTCGGCGCTGATAATTACGGTCGCGGAAGCCGATGTAACGCTTAGTGCCGTCGATACAACGGCAGCAATCAGGCACGCTCGCATGTCCATTTCCCCGGCAGCATCGGATCAATCCTGCGGCACGCATCGCAAATCGCGTGCCACCAGCCGAGGTGACCAGCTAAAGAGCTGATTTCAAATAAGTTTTCTTGAAAGGTGACGCGGCTTACCCTTGTGTACGGGAAAGAAATTTCGCTGACGCCTAAAAACGCGGCAGTCTCACGCCGCTTTGATGAAGATCAATGCAACAAGAGCTGTAACCTACCAGAGGCACTTTCGAGTAAAAGCGGGAGAAAAATCATGGCTACCAAATACATCCTTGCCGTCGCACTCATCACGCCATTCCTGACTGTGTCCGCCATGGCACAGCAATACCAAGGCGGCCCAAAATCGTCTGTTCCGCCCTCGACGCAGCAAATGAGCAGCGGAGGCGATATCTACGCGCAGGGAGTCGATATCTACGCGCCTAGAGTTAAAGCCAACAAGCCCCACGCCTATCGCGGTGGCCCGAAGCCTGTCGTTCCGCATGGTCGTTGAGAGAACGTCGCTTCGGATTATTTGCGTCGATTTGATCGTGCGCCAATTCCTCTAAGCGGACAGCTGCGTCTCCGCACGCCTTCCACGTGTCACGATGAACAACATGATGGATTATATGTCGTTCGCAATGATGGGCGGGATGGCAATCGGCTGGGTTCTTCTCCTTGTTTTTCTGGTGCTCGGGATCGCTGCCCTGATCAAGTATCTTCGCACTTGACCGGTCGACCTTTCGGTATGGGTCAATCGCGTCGCTTTGATCGCGTGCCGTTCTCTTCCGGTCTGTCTCTGTGTACGGACATCGTCAGATCGCCCTGGCATGTCTCACACGGGCCACGAGCCGACATCACGCCTGTGGTTCGGAATGACGAAACAGGCCGCCAACTGAAACGGGCTCTCTTTTTAAATCAGTTACGCTTCCGCCCGTGGTGTCTTTTTACTTCTTGCGCGGATCGTCGGCTGGGTCGATGAAGTCGATGCCCCCCGGGCCGGTGAACACAATTTGGACGACCGTCTCCTCGTTTGTCGTCCAAACATAATGGGCGTGCTTCACCGGCAGCGCGAAGACGGAACCCGGCTTCAATATCTCGCCTTTCGAGGAGTCGAACTTCTCCCCCATGCCACTCCCGAAGCTGCCACTCATCACGGTGACGACCTCGGCATAGGGATGAGTGTGCGGGGCAACTTTATAGTTCGGAGGGAATTTCACGCGCTGAACGATCGTCTCGGCCTTCGTTGGGTCACCGATCAGGATGGCGGTTTGCGCTCCCTTGAAGATCGGATGCTCTTTCCATGTCAACCCATCGGGCTTGACCACCTTCATCGCGTCTTGCGCCATCGCAGAACTTGCAAACGAGATCAACGCGGCGGCGACAAAAAGCTTTTTCATCCTAACCTCCTCCTAAATGTGGCTTTCTATTTCCAGTTTAGCCCAGTCATTCTTTCCTCCTCGCCTCGAATGCGCCCTTGCGCACGCGCGCGATTGCGAATGCTGCTAACACCGGCGACAAAAAGAACGTCGGTTGATTTGAAGGTGCGGTGCCTGCCGACGGCATGATCGCTGCCCGTTCGTCCAAACGGGAACTTCGGCCCGTCCCGTTTCCAAGAGCAGCTCTTTCTTTTCAGGCTACACCCCCTCAGGTGCCTACGAAAGGGAGTAAGATTCCCGAGACCCGTCGAGTTTTTAGTGCCAACGCAATGACCGGTTCGGGTCTTGGTCGTGTAAAAACGGTGCCTAAGGGTATCTAGCCCGGAAGGCAGGAGACACGCAGTTCTCAGGCCGCGATCGCAGCGATCAGCGGCTTGATCCCGACGATGTTCATGACCCTTGTTAGATTGTACGCCAGAACCGAAAGAGCCATCTCGGCGGCTACTTTCGGAAGCGTTTTGGTCAGGAAGTGTGTCGCGCCCATGCGGGCCTTCATTGTGCCGAACGGATGCTCGACGGTCTCGCGACGTTGACGCATAGCCATCGGGTTCGCATCAAGGCGCTGCTGCACAGCATCGAGCAGATGCTCATGCTCCCATCGGGGAATCCGCCGCTCCGGCCCTGTCGTGCACTGAGATTTGAGCGAACAATTTTGACAGGCTGTGGTCCAGTAGCGCCTTACCCGCTTGCCATCTTCCTCGCCAGTAAAGCGATATGGCAGTTGCTCCCCAGCCGGACAGCGATAGGCGTCTTTCTCCGGTAAATAGACAAAGTCCTGCTTGCCGAAGCGCCCTTCCGACTTGGCGCTAGAAGTCATCGGCTTGGGCAGCGTCACCGTGATGTCGGCCTCGTGGCAAGCGAGGATTTCGGAGCTGCTGAAGTAGCCGCGATCGGCAACGGCCTCGAGCGTCTCGGTCTTTAGAACAGCCTTCGCCTGCCTGGCCATATTGGCAAGCTGAGCCCGATCCGAGCCGCTGTTCGTTACCTCATGCGTGACAATCAGATGGTGCTCGGTATCCACGGCGACTTGCACGTTGTATCCGACAACGCCGGACCCGCGGCCGCTGGTTGCCATCGAGCGGCTATCGGGATCAGTCAGAGAGATTTGCTGGTCGGGCGAAGCCAGCATCTGCTTCTCGTAAGTAGCAAGCTTGCCCATTTCGTCCTTCAGTTTTGTGAGCTTCTCCTTAAGCCTCGTCACCTTCGCGGCCAGCGCTTCGGTCGGCTCGTGTCGGTCAGCCGTGTCAAGCTGGCTCAGATACCGCGCGACGCTCTCCTCCAGCTGAGCACGACGCCGTTCGACCTTGGCCCGTGTGAAGTTCTTGTCCCGGTTGTTCACGGCTTTGAACTTGCTGCCATCGATCGCAACGCTCGCCGTCGCCAGTAAACCCATCTCTCGGCAGAGTTCAACGAAGCGCGCACATACCTTGCGGAGTGCCAGGCCGCTGTCCTTGCGGAAGTCGGCAATCGTCTTGTGATCGGGAGCGAGCCGACCCAGCAGCCACATCACCTCAACATTGCGGCCGGCTTCTCGTTCGAGCCGTCGGCTCGATTGCACCCGGTTCAGATAGCCATAAATGTAGAGCTTCAGGAGAACCGAGGGGTGATACGACGGCCGTCCCGTTGCGGCCGGCTCCGCTCCCTCAAAGCCCATCTCAGCCAAATCAAGCGCATCGACAAACACGTCGATCACTCGAACAGGGTTGCTCTCGTCAATGAAATCATCGAGGCATTCGGGCAATAATGTCCATTGCCCACGATCGGCCTGCTCAACGAAGCGCCTCATCAGCTTCCCCCGCAGAATCACCAGAGAATCATAGCAAAGCAGCAGCGTTTTCACACAGCCAGGGTCAAACTCGGAAGTCGGCGGGTCCATGGTAGTTGGTCTGCTCTGCCACTGTGAGCGGACGTCACCGGATCCGCGGTTCAGGTCCGCGAAGGGCCAGATGCGGACTCTTGTCTTTGAGTCTTGCACCGCCGACCTCAAGCAGTTTGTTGATCCTTCAAACCTATCGGTGCTACGCTAAAACATCATGATGATCCGCACATCCGATATCGTCTCGGTCTTCTTCCTCAGCCGTTAACAGCGGCGCCTGCTTCGAGCGGGTGGAAGACAAGAGCGTGCTGGGCAACTGCCTGGCCGCCCATCCCACATTCCTGGACCGATGAACCGCACCCAACGTCTCATCACGCGGCGACAGGTGACCGGCCTATAACGATATGAGGATATTCATGCCTGCTGATGAACACGCGTCGATGCGCGCACTCAGCGATGATCAGATACAGCAATTCATTCGCGACGGATTCGTCCGCATCGACCGGGCGTTTCCGCGCGAGCTTGCCGATGAGGCCCGCACCATCCTGTGGCGCGATACTGGTTGCGATCCCCACAATCAGGCGACCTGGACAAAACCGGTCGTCCGGCTTTCCGGCTACAAGGACGCGCCGTTCCTGAAGGCGGAGCGCACGCCAGTGCTGCACGCCGCGTTCGATCAGATCGTCGGCGAGGGCCGCTGGCGCCTGGGCTCGCTGGGCTTCGGGGGCACGTTTGTCGTACGCTTCCCCCATCCGGATGAGCCCGGAGACGACGGTTGGCACATCGATACAAGCTTTTCCCCCGATGGCGGCGATCCGAATGAGCGGCGCGCGAATGTGAGGTCGCGCGGCCGCGCCCTGTTGATGCTGTTCCTGTTCTCCGACGTCGGCCCACGCGACGCCCCAACACGGATAAGGGTGGGATCACACATCGACATGGCACGCTTCCTCGCGCCAGCAGGCGAGACTGGGATGTCACAAGCGGAAATGGCACTTGATCGGATGGGAGCCGAGCGGCCCGAGGCGCTGGCGACGGGTGAAGCCGGCACTGTCTACCTGTGCCATCCGTTCCTCGTGCACGCCGGGCAACGCCACCAAGGGACGGCGCCGCGGTTCATGGCCCAGCCGCCGCTGCATCCCTCGGAACCCATCCGGCTCGAGCGGGTGGACCGCAATTATTCACCAGTTGAGATCGCGATTCGGCAAGCTCTTCAGGGGGCGGCTTGGCGGAATAACTCCGACCGGCCCCGAGGCGTCGGCCCAGCGGCCAAAATCCAATAGATCGTTGAAAGGCTACTCGCCACTGGTGCGAACTTCTTGAGGTTCGCACCAGTACGCGAGCAAAGGGCGAGGACCGTTCTGGGTCATTTTCGCCGTCCCTGAACCCATTTAACCGAACTTCGCCTCCAATTGTCTGCAAGCGGACATAGGTTGAGAAGGTTGCTCGCCGAGAATGACTGGCCTCATCAACTGAGGAGGTCAGCATGACCGATGTCCCAAGCTCCGACGAGAAACTCGCCAAGCGCGTGCCATGGAATAAGGGAAAGATCGTTGGCGCAAAGCCGCCACTCCGCCCCAAGCATGTCTGGTCTATTCGGACGAAGCTCCAAGTCGAAGGTCGAACCCGCGATCTGGCTCTATTCAACGTCGCTGTCGATAGCAAACTCCGTGGGTGCGACGTGGTCGCATTGGAAGTCGATGACGTTGCGCCGAGCGGCTATGCGGCCGATAGAGCGAGCGTCCGCCAGAAGAAGACTGGCCGGCCGGTAAAATTCGAGCTCACTGAGACGACCCGACAAGCTCTGGATGACTATCTGAGGGCTACAGGCAAGAAGCGTGGCGACCGCCTTTTCACGGGCCGTGGAGATCCGGATCGGGGGCTGACCACGCGGCAGTACGCCCGGCTGCTGTCGGGTTGGCTCGCTGGAATTGGGCTAGATCCGCACATGTTCGGCACGCATTCGCTGCGTCGAACCAAGGCGACGCTAATCTATCGCCGCACCGGTAACCTGCGAGCCGTGCAGCTCCTGCTAGGGCATACAAAGATTGAGAGTACTGTCCGCTACCTCGGAATAGAGGTCGATGACGCACTCGCAATAGCAGAACAGGTGGACGTCTGAACCAGGCGGGCAGAGCTGACATGCTCTGCCCACTATTTCCGGGCCGCTGCGGGCATCGGCGACATAGGCATCCTCAAATGTCAGTGGCAAACGATCGGTCAGTGGGGCTGCCTTTTCAGCTTCGCGGTGACCGGCAGCAGCACCTGAATGGACGCACGATTGGCTCTGCGGTGTGATCCGTCGTACAAATGAGCCGGGTTGGAGTGCTGGCCATGGTGCATGAGCGGGCAGCCCGAGTGGAGCGCAGGCTATCGGCGATATTGGCCGCCGATGTGGCCGGCTATTCGCGGCTCATGCACAATGACGAAGAGGCTACGCATACCAAACTGACTGCGCTCCTAACGGATGCGGTCGGCCCGGCAATTGCCGAACACGGAGGCCGTGTCGTCAAGAACACCGGCGACGGATTCTTGGCCGAATTTCCGAGTGCGGTCGAAGCAGTTCGAGCTGCAATACAATTCCAGAACCGCATCAAGGAACTTACAAGCGATGATCCAGAAGCAAGGCGCATTGCCTTCCGTGCGGGGATTAATATCGGCGACGTAATTGTCGAGCCGAATGACATCTTTGGCGACGGCGTGAATGTTGCGGCGCGGCTTGAGGGCATCGCAGAGCCCGGCGGTATCTGCATATCTTCCGCCGCCTACGATCAAGTCCGAGGCAAGGTCGGTATTGAGTTCGCCGATCTCGGCGAGCAGAACCTCAAGAATATCGCCCTCCCAGTCCGAGCCTATGCTCTGCAGCTCTCCGATACACCGCCGACCGTTTCGTTCCTGAACATAGTTGGTGGCTTCTCGTTTGGTCTGTGGCCTCCGGGTCGAGTGCGACGAGCTCGGACGGGCCTAACGATGGCTTTTCTCCTGCTCATGATGGGTGGTGGTCTGGGTTATTGGTACATCCGTTGGGACGAGCCGCGGCTGTTGGACCATCGGCTCTCGATTGTCGTACTGCCATTCACGAATTTGAGCAACGAATCCGAGCAGGAATACTTTGCGGAAGGTATTGCCGACGATCTAAGCGCTGATCTCTCACGCATCGAGGACAGCTTTGTGATCGCGCCGAGCACAGCCCGTGCCTATAAGAATGTTGACCCCAAGCGCATTCGCCGAGAACTCGGCGTCCGCTATATCCTCGACGGTAGCTTGCGCAGAACGCAATCAATTGTCCGGATCAATGCCCGGCTGATCGATGCGCGGACCGGCGCACAGATCTGGTCGGAGGGCGTCGACGGTGAGTGGTCCAAATCGTTGCAGCTTCAGGATGTCATCACGGGTGGACTGGCGCGGCGTCTTGATCTCGAACTGACTAACCAAGAAAGCCGCGACGCCGAGGTTGCGCGGCCCAACAACCCCGATGCGGTCGATCTTACAATGCGGGGCTGGGCCACGCTAAATCGGCCCTATTCGCGCCAACAGTTGGCCCAGTCGAGTGCCCTCTTCGAGCGTGCGCTCCAGATAGATCCCGGCTACCCCAAGGCCCTGGTTGGCTTGGCAGATACTCTGGCAATGGAAGTCAACTATCGTTGGACCGATACGCCCGCCGATAAGCTGCGGCGCGCTGAAAGTGCGGTAGACCAAGTTCTGTCCCAGTTTCCCAGTGACGCAATGGCACATTTTGTAAACGGCGAGATCCAACGGGCGAAGGGCAGGAACCTCGACACTGCGGTCGGCGAGTATATGGCGGCAATCGCGATAAATCCTAGTCTCGCCCCGGCTTATGGCGCGCTAGGCGCTGCCAAGATACGCGTCGGCCGCTCTGCGGAGGCGTTCGCACCTCTCCAAATGGCGGTCCAGCTCAGCCCCCGCGATCCGCTCCTAAGCACGTGGTACTTCTACGTCTGCCACGCGCACAGCCATCTCGCTCAATATGATGAGGCGATCGACTGGTGCAGCCGCTCCACCGCGGTGAATCCCTTTTGGATTGCCTATGCAGATCTCGCCGCGGCTAACGCATTGACGGGGCATGAGCGTGAAGCTCATGCCGCCGTCGCCGAGCTTCGTCGGCTGAGGCCCAATTACACCGTTGCCCTTTGGTTGCAGGATGGGACTGCGTGGTCCGATAACGTCGTTTTTCTTGCCGAGTTTCAGCGCATCGCCGAGGGGTTGCGCAAGGCGGGTCTTCCGGAGTGAAGGGGTGAACGGGCAAGGACCGACCCGATCCTCGTGGTCGCTGCGTGGTGGATATAGGCTCGCCAGACCGCCGCTCCAGCCATGATGGAAGTGTTCGGAAGTCCGGAATGGTTACACCCCCGAGATTACGTTCGGGAAGTCACGATTTTCCAGCATTTTCCCGCATGATGTGAGCTGCCGCACACGCGCCCGAACCAGGTAGCGCTTAAACTCCATGCAGACAGGAATCCGAAAGCGGACGTTCTCATTCCTGGCGGATGCATCTTGGTGTTGATAGCGTTGTGGCCTCTACCCGGCTCTAAGGGGCGCTTCCATGAAACGCATCGGACGTTTCGGTGTAGCAGTCGGCTTCGTTCTGCTTAGCGGTTCTGCCTATTTCATCGTTAGTTGGCCGAGTGTGCCGCCAGAGGCGATCCAATCTTCGGTCATACACAGACCAGAACTGATCGACCGTGCATGGCGACTTCCGGTTGCGACTACGTTTAACCCGGAAATCACGTGGCAATCGAATAGCTCGCGCTGTGGCCCAGCTAGCGTCGCGAACACGCTTCGTTCGATCGGCGAGCAGACGACAACCGAGACCCAAGTGCTCGAAGGAACAGGTAAGTGTTGGACAGGTATTTGCTTTATGGGGCTTACGCTCAATGAGCTTGCGGACGTCGCGCGAGCCAAAACCGGTCGGAGGATCACCGTACTTCGGAATCTCACGGGCGAGGAATTCCGCGAGCATATGAAACGCAGCAACGACCCCGGCCGCCGCTACATTATCAATTTTGCCCGAGAGAGAATTTTTGGCGCCGGCGTCGGTCACTTTTCGCCGATCGGAGGGTATTTGGAAGCCGAGGATTTGGTGTTCGTCCTTGACGTGAATGAACGTTACAAGCCTTGGCTGATCCAGCGCCAGCGGCTGTTCTCTGCGATGGATACCCTCGACGGCGACAAAAAACGCGGTCTGCTCCTAGTCGAAGTCAACTAGCGCAATGTCCGCGTAAGAGTGATTCCGATGGTCCGCTGGGGGTCAACAGGCGCCGTCCTGACCGCCGCCGGTCACGTCCGGTCTGCCGCGACAACCGGACGATTTCAGAGCTGGTCCGGGCTTCGCGTTCGGGCCAGAACCGGACTCGCGCGGCCAACGCCCAATTCGTTTTCACTTTGGCGACGAAGCAACGACAAACTCCGCAGTGAGCGAGACCTTCGATTTTATGGAATTCGAGATGAAGCACTGTGCTTCAACGGTTTCCATGATTTCGCGGGCACGTTCGAGTTCGGCTTTGTCTTTGAGGCTTACGCGCGGTCGAACCGTGACTTCCGTGATGCGGTACTTGCCTTCGACATTTTCGAGCAGACCATCGGCTTCACTTTCATATCGCACCGGAGTCAGACCTTTCGCTTGGGCGAGCGTCAGGAAGGTCAGCATCATGCATGTATTGACTGAGCCGACGAGCAGCTCTTCAGGCGCCCAGATATCTGGCTCGCCTTTAAACTCAGGCGGACTGCCGACGACGATGTTTGGTTTCCCCGACGCAGAAAGCGTGCCCCGTCGCGCGGAACTCCAGGCTGTGTTGGCCTTGTAACGAAAAGATTTGTAGGGTCTCTTTGTCTCCACGCAAACCTCCTAGACCGCAGTCGCCGAACGGGGGGCTTGGCGTTCGGCGGTTTCTCTCGAACCATATCGCGACGCGGCTTTAGTCTGAAGTGGGTCAACAGCGGCGGTTTGAACTTCGGCGATTGACTTCCGATCTGACCGCAATTCGGACATATCCGGCCCGGCGCAAAAAATCGCGAAGGGCCATTTCCGGAAGTGCCGCTCAAGTCGAACTCCGATACTCAGAGTACGGCATGATTGGCGCGGGCATTGCGCTCCTAATGCGGCTTGCCGAGCACTGCTGCGAACGGCACGTCAAAGATTTGATCGCCGTCATTATCGGTAACGTGAAGGACCCAGCCGCGCCAATCTTCCGCGCTCGCCGTCATGATGAGCGACCGCACGACACGATCTGCGTACTCGCATGCTTCGAGTAAGTCGTCCACGGCAGTCCCGCTTCGATCAATCAACATGCCGCGTGCATTGGAGTAATGGAAATAGACGTCCGTCATGCTCCAACTCCGATGTTAGCCAAGGGCGTGGTCACTGATAGCAGGAGAAGAACCATCAGTAACTTCGGGTCGATACCCTAAGGGGCCATACGGAGGAAGCAGGGGGAGGCTGCTCAATTGCATCCCCAGCTGCGTAAAGCCGCCCGACCCACGCTATCATCTGTAAATGTCCTTAGGGCACCGACCGGAATTTCGAAAGCGGGCGTCGTGCGATAGAGAAGAGCATCACGACGTTGATCGCACCTACCAGTGACTTACTTCAGGAGGCCAGCATGATCTCGACGCTTTCAAGTCCTCTCAGCATGCAGAGCAGCTCACACACTGACACGGATCGTCCGTCCTCGAAGAAGCGAATCGTCAATTTTGACCTTGTCGCGCAGCTCGTCACCGTTATCTGGTTCTTTCAAGCGCCAGAAAGATGGCTGCATTGTTTCACCACGATATTAAAGATCGCCAGAACCTCCACTAGGAAGCGCCGCGATCCGCCCTCTCAGGCTGGCCGCCCACGCGCGTCCTTGAGCAAATGAGTTTGCGGCCGGGCTTGTCCGCCTCTGCGTTGGTTCATGGGACGTCCATTATCGGCCATTCCGTTTGTGGAGCCTTCTCAGTGAGTAGCACTGCACTCCTGCTTGCCACATCCGTCGTCGCAGTAACGGGCGACGGCATCAATGACGCCTTGGGCCTGACGATCCGCTCTACAGGCAGGCGACGACGGCTTGTTTGACTGCGATTGTCGTTCAGCAGATCGTCAATGTATTCATCTGCCGCAGCTCCGTGCGATCGGTATTCGCCATGAACCCCTTCGACAATCGGCTCATCCTTCTCGGGGTGCTGCTTGAGATCATTTTGATGGTGAGGCGCCCATGCCGGTCCAGAATGCCGAAATCGCGGAGATGTTCGACCAGACCGCCGAGCTGCTGGAGATCAAAGGCGACAATCCCTTCCGGTCCCGCGCCTACCGTAACGCGGCCCGCGTAATCGAGCGCCTGCCAAAGAGCATCACGAGCCTGCTGAAGGCAGGCGAGGATCTCTCCGAATTGCCCGGCATTGGCAAGGACCTCGCGGGAAAGATCGCCACCATCGTCGCGACCCGCAAATTCGACGTGCTTGACCGGCTCAAGCGCGAGCTGCCGGGCGACCTCGGTGAGATCGCTTCGCTGCCGGGACTTGGTCCCAAGCGGGTCAAACTGCTGTACGACAGGCTGGATGTCCGCTCGCTCGAGGATTTGCGGCGCGCGATCAGGTCGGGACGACTGCGGGAGTTGAAGGGATTCGGGACCAAGAGCGAACAGAAGCTTGCGGCCGCGCTTACCAAGCCGCAGGCGGTAAAGCGCTTCAAACTGTCGGAGGCCGAGGCCGAAGCAGAGGCGTTGCTGAATTATCTGCGCGGCACGAAGCGGGATCAGATGGCGGTCGCCGGGAGCTATCGCCGCAGGCGCGATACGGTGGGCGATCTCGACATCGTCGTGGCCGCACACAACGGCGCGGCGGTTGGCGACAAGCTCAGCAAGTACGAGAATGTCGCCAACGTGCTTGCACACGGTCCAACCAGAACGAGGGTCGTCCTCCGCTCCCGCCTTCAAGTCGATCTGCGGGTCGTTCCGAAGGCGAGCTATGGGGCAGCCCTGATGTACTTCACGGGTTCCAAGGCGCACAACATCGCGCTGCGTGGTCTGGCCAATGACCGCGGCTGGAAACTTAACGAATATGGTCTGTTCGAAGGGCAGCGGCGCATCGCGGGGGCGACTGAAGAGGAAATCTACCGCAAACTCGGTTTGGCCGCGATTCCGCCGGAGATGCGCGAGGATCGCGGCGAGATCGCTCTTGCAGGGGCCGGTAAGCTTCCCAGGCTGATTGCGCTTGGAGATATCAGGGGGCGACCTGCATGTCCATTCCAACTGGAGCGATGGGACGGCCCCGGTTGCAGACATGGCAGCCGCGGCAAAAGCGAAAGGTTATGACTACATCGCCATCACCGACCACAGCCAGCATGTCACGGTGGCACATGGTCTGGATGCGGCCAGGCTGAGCCGCCAGATCGATGAAATCGACCGACTGAACGAGAAACTGAACGGTTTCACCGTGCTCAAAGGGGCGGAGGTCGATATCCTCGCTGATGGGCGCCTCGACCTGCCCGACAAGATATTGTCGCGGCTCGATATCGTGGTCGCGGCCGTGCACTACAAGTTCGATCTGTCTCGCAAACTGCAGACAGATCGCATCATTCGTGCGATGGACAACAGGCATGTGTCTATCATTGCCCATCCGACGGGGAGGCTCGTCGACGAGCGAGAGCCCTATGAGGTGGAGATCGAGGCGGTGGTCGCGGCCGCTGCCGATCGCGGCTGTTGTCTCGAGCTGAATGCGGATCCAGACCGGCTGGACCTCACGGACATTCACGCCCATGCGGCGAAGTCAGCGGGCGTCAAGCTCGCGATCTCGACCGACGCGCATGCAACGGCTGGCTTTTCCAACATGCGATTTGGCGTCGATCAGGCGCGCCGCGGTTGGCTGGAGCCAGCCGATGTGATCAACACACGGCCACTATCCAGGTTGCGAAAGCTGCTGAGGCAATAATTGGGCTTTGATCTTGCGCCGCGACCTGCGCCGCTACGTTCGCCATCTGACCAAGCGTTCAGTAGATAAACACGGGCTCGTGAATGAGATGGTCGTTGACCGCGTCCACTCCAGGCACGTTTACCGCCACGGCGTTGATCGCCTTTCTCACCTGCTCGGACTCGACCGTACCCCACAAATCGACAATCCCGTGCGTGACGGTGATATTGAGTTTGTGGGTGTGCGCCCACGGCTGCTTCTTGAGTTCCTCCATCAACTTCTGACGGATCGTGGCGTCCGACAGCGTGATCTCGAAATGTGGCCGGGCACTCGCCACGGCCTGGATGATGTTTTCCCGGCTGACAATGCCGATGAGGTCACCCGCTTGGTTGACGATCGGCACTCGCTTGATGTCGTGCGTTTCGAAGAGCTCGGCAATGTCGATCAGAGGTGTGTCGGGATTGGCCGTCTTGACCTCTCGTGTCATGATGTCCGAGATCTTTGTGGCATGAGACTTGACATAGTCCGCTGCCATCGCCCGATCCCCGGACAGCATGTGCAGCCACCAAGAGTAGGGGCGTTCGGTCCCCGCCTCGATGCGACGTATCAGGTCAGCTTCGGTGACGATTCCGACAAGCGTTCCGGCTTTGTCGACGATGGGTACGGCGCTGATGCGTCTGGCAATCATCGTCTTCGCCACCTCTTGCACGGTTGCATCCTCTCCAGCCGTGATGACCGGGGACACCATTACGTCTCGCGCCTTCATGGCAACCTCCAACCAGTAGTCCATCAAGATTAATCGTCAATGGGACAACAGTGTCGGTACTGTCATCGTTTTCAGCATCTCGCGCGTAACGCCACCAAGAAGTCCTTCGCGGATGCGGGAATGTCCGTAAGCACCCATGACCAGCATGTCGAGACTTTCATCGGCAGCCAAAGACAGAATGCACGGTGCGACTTCGGACCGTTCTGCTGTCAATTCGATGAGCGTTGCCGATGGACCGGAGCGGACGATATGCTGGAGCAGTTTCTGTGCCGACGCTTCCGCAGGAGCAACCTGGGCCTCATTGATGGAGATGATCACGACCGACTCGGCGCGCGAAAGAAACGGTTTGGCGTCTCGGAACGCTCGGGCCGCAACGCGACTTCCATCCCAACAAATGCCGATCCGCGTCGCATTGAACGTGCCACGGAAGATGTGAGGAACGAACAATACCGGACCACCTGCTTGCAGCAGAATCTCGATCGGTGGGCTGTTGTCGAAGCTTTCCTGATTGTTGTCCGGCTGCAATACAACGGCCAAGTCATAGAGCCTTGCGGCCGCGCTGATTGTGGACGCCGCTTCCGCGGGAAAGTCCTGAACCGAGCGACATTCGTACGCGATACCTGCAGTCCGAGCCTCCAACTCAAAGACGGCAAGGGCGGCTGCGCTGCGCTCCGCGGCCTGCTTCTGCTCCCCCTCAAATACGGCTGCGACGGCGGTCGCGGCGCCTCCATCTGTAATATAAGTCAGATTGGGCCGTATGTAGCCCGTAGCCAACGCATCAAGATGAGCATCCAATGACCTCGCCAACGAGATTGATGCCTCGATGGCTGGCCGAGGTGGCCGCTCGGTCGGAATGTGAACGAGAATGTCTTTTATCATGACGATTTTCCCCGTCTTTCAAGTGGATGTTCTCAGTCGTTCGAAGGGGCGTGTTGATTTGAATCAAGTACTCCGGCAGCGGTCTTGCTCTTCTGTCGACTGAAGGACCAAAGCGAACCGGCGCCCTGCTACAAGTTCGAGGTGGAGTTCATCTGAAAAATGCGGTGAACGTCGAACGATGGCATAGGGTTAGATTTCGACCAATTGATTTCGCGACCGGGGGCCGCGGGCGGGTCAGCAAAGCAATGGCCTCAGGGCAAAGGAGCGCCGTTGAGCCCGTCGACTGGCATCGCATCGAAGAACATCGCTTTGCTCAATGCGTGGCGGCAGCGATGGAGCAGGTGGTCCGGGCGAGAAACGCGCTGGCCCTCGTGATCGTGGCGCCGCCAAGGACGCTGGCGGACCTGCGAAATGCCATTCACGCTGATGTGCGCGCGCACGGGATTGCCGAGATCAACAAGGATCTGACCAAGCACCCGCTTGCCGAGATCGAAAAGCACCTGACCGGCACATGAGTATCGCAGTTCCTAGGCGACTGGGGCCGGCCTGACCCACTTCTACATGGCTATATCCGGTTCCGGCGAGCGGTCTCGTCTTGGCTCCGGGATTTCGGTCATGGTCGCTTCGGTCAATAGCAGCACGCTTGCAACGGATACGGCATTCTCCAGCGCGGTTCGCACGACCTTTGCAGGATCGACAATGCCGGCTTCGACCAGGTCGACATAGACTTTCCGGGATGCGTCAAAGCCGAAATTGCCTTGGCCGCCGAGCATCCGTGCCACAACGACGCCGCCGTCGGCGGCGGAATTTTCGGCGATTTGGCGGGCAGGGGCCTCAAGTGCTCGCTTGAGGATCTGAACGCCAGTCCTCTCGTCACCTTCGCAGGTCGCTTCTTCCTTGTTCACCGCTTCGATGCAGCGCAGCAATGCGAGCCCGCCACCGGGTACAATGCCTTCGGCCACCGCCGCCTTGGTCGAGCTGATAGCGTCGTCAAGGGCTTCTTTTTTGGATTTCATCTCGGCTTCGGTCGGCGCGCCGACGCGAATCACCGCGACGCCACCTGACAGCTTCGCAAGCCGCTCCTCGAGCTTATCACGGTCATAATCGCTCGTGGTCTTCTCAATTTCGTGCCGGATCTGGACCATCCGCGCGTCGATCCTGGCACGATCGCCGCCGCTGCCGATAAGCGTGGTATTCTCTTTGTCGGCAACCACGCGGGCAGCCCGACCGAGCTGCTCTAGCGTCGCCCTCTCCATTTTCAGTCCGAGCTCTTCGGAAATGACCTGGGCGCCGGTCAGGATGGCGATGTCCTCCAGCATAGCCTTGCGTCGATCGCCAAAGCCGGGCGCCTTGACAGCGCAGGCCTTGAGCACGCCCTGGAGCCTATTGACGATCAGTGTTGCGAGCGCCTCGCCCTCGATGTCTTCCGCAATGATCAGGAGTGGCCGGCCGCTCTTGGCGACCTGTTCCAGGAGTGGCACCAAGTCCCGCAATGCGCCGATCTTGTGGTCACAGAGGAGTATGTAGGGATCCTCGAGAACCGCCTCCATGCGGTCCGCATCAGTGACGAAATAGGGCGACAAGAAGCCGCGGTCGAATTTCATGCCTTCCACGACGTCGAGCGTGGTCTCGGTGGTCTTGGATTCCTCGACCGAAATGACGCCCTCGCCACCGACCTTTTCGAGCGCGTCGGCTACGAGCGCGCCGATAGAGGGATCATTGTGAGCCGAAATGGTGGCGACCTGCGCCTTTTCCGCCTTGGTCTTCACGGGGCGCGCCATGGCATGCAATGCGTCGATTGTCACCCGTGCCGCACGATCCAGACCGCGTTTCAGATCAATGGCACTCGCGCCGGCGACAACGTTACGGACGCCATCTGCAAGAATGGCCTGTGCCAGGATCGTCGACGTGCTGGTGCCATCACCCACGACATCACCGGTCCTTTCGGCAGCCTGCCTCAACACCTGCGCGCCAAGGTTCTCCTCAGCATCCTTGAGATCGAACTCCTTGGCGATGGTGACGCCGTCATTGCAGACGATAGGCGCGCCCCAACTCTTCTGGATCAGAACGGACTTCGACTTGGGGCCCAACGTCACCCGCACCGCGTCGGCGAGCAAAGTGGCGCCGCGCAAGACCTTCTCGCGTGCGGCCGAATGAAACAGAACCTGTTTATGGGGCATCAAACAGTCTCCGCGAGGCTCGACACCGCCGAAAGATATGTCCCACTCGGAGCGCCTCCGTTGACCTTGATCAAAAAGCGGCGGCTCAATCCGCCCGTGAGACGGTCTCGGCCGAGCCGGTACAGAAGTGCTGGCGGTTTTCGATAGGAGGTGCCGCGCTCTTCAAAGAACCTGTCCACCCGATCAGCCTGCAATTCAGGACATCGCCACAACCTTTCATTCGGGCCAGTGACTGACGTGCGTGCTGACTGGGGACGCCAACGTGGATGGGGCCGATTTGTCTCTACATTTCATCAATCTTCGCTTCGGCTGCCGCTTCGGCGCAGACAGCTCGGCTCATAAGAATACTTCCCCCGGAATGCCGAAGTCGCGGATGTGAAGGGACCTCCGCAACACCGCGCTCGATGAAACCGTGTGTCCTATAGAAGTGCCGCGCCAGCATGTTGTCCGCCCAGACATGCAGGCTTAGTCGAGCTAGGCCAAGCGACCGCGCTCGTGACTGCGCCCATAACAGGAGTCTCGTACCGAGCCCTCGATGTCTGACATCGTCGTGAACCGCCAGCGCGTTCAACAGCAAGCTATCTTTCTCGTACAATTTCAGGATCGGGCGAATGTGATCCAGACGTTCCCTTGGCACGAGAGGATAGGTCTCGCTTTCGATAGCGACGGCAGGAAATGCGTTCGCGACACCAACCACACGTTGGTCTTTGCTAGTCGCCACAAAGCAGTTGCGGTATGAGATCGGGGGCTCGTCGCTGGCCACTCCGGCTGCCAGAACCTCTGTGGCTGTCACGAAGGGGATGAGATCGTCGAACAAGAACTCATAGAGGCCACCGCCTGCCGCGCATATGAACCGTGCTATTTCGTCGCTATCCGTAGCAAGTGCAGCCCGGAATCCGATGGTGGGGATGCTTGTTTGCGGCGAACTGGGCTCTTGTACGCGCGGAGCCTCGTCGCTCCGAGTGGATACTCCCTGTATGGGTCTTCTTGCTTTCCGCATACCTGTCGCTTCCCGCGATGTCGTGGGTCAGACGATCATGGATACGCCTTCGATCCGATCTGCTAGCTGACGGCGCCAGATTTGGACCAGCGTCAAGGTGACCGCGAGCCGCAATTGACCAAGCATCACGCCCGGCGCACCCAGGGAAATGAGCCCGCCGACCACAGCGATGAACGACAGCATCGTATGCATCCGAAGCTTGTTGCCGACCAGGCCAGATATCGTATTCTTCGGCCATCGTCAAAATCACCGGCATCGCCTTCGGGTGAACGCGTTTCACCTCGGCGTTCGGCTGAGCTCCCGCTGCAGATCGAGCAGCCTGCGGTCGGCGGACTCTCTCTTGGCGGCTTGCCGCTCCATCAGCGACTTCTGCCAATTCCGCGCCCGCGCCGTTCGTAGGCGGCGTCGGGGCAGCGCGAGCGCGGATCGTTGCTCGCACCGATGCGGCAAGCGTTCTTCGCAAGGGTAATTTTCTCCTAGTCGGAGACGACCAAGATCATCGAGACCGTCTTAGGCGAGGAAAGCGGCAAGCCCGAACGCATCTTTGATTTCGTGCAGGAGATCACGGTGCCTGCCCGCACCGAGTCGCATCAGGACGCGAGGCTTGAGCGGAAAGAAAGGCGAGGCGCTTGATGGGGCGCGCGATCTAGAGGCATACGCCGTGCAGCCGGGATTTTTTCGACCATCGCGCGAAGACCTTGGCTGACGGCAGCGTTGATGTGGTCGCTCCGTTCAGAGCTTGATCCAAGTCAACACGTTCGAAAACCCAGGGCTGACAATTTAATCGGCCTCTGACAGGCAAGGCACCACGAATGCTCACCTATGATCGACAAACGATTCTTTGCGCTGATCATTTCGACCGCGTTTCGGGCCGCAAAGGTTTATATTACTCCTATGGCTGCGCGATCCTGATTTTTCTGCTTTCGCGGCTCGTGATCGCGCTGGGGTTGCTTTTCTCCGGGAAGTATCTGCCGATCGCGCCGGACGTCTGGTCGGCGGGGCCATCCTGGTATCATCAGCTCCTGCAATGGGACTCACAATGGTATTTCAGGATCGCGACAGCAGGATATGGCTACAATGGCGATCCGACCGTTCCTCAAACCGTGGTCTTCTACCCGCTCTACCCACTGCTCTCCCGCGCGATCGCGACGGTGTCCGGAATTGACATTGCCGACTCCATGCTGCTCATGTCCAACATTGCCGGTCTTTGCGCGATCGTTGCCCTGTTCAAGTTCGTTCGCGAGGATTTTGGCGACGAGGTCGGTCACGCGACCGTTGCGCTGTTGAGCTTCTTTCCTACCTCGGTGGTATTCTCGGCCGGGTACACCGAACCGCTCGCGCTCTTACTGATCGTCTCGTTCTTCCTTGCATTGAAGAGCAAGCATTTTGTGTGGGCGGCCCTGTTGTCGGCTCTAGCCTCGGCAACCCGAGCAACGGGCATTATCCTGTTGCCGGTCTTGATGTGGGAGATTTGGACGAACCGCGGGCAGCCGCTGCGGCTTCGCGCCGCTATCGTCTACGCATTGCTTGCCATCTCCGGCCTCTGCCTGTTCATGGCCTATCTCTGGTATGCCTTTGGCGATCCGCTGCTGTTGTTCACTGCTCAGAGCGGCTATCACCTCGGAACGACCATGGGTGCGCGATTCATTTCGGCGTTGGCGTTGGAGCCATTCTCTCGAATGATCCTGGATGATTGGAATCCGTGGGGATGGGATAGCTGGTTCACGCTTCTGTTCATCACAGCCATCATTGCGGGCTCTTTTCGATTGCCCACCTCACTGACGCTGTTCGCCCTGGGAGTTCTGTTGCTGCCATATTTCACCCTCAGTGGCGGTCCGTCTGGATTTGTCTCGATGGGTCGCTTCAATCTGCTCTCATTTCCCATCTTTATCATCCTGGCGCAATTCGGGTTGCGGATGAAACCGGTCATGATCGGCATCGTCGGATTGTCCGGTGCTGCACTCTTCATGGATACCGTGCTGTTCGCGCGCAGAATCTGGATCGGATGAGAGAGCGGGTGACACTCGATGGCGCGAGCATCCCCAAGAGTGCCAAGCGGCTACTTTCTCGCCGTATTTGTATTGGCCTCCGCTACGCTATCTTACCAGGGTACGAATTGGGGTGTTGTCGAGTAACAAGAGCTGCGAAAGCCGAGAGCGAGCACGGTTCACGCGACTCTTTATCGTCCCGACGGCGCAGTGGCAAAATTCTGCATCCTGATGCGCCAACCAGGGTGAGCGCTTCGCGCCGATCGATCGGGAGCTTTGCAAGCGCATCACGGAGTTCCTGGAATTCCAGATGGCTCATTTGATTGGGTAGTTCAGCAAAACTGCCGTCAATGTCTTTACGATATTCTGACCTGAAATGGTTTCTTAAAATCGTGAACAGCCACGCCGACATGTTGGTGCCTGGCTGAAACGAGTCAATGTTAGACAGCGCGCGCAGCAGGGTCTCCTGCACCAGGTCATCGGCGCGGTCGGTATTTCGGCACAATGAAATTGATCAGTCGGCTTGGGCGCGCAGTTCAGCGGATGATGGCTGTGAAGAGTTGCGGCGAAGTTATATCTCACAAGAGGAGCCAGCACCGTCGCGGTCCTCATTGAAGAGTGCTCTCAGCAAACGCCAAAGTTCGCGGTGACCAGCGGTTTGACCACCCTGCGTTAGATAGTCCGCAATATCCATTGTCGCTGTTTGGTATTCGATCGTCCCCCCGGTGCCAGTCTCCAAATGCGCCACCTCTCGCTCGACATACAAGCTCTTGGTGTCTGTATCGAAGACAAGGAAACAACGATCCTCGTGTGTGATCTCGGGGCCTTTCACCTGACGATACAGTTCTCTTTTTAGGAAGGCCATTTCCCGCTCCCGATGAGGCCGTGCGATAGCTAAGCTTCTTAGCCCAACAAGGTTCGGACCCTTGTAGCGGCGTCATAGATTTCGATCTTGAGCATCGGATAAGTCGATTTCAGTTTACGACCCGATGATTCAGCCGCTTCGGCCGTCTCAAACTCCGACTTGAAGTGCCCGTCGACAACGACCACAAATCCAGGCGCCCATCGGTTACGGATTAAGCGGTTCGGCGAACGATCTGCGTCAGGAAATATGCGTGCGGGTTCGTGCGATGATGCCCGCGGCGATCTGCATAGATGCGCCAAGAGCCCAGCCCAAGAACACAGCCATCGCGCCGTGAGGGCGCGCAACATCGTCGAGGATGATACTGCTCACCGCAATAACCGCCACAACTGCGGTGAGAAAGGTGCCGGCCGCACTGAGCAGCTCCACGGCATCCGCCCTGGACCCAAGACCGCGCAGCGAGAGCTCTTGCAGCTTCTGCGGAGCAGGAGGTAGATCGATGCCGAGATAGAAGCCGCTCGCACCATAAATCATCATGCCGAGGATCGCGGCGCCGGAGCCAATCAGACTGAAGTCGGACCTTGCGATGTGTGCTGCCACGAACAGCCCGCACGCGCCTCCGGTCAAGGCAAGTCCCGTTCGCTCCACAACATGGGCAAACCTGCTGAAGGGAGAGCGCATTCTCCAGGTCTCGTGGCGTTTAACCATGTTCCTCGAATAGCGGGTCCTCAAGAGTTCATCTTGACCAAGATCAAACAAGCGAGTTCGCGGCTTACGCGCAGGCCGTCGCGCTTGATATGCCTCAACTGCTGTCGGCGACCTTGCCTTCGCCAAACGCTTCCGGAAATCGCGGCAACAGATCGATCTCCAGGTTGGGCAGAACGCGCCGTGCTCCCAATGATCCTGATATCAACTTGCGCGCTGTGCAGCTCTTATTGAGTCACTCGAAAAATCGAGAGTGCAGTCCGATAACTCAGAATCGAGATCGACGATGCGACCGCATTAGCAGAGCAGGTTGATGTCTGGACTTCGAGTTAGGGCCGATTCTGTTGAAAAAGGCGACGAGGACGCCACGATCGATGACGTTGTTGCCGAGATGGACCGGCGTCGAGTCTCGCAGATACCAGTAGTCTGTGCCGACGAGGTGATCGGGATGATCAGCCGGTTCGAATTGATCACTGCTTTGGAGCACTGTTTGAGCCGAACCGAGGAGGGTGCGAAGGCGAGATAGTCAGTGGGTTGAGCGCATTCTTCGCTCACGTAACGCAGAGCATCGCAGGAACTGCCGCTCCGTTTGCGGAGGCTTGGGAGGATCTTCACGGCTCTCCTGTCAGGTGGGAGGAAGCACGGGCTCGGGCTTGACGAGTTCTTCCAGATCAGGCTCTCCGCAGCGCGCGAGCATCAATTGCCGGACCTGGCCGCGCAGCCGAACGATTGATTGGAAGTCGGTACCTGTGGGCAGGACCGGAGCGCCGAACTCGATGCTGATCGCGCTGCGGCGAGGAAACCACTGGTCACTACGCAAGACTGTTCGCGTTCCCTTTATGATGCCGGGCAGGATGGGAAGGTTGGATTCAGCGGCAATCTTGAACGCGCCGAGGTAAAAGCTGGACAGTCCGGCCCTGCGGGTAAACGTCCCTTCAGGAAAGAAGACAAGGAGACGCCCCGCGCGGGCAAGTGCGGCGAGTGTCGTGGCGTCCGCCAAGCTTGCCGAGACGTCATAACGTTCGACAAAGGGAATCTCGAGTCGGCGTAGAATCGGTCCGGCAATCCGCTGCTGCGCCAATTCGCGCTTCGCGACGATAGCCGGTTCGCCGGGAAGCGTGGCGGCGAGGACGAGGGCATCCATATAGCTGGAGTGGTTGAACACCAGCACAGCTCCCTGCGCCGGAATTGTTTCAATGCCGCGGATTGTAAGAGGTATCCCCATAGCGGCCAGCGAAATGCGCCCGATCCGCCGAAGCGCCGCCCAGCGCGCCTTCGGCGCAGGCAGAACGAGCACTGCGAGGCATCCGGCGACGAACGCGCAGCCAAGCGCGATCCACCACCACGCTGCATAGAGGCTTTCACCGAGCAATCGGCCGAGCCGCCTGAGCTGTGGACCTGCGCCTCCTGCAGCAAGACGCAACAGCTGCCACCACAGCGCACGTCGGCTCGGGCCGATATGGCCGCTCTCATAGAGATCCCTGGCTGCACTGCGGCGGATCTTTCCGCTGGAGGTCTTCGGCACGGTGCGTGGGGGCGCAAGCACAATTTCGTCAGGCGGTGTGCCTGCGACATCGGTTACCACCTCATGCGCCTGGGCTTGCAGGCTAGCGCGGGCCGCCTGATCGGTCTCCCGAGTCTCGACCAGCACAACGACTCGTTCTGTGCCGGAACCGCGATCGGCGACCCCAAACACCGCTACACCGCCCTTGTGAACGCCGGGCACATTGGCAACCGCTTCCTCGATCTCCTGGGGATAGAGATGCCGGCCGGCACGTATGATGATGTCCTTGATGCGGCCGGTGACGAAGATATCGCCTCCGGCCATGTAGCCGCGGTCGCTGGTGTCGAGCCAGTCGCCGTGAAACAGTTCACGGGTCTTGATCTCGTTGCGAAAATAGCCGCGCGTGGCCGATGGACCACGGAACTCCACCCGTCCTTCTCGCCGCTCGCCAAGCTCGTAACCGGCCTCGTCAACCACCCGGATTTCATGTCCCGGAAGTGGCTGGCCGCAAGCCGGGATCTCCAGCGCCACCGTACCGTCGGGCCCTGCCGGTGCAGCGATGCCGTGAATGCTGAGCTGGTCGCGGTCGACGCGATCTATCAATGGTCCGCGGCCGAGGGGCGGGAAGGCCAGGCCAACTGAGGACTCGGCGAGCCCATAGACCGGCGCCATTGCCCGCCCGGGGAAACCGTAGCGGCCGAACCGTTCGGTAAATTTGCGCAACGTCTGGACGCTGACAGGCTCGGCGCCGTTGGCGACCATGCGCAGCGAAGAAAGATCGAGTCCCTTCAGATCGTCGGCGGTGATCTTGGCAAGGCAAAGTTCGAAGCCAAAGTTTGGCGATGCCGAAAATGTTGCGCGATACCTGTGCATCGCCCAAAGCCAACTTTGAGGACGGATCAAAAAGCTCAACGGCGACATCACGTAGAGTCTTGCCGGATAGTGCAGGTATCCGAGCCAGGCGCCGATCAGCCCCATATCGTGGTACAGCGGCAGCCAGCTAACGAAGACGTCAGCCGAACTTGCGTCCATCGTCGTCCCCATCGCCCGGATGTTGGCAAGGAGATTCGCGTGGGTCAACACAACGCCTTTTGGGTCACCAGTACTACCCGATGTATACTGAATCAATGCTAGTGCGCTCGCATCCGTGAGCTGAGGTAACGTGACCGTCGATGCCGATACTTCGATATCGTCAACGCTGGCTACCGTGGTCAGGCTCTCCACCAGATTGCCCAACAAACCCGCCAATTGCCGCCCTTCCGGCATCGTGATGAGCATGCAGGCACCGGCATTGCGCAGGATCCCGGTTTGCCGCCGCAAGTGATCTTCGAGCTGCGAAAGCCGCATTGGCGGGTAGATCGGTACCGGGATTGCTCCAGCATAGAGAATGCCGAAGAACGCCACAAAGAATTCCACACTGGTCGGGAGCATGAGGCCGACCCGGTCTCCCGGCGAGACGTCGCGACCGATCAGACCCATCGCCATGCGCCTGGCTCTGGCCGCAAGTTCCCCATAGGTGAGCGCCCCGAGAACCGTCGCCTCGTCCTGCAGCACGGTCAAATGCAGGCGATCGGCGTGTCGCGCAGCGTGCCAGTCCAGCACTTCGATCAGGGTCTGCGCCGCGCTCGCTGCCGGTACGGCCGGAAGCGGGGGAGACGGCGGTACGGCGAAAGCAGCGTGCTCGAGTGCGGGACCCGCTTGTTCGAGAGAGCGGACCAGATCCTCGACTGTCTCGGCTTCTCCGATCGCCTGTGCGGGAAGGTGCACATGAAAAGCCCGCTCGATGCGCAGGATCAATTCGGTGCGGGCGAGGCTGTCGATCCCAGATCGCGTTCGATGCGGCTGGAGGGCTCGATCTCGATGAAGCGGCTGCGCTGGGGATGGAGCTCGCGGACGAGATCGCGCACCAGCGCGGTCAGGTTGCGGCGCAGCTCGTCATTGCCCGATGCAGCATCCATGAAATCTACTTAGTTCGCGCCACTTAGATGGCATTGACTAGAGTCAAGACGGCTGCAAGCCTCTGGCCAAAGCTTTGAGCTGAGCTAGGTCAAGAAGCCGGACCATTTTGGAAGGATATCTTCACCCCCATCGCCATGGCCGAGTCTGGGTCGTCATCATGAATGCCGGCACGCCACTTCGCCCGCTGCATTTCCCTTCGAACCACTGTGACTTGCCATGACTGACAGATCACGCATGGTCCGGCTCTTCCTGTGCGGAGATGTTATGTGCGGACGCGGCATCGACCAGGTGCTGGCGCACCCCTGCAGCCCCGAGATTTACGAGGACTATATGCGATCGGCGGAGGATTACGTTCTGCTTGCCGAGCAGGCGAACGGACCGATTCCGCGATGCAACGGCCCGTCCTACATCTGGGGCGCTGCACTGAACGAATTCGAGCACATGCAGCCGGATGCGCGCATCGTCAATCTCGAAACGGCGGTGACCCGCAGCAACGATTACGTGCACAAGGGTATCAACTACCGCATGAGTCCCGAAAATGCTGGATGCCTCGACGCCGCCAAGATCGACTGCTGCACGTTGGCCAACAACCATGTGATCGATTGGGGCCGCGCCGGTCTGCTCGAGACGCTGATGACTCTGCAAAAGCTCGACATCAAGGTAGCCGGTGCGGGGCGCAATGCTGAGGAGGCGCGCGCACCGGCCGTGCTCAAGCTTTCGAAGGCGCGGCTCCTGGTCTTTTCCTTTGGCTCGCCGTCAAGCGGCGTTCCGGTTGATTGGGCGGCGACGGGCGATGGTCCAGGTGTCAACTTGCTGCCAGACCAGTCCGAGGCGAGCGCCCTGCGCGTCGTTGACCAGATCGCCGCACTCAGGAGGCCGGACGATCTCGTCGCCGTTTCGATCCACTGGGGATCTAATTGGGGATATCATATCCCGGATCAGCAGCGGACGTTCGCGCGGACGCTTATTGACAAGGCCGATGTTTCCATCATTCACGGCCATTCGTCGCATCACCCGAGACCAATCGAAGTCTATCGCGATCGTCTCATCCTCTACGGCTGCGGTGATTTTCTGAATGACTATGAGGGGATCCGTGGTTATGCGAGGTACCGCGACGATTTGGCGCTGATGTATTTCGCGGATCTGGATGCTTCCGGCGGAGACCTTCACGCGCTCAAACTGCTTCCCCTGCAGATCAAGAACTTCCGTCTCTCCGTTCCGGAGCGGCAGGACATCGAATGGATCGCGCAGACTCTCGATCGGGAATGTCAGAGGTTCGGGACAAGGCTTGCGCTTGATTCCGAGGCGCGGCTCGTGGTCACCGGACCAAAGAAAGGCGGCTGACTGTTCCGGTCGCGAACGATCGGGCAGCAAAGCTTGCGAGGGGACCTTTCAGCAGGTCACATGAAAGAGCCCGATCTTCTTTCCACGCGATCGGTTGAACACTCCCATTGCCTCGGCTGTCGGTTCCAGCAGGACCTTGCAGCCATGCTTCTTGAAATAGGCTTCGGCTTCCGGCGACAGATGCACATTGCCCATTTGGCCGGAGCCGATGATGATCTGCTCACAGCCCTTCTCGAAAAGAAATTTTGCTTCGTCTTTTGAGAGTGTGTGCGAGGTACCATAGAGCTTTTTCGACAGCTTCTTCTTGCGCTTCACGATTTCACCTGAAAGCCGAATGACCACGTCGTGGTCATATGTCCTTCCGTCAATGGTTATCTCGCCGAACCTGGTGCCCTCAATCGTCATCGCCATATCCTCCACGCATTAGTCCGCCTCCCGCTCGACCACACAGCAGTGAGGTGCCTCGACGCCGATCTCACCCTCGCTCAGGACTATTCCGGTCACGGGATTGGGGCGGAAGGTCGTGCAGCCTATTAATTGCAGATCATACGCCAAATCATAGACCCGGCTAAACTCGGCGAACGGACAATATTCGGGGACATTGATCGTCTTGGAGAGGGAGTTGTCGACAGATGGCTCCGGCGTGCGGGCTCGAAGGTGTGATCGACTGATCAAGCTTTCGTGAAAGAGCTGCTCCGGTCGACTCCCGAGCGGCGAGTGAGAGGCCGGCGGCGGCAGGCTTCGTGCTTCGCAAGTGAGTCACGCTGCTTACCCGGCGCAGCTCCGCGACGTACCGGGATGAGTGCGAAAAACCGTACTCCGTACCTAAGATGGGAGGAAGACGAGTGAGTGGTTCGGTGGACGAACGACAAGCACCGGGATGCTGCTATGCGTCAGCACCTTGGTGGTTTCGCTCCCCAGCACAATGGCCGAGATCCCGCGTCGGCCATGTGATGCCATGACGATCAGGTCGCATGATTTCGTGGCTGCCGTGTCGATGATCGCCTGATAGGGGTGATCATGCTCGAGATGCAATGTCTCGCAGCTCACCCCGCTCGTCGATGCAACCTCCTTGGCGGCATCCAGATATTTGCTCGCGACGGTCGCGACGTGCTTCGCGTACTGCTCTGGCGTATCGGTGACCATGACCGGCTCGAGCGCAAAGGTGTGAAAGGGAGTGGAGACGGTCAGGACCGTGACCTTGGCACCGACCGACTTGGCTAGTGCGATGCCGTATTCGACCGCTGTCTGCGACAGTGCAGAGCCGTCGGTTGGAATCAAAATATGCCTATGCATACCGTCTACCCAGGAAAGGAGGTTGGAAAAGCTAAGCGCTGGCGCGCCAGTCATCATGATCTGAATCAAAGACGCCTGAGGTTCGGGAGGCCATACGGAGGCCTTGTTCACCGGGGCGACCGGAATGGGCACGCAAAGTGATGCCGATGAAGCCACGGCTATTTGATCGCCCAGTCGGTGTCCTGTCCGCGCGGTCCGCGAACCCGGTCTCAGGGAAGTACAGACGAATGGCAGCGCGTTTCGTGGGGCAGGCTCTCAGCCTCAGCATCGGATTGCTTCTGTGCTTGCCGGCACACATCGAGGCCGCCGACCTCAGCAAGGTAGCGAAACAAGGCAAGATGGTCCTTCAAGAAAAATGCGGCCGCTGCCACGCGATCGAAGCTGTTGGCAAGAGCCCGCTCAAGGAAGCCCCGCCGATGCGCGATATCTACGCCCGGTTCAATCCACGCGAGCTGCAAGCAGAGCTCTCGGAGGGCATGGTTTCCAAGCACAGGGAAATGCCACAGATCGAATTTTCCGATGAAGACGTCCACGCGATCCTTGCCTACCTTTACGCTCTCGCGGTCAAGAAATGAGATCGGGGCATGCTCACAGGGGATCGAGACGGTGTCGCAGGTTCGCGACACGCCGACAGATAGTATCTCATCTCCTTTCGATCGGTCCCGTCGGGTAAGCGAGGGGGCTCAAGACATGCACAAGCGCCGATCCGTGATGCTGGTCGTTTTGGACGGCTGGGGTTGGCGAGACGAGATCGCTGACAATGCCGTTCGTCAGGCGCGAACTCCCAATTTCAACCTTCTATGGGGCAGCTGCCCGCATGCCCTCCTGCGAACGTCGGGCCAGGATGTCGGGCTGCCGCAAGGGCAAATGGGTAATTCTGAGGTCGGGCATCTCAACATTGGCGCCGGTCGCGTCGTGATGCAGGACCTGCCGCGCATCAGCGCGGCGATTGCCGACGGCGAGATCAAGCATACGGCCGCCCTCATCGGCCTGATCGACCGGCTGCGGCAGACCGGCGGTACCTGCCACCTCTTGGGCTTGGTCTCACCAGGGGGCGTGCACTCGCATCAGGATCACGCGGTAGCGCTCGCGAAGATACTCACTGAGGCCGGTGTGTCTGCAGTCTTGCATGTGATTACCGACGGCCGTGACACCCCGCCGCGGTCTGCAATTGGGGATATTTCGCGCCTGAGCGCGGCGCTGCCGCCCTCCGTTCCGAGCGTGACGGTTTGTGGGCGATACTATGCCATGGATCGCGACCATCGCTGGGAGCGCGTGGTCAAAGCCTATGACGCGATCGTGAAAGCGGAAGGGCCACGCTTCCCCGATCCTCTCGCGGTGATCACCGCTGCTTATGCGAACGATACCGGCGATGAGTTCGTGTTGCCTGCGGTCGTCGGCGACTATCGTGGCATGCGGGAGGGAGACGGCGTGCTTTGCTTCAACTTTCGCGCCGACCGCGTGCGCGAGATTCTTTCAGCTCTTCTCGATTCCAGGTTCTCCGGCTTCCCGCGCCGGCAAACCGTGCATCTCGCCGCCGCGGTTGGCATGACGCAATACAGTGAGGAACTGGATGCGTTCATGCAGACAATCTTTCCGCCCCAGAGCCTTCCAAACGTCTTGGGCCAGGTGGTGGCCGACGCGGGCCGCACGCAGTTACGTATGGCCGAGACTGAGAAGTATGCACACGTGACCTACTTCTTTAACGGCGGTAGAGAGGTCCAGTATCCGGGCGAGGACCGTATCATGGTTCCGTCCCCTAAAATTGAAACCTATGATCTGCAACCGGAGATGTCGGCTGCCGAACTAACTGACAAGGCCGTGGATGCGATTGGCTCCGGCAGGTACGACCTGATCGTGCTGAATTATGCCAACCCCGACATGGTCGGTCACACCGGCAACCTGCCGGCAGCGGTCAAGGCTGTCGAGACTGTCGATACGGGATTGGGCCGCCTCGCAGAGGCAATACGAAAAGCCGGCGGCGTTTTTCTTGTCACCGCTGACCATGGCAATTGCGAGCTAATGCGGGATCCCGAAACTGGTGGTCCCCACACCTCCCACACGACAAATCCCGTGCCAGTCCTGCTGGCGGGCGCTGGCGATACATCGCTAGCGCAAGGACGGCTTGCGGATGTCTCCTACGTTACTGGAACTGATGGGCTTGCCGAAGCCGATGGAGATGAGTGGGACTTCCCTTCTGCGGCCGGGCGCTGTTGCAGCAGCGGGCGTCTGGGAAGAATAAAGGTAAGATCGTAAGCGTCCTGCTTGAGTTGGCTCTCCTCCGGGAAACCACCTAAGCAAATGACCGAAATTTCGAGAGCCGGCCTCCTCTGCTACTCATTGGGCTAGCAACAAGAGGAGGCGGTAATGATCGTGATTTCGCTGGCTTTGGCGAGTGTCGGTCTTTTCGGCGCTCATGTTTGGGACCTCTATCAAGACGTAAGACCGGTAGTGGTGCGGGTAGCCGGCAGGCGCTTTTCGACGACGAACAAAGACCGACGGCGGTGAGCTCTAGCATCGGGGCAAGCTGTAACGAGATGCTCCATCCCATCGATGGAAATCGTTATGCAGGAAATTGTACGGAGCAGCAGGTGTGTGCGTGGAAAGCAGAACGCTCGGAGCGGAGAAGCGCCACGGACACTGGAGTGCTTGTCGTTCGCCGCTTGAGGAAAGGCACCTACGATGCCACCCGAAGCAAACGTGATCCAGCCCTGATTCGCACGCCAGTTCGCATGGCGTGATTTGGATTTGATAGTCCCCGATGAGGCGCAGATGTTCAAGTTCATCCTGGTGCCAATCGATCTCGCCGACACCGATCATCTGGCGAAGCCTGCGATTTCTGTTGCGGCAACGCTCGCTAATACTTGGAAGAGCACGATGCGCCTGCTCTATGTGCTGCCGATGACGCCGGCGACGCTGGCCGAATATGTGCCGACCGATTTCGACGCCCAGCAGCGCCAGACTTCCGAAGAAGCCCTCGCTATCGTGGCGCGTGAATCCGGCATCGAGCCGTCGCGGATTTCGATCGTTGTACGGCAGGGCGGCATTTACCACGAAATTCTTGAGGAAGCCGCAGCCATCCGCGCCGACCTGATCGCGATGACGTCGCATCGGCCCGCGATGCGCACCTATCTCCTTGGCTCTAACGCCAGCCATGTGGTGCGCTACGCTAAATGCTCGGTGTTGGTGGTGCGGCACTGAAGTCTAGGCTCAGCTGGACCGGCTTCGCAATGAGGTGTCAGGTGGGCCGCTCGACAACCAATCGTATGTGCGCGGTCGGCCATTTGACCCATCAGGACGTAGATCCCCGCTCCGACCGTAATTCCGGTGCCGTAGAGCACGAGAAGCGGAAGTCCGAGGCGGCGTTGCAGGCTGGCCGGAAGTTCGAGCGAGCTCTCTGGTACGTTGGAGATCCCTTCCTTTGCGCCCCGCAAAATGCAACTCGGATTTCAAATCCAGCAGCTGCGGCGATCCGAACTTGATCTGTGTCAACCGCATCCTGCGAGGCTGGTGCGAGGTTACACCATCGAGACGAGTGGAGCAGGCCGGTGTCCATCGCCACAGTGATGGTTTACGTTGATCCCACCCAGCAAGCAGAGGGCCAGGTGCGCGTGGCGCGTGGCGTGGCGAACAAGTTCGGAGCATTCCTCGTCGGTGTCTCCGCCCTTGAGGTTGAGCCGACCTTTGTTGCGGAAGGCGTCATCATCCAGCAAACGACCGCAGCCGATCTGGAGCGGATGAAGTCCGTTCTGGTTGGCAAGGAACAGTGGTTTCGGAGCATCGTTGGACTTCAGCAGGAGAGAGTCGAGTGGCGCTGGACAGTCCAGTATCCGACCGTGTTTCTGGCGGAGGACAAGGTCGGCGGACCTAGTGGTCGTGAAGCGTGACCAAGACGGGATGGACCCATACCATCATGTTGATCCCGCCGAGGCGATGCTTCGAATGGGGCGTCCGACACTCTTTGTTCCGGAATATGTTTCGGAGCTGCGGGCCGACCGCGTCGTCGTTGGCTGGAAAGATACCCGAGAAGCCCGCATCGCAGTTCGGGATGCGCTTCCGTTCCTCACCGAGGCTGCAGAAGTAATGATCATCGAAATCTGTACGTCGGATGAGCAGGATGCGGCCCACCGGAGACTTCGCGATGTCGCCAAATATTTGCAGGCCCACGGAGCGAAATGCCGAACCGAGGTTCGCGTTCAAATGGCGGAGACTGATGCACATCAGCTTATCCGGCTAGCAAGCGATGGGGGGGCGGATCTGATCGTAACTGGAGGGTACGGCCACAGCCGTTTGGGCGAATGGATGTTCGGAGGTATGACGCGTGGTCTCCTTAACGAAGCGCCTTTCTGCCTACTGATGTCACATTGAATCTGCGCCGGCGGCCGATGGACGGCGAGTTCGTTCATCAAGAGGGCAGTTCGATGCCGATAGGTACCCCTCGTACGAGGCCGAAGTATCTACGGGGCATCACGGCGCCGCCAGCCATGGGCCGAGCAAAGTGCCTCTCCTAAAAGTCAACAGAGCAGCAGCCGCAGGTGAGACCAGGCCAGGCATGGCAATACCAAACGCCTTTGGCTGGCCGCGCAAGGTCCATATTGTGTTAGCAGTTGTAGGATCACATTGGCGATCAGAGTAGCCACCAGCAGCCAGGCTGCGGGAAGATGCTCTAGCTGATAAATTCGCGCAGCGGAAAGTTTGGGCCAGCCGCTGGCTGGCCACGAGTTCAGCTTGATCCCTGTCAACGCGGCGCCGAGCGGCCGTGGAATCCTTCATCAATTTGTTCGCCGTCAGCGCCTGTGATATGATCACAAGGATGAGTCCGATCGACATTGTCCGGCTCTTTGGTGCGACCTCGTGGATATGGGTCTCTTGGCAGTCCGAGTTTAGCGCGCGTCATCAAGCTCCGACGACAGCTGTCGACGGCATTATTGGGAGACGCAGTGCTATTTCTTTTCGATTGAAATGCCACGCTCGCCGATGCTGATCTCGACGCCAGTCGTTTTCTGTCGCTCCCGGTAGACTTGATAGCCTAGTATCCCCGCGATGACGGCGAGCCCGCCGATGACGAGGTAAAGAATATTGCGAGACATTGTCCGGGAATCCTAATTTATGCGCTTCGCTCTTCCAACCACGATGTGGCCGATCAAAGCTTACGAGGCAGTCACCAAATCTGATGCAAATCAACGGACTCGAACGAGACATCAGCTGTAGTTTCAGACGATTTACCCCCCTCAATCAGCGTTGATCGAGGTCCTAGTGATCTGACGGAAAGCGCAAACAGGAGTTGAGAATGTTCGGGCTGAAACGACCAACTCGCATTGATCTCCGTGCCGCTTGCGTCTTACCGGGCTAAGACCAGAGGCCAAAGATCCATTTCGCGCCGAGGATGGTCTCCCAGACTGCCACCAACTCGACTGCCAGCACAACGACGCTGGCCAGCATCGCGATCGATAGCAGGAGCCCATCCTCCTCGAGATAGCCTCCTCGAGATAGGCCAAGGAGATCAGCGCGATCACGAGGGCGGGGACGACGTTGCTGAGAGGGACCGGCGTGAACAGCAGGGTGATGTTCAGGTCCTTACCATAAGGCCTGTCATGAGCGCGGCTTGATCGAGGCTTAGACCGCCCCCGGCCGGTGATCTCTGCGCCTGGTTCACTCAGAAGTCGCCGTTATGCAATACTCTGTTGATTTGGATCATTACGGGAAGCGCCAGTTCCGGAGACTAAGAAACGATCGCGATGCGCCTGAGCGGTGATCGTGGCCGAGCGTCACGAGGGTGAAAGAAGTATCGCATCGGCTGTCTACTATTAGCAGGCTCTTCACCAGGCCCTCCGGGGGACAGGTAAGGAGAGAGGGAATTGGACAGATGAGCCGTCTCCACAAAGAGACCCACCTCGTTGCGCGCATCGGCTGGTTGAGAGCGGCGGTGCTCGGTGCCAATGATGGGATCATATCAACCGCCAGTCTTATCCTGGGAGTGGCGTCTGCTGCCGCCTCCCGAAGCGATGTTCTCTTGACCGGGATCGCCGGACTGGTTGCCGGCGCGATGTCCATGGCGGCTGGCGAATATGTTTCAGTCAGTTCGCAGTCCGATACGGAGCATGCCGACCTCGCGCGTGAGAAGCGCGAGCTGGCGGGCGATCCGGTGTCTGAGAGGGAAGAGCTTGCTCAGATTTATGTCGCGCGAGGCGTCGAGCCCGCCCGCCCGCGAGGTTTCGAAGCAATTGATGGCAAAGGACGCCCTGGGTGCGCACGCCCGGGATGAGCTGGGCATTTCGGAAATCAGCACCGCTCGTCCGGTGCAGGCGGCATTAGCATCGGCCGCAACTTTCTCCGTCGGAGCGGCAGCGCCGCTTGCGCTTGTCTTGGTCTTGCCATCCAATCTCTTGATCCCAGCGGTCGCTGCGGGTTCGCTGCTATTCTTGTCGCTGCTTGGCGCGATCGGTGCCAAGGCAGGAGGCGCCGGCCTGTTGATACCAACCCTACGCGTGACATTTTGGGGGGCCTGCGCGATGGGATTGACGGCTGGAATTGGCGCAGTTGTTGGCAAGGTTGTGTGAGCGTCGCAGCCCTTGCGACGCCACCTATGCAGTCTCTTGGCTTCTCACTGGCACGTATTGGACAAGCACCTGCTTATAGGTCCGCTTTCGGACTGACGAGCGGCCTTCCTAGACGCGCGCGGGGACCAGCGAGGACTTGGAGCAGGTCGGGGCTCTTCGATCCGCGTTCGAAGCCCGGCCAAGGGCCAGGTCTTTAGCACGGAGCGCTCGATTAGA
>NZ_LBKA01000195.1:0-34377 GCF_028128955.1 Bradyrhizobium sp. CCBAU 11386
TGACCGCGGCGCTCCACCGCCGCCGACGCCCCGCTCCGACCTGGATATCCACCCGGCCCCGTGGCTCTGAAGCGTCAACTATAGGGTCAACCATATATGCGAACCTTACTGCATATGACGGCTCGCATGTTGCCGATCAGCTCACGCCGAACAAGGTGCGGGAGACACACCGCTTACAATTGATCAACGCAAGTGCATCGAGCAAAAGAGCATGCAGCTGTTACAAGCTTATTGCAGGCGCTTATGCATCGTCAGAACTATCTGGTGTCAGCAGAAGAGTCGTTTGACAAAAATGGGCCGCTCCGGCGCTCCACTTTTCTCCACCATACAATTTATCAAGCGAGTGACCGTCTACGCGTTGCCGTATCGAGGCGCGACGCGACATGCGTTAGCCATCGCTCTCTGCATTCTCGGTTTAGGCCTCATCTTGAGGGCGCCCGATGGCTGGATCGATGTATGAAATATACAGCTGTGAGGCGATTAGAACACGCTTGCCGAGCGCGAGCGCGCGGGCAACTTTGGAGAGCTTACTGTGGAAATCGTAAAGAGCGTCTTGCTCGGTTGGGTGGCGGGGCTAATTGCCATAGGGGCGCGCAGGCTGCTGATATTCCGGTAAGGGCCAAAGAGATCCAGTATGTGAAGGCTTGCTCGCTGTATGGTACCGGATTTTATTACGTACCTGGTTCTGACACCTGTGGGTGGCTTTGTGCGCGCTGACACGGTGCTGGACTGCTCCAGTTTTGTCATGACACCTGTTTCCGGTCCCGCTGGCGCCAAATCGTCTGAGCAGCGCTTCCGGTCGCGCTCGCATCGACTTAACCGTGGACACGCGCACAGCGACTGAGTATGGCTTGGTCCGCATCTTCTTCGAATCGACTCTTAACTGGGCGACAGGCAGCTACACTGCCGCTGGAAATGGCTCTACTGTTTACCAATCCATCGGCGGGACGACAGCCCCTGCCAATGCAGGGTGGGCAATGTTGGCTATGGTTCGGTTGGCGTCTATTTTGCGTTCATTCAATTTACTGGATTTACCATGGGAAAGGCGGTCTCACAGTACAGCTCGCCTTGGGTGCAATATCCAGCTGGCAACTTCGATGGCCTTCCGGGCAGCGGGGGAAACAATACAGGTGTCAACCAGTTTGCCTATATCGCCGACTTTGGTCAGGGCTTTACGGCGACGGTTTCAATGCAGGACCCGACCGCTTGCTATCAAAGGAATATCTGGAACACGACCTATGCAACAGCTGCGGGCATTGTGACCGGCGTTTATGGCTCGGCGAGTTTCGGCGGCACCCAGGCTCCAGATTTCGTGGGCATGACGCGTCTTGACCAAGCCTGGGGTCTCTTCCAGGCGCGTCTGTCGCAGCACGCAACAATGACGGTGCGGACGAAACGTCTGGACATGCCTCTGACAAGTGGGGGTTGGGCTGGTCAGCTGGCGTTGTCGATCAAGAATATTCCTACCGGCGCCGGTGATACCATCAACTTGCAAGCTGCCTACGCCAACGGCGCAATCAATTTTGGCGTCAACGAAAACATTCCAGCCTCGTGGGCGATGTACGGCAATTCTGCTAGAACTGACGCGTATCAGAGCATGGGTCTTGCAGGCATCGCGGATGCCATTTATTCCGGCGCGACTGCAGCAACAGGTACAGCTCTGCAGCTGACCACGACGTATGGCTTCAACGGAGGTTATACTCACAACTGGAATCCGTACTGGAACACTGGCTTTTACAGCGGCTGGGCTGCGGTCCGCTCTACAGACGTAGCTAAGACGCAGATCTGCGCCAGCTCTGGCATGGCTGCACTTGGCCTGGCCGGTGTTTGCAGTTCCGATTTCAACATCGCAGGGGTCGGTACAATCACGCGCTGGTCGCCTGTCACGAACCTGACCTTCTCGGCCGAGCTCGACGCCACTTTTCTGGATCAAAAGTACTCTGGCGCAATCAAGGCGCCAGCAGTCGCGGGTGTTGGCAAGTCAGCTGCAATGTATGAGCTGAAGAACCAGAGCGCGCTGGTCGGGTTTCTACTCGTTCAGCGCAATTGGTGAGGTCCCGTCAGGCAACTGGGTGGAGCAAAACGATCTAACGCGATTGGCCGTCAAATCCAATTGTAAGTGCTGCGGATTGGTTAAGTAGGTAATCGGCATGCAAAATGCCTGATCTTTCGATCTTCCTGGAGGTCGATGTCCAATCAGCAGCGCGATGATGCTTGCGGCATCACTGATCTGACCAATTAGTGCACAGTCCGCATTGCAGTTGTAAGCTCGGTCTTGTAGGTCACATTAATGACGCCAGCAGCATCACAGTTATCGGACATGATTGACCGTAGCTCTCTCATGATAATGTCGTCGCCGTGGGCCGTTCGCGCCATCTTGACTTGAATTGTTGAGAGGGCGAATGCCTCAAAGCTCTCGATACTAAACGCTCTTCGCCAGTCCCAACTCTGGACCGTGACGTTTGAAAAGCCCTTGTCTGAGGCAAGCTCAGCTTCGAAGTTGGCAACCGAATGTCCGCCACGAGCATCCGCATATGTGCCTGTTCGATAGCCGGGAACGAACCTCTCGAGGAATAGCTCGAAAGATCGGAAGAATCCGGTCTCATGGAGGCGCTTGTTCTGCAGTATCGCGAGGAAACCATGTTCTAGCAGAACGCGCTGTACTTCCGCGTAGAACAGTGTTCGATCGAAGAGTTGTGCAGCGCCCGCCGCCGTAACCACTCCTATGGTTCGATCGCTGAACGGAAGTTGCTCCGCCGAAGATGCAAGAAAACGGATTGGCCTAGCCCCGGCTGTTGCTTCGATAGCCCGTTCGATCATCATTGAACTTGGTTCCAGACCGTGGATTTCAAACGAGCCGTCAAGAGCTGTGGCCAACATTCGCGTGAAGATACCCGTCCCACAGCCCGCATCAAGTATTCGGCGCGACGAGAGAGGCAAAGATAAAGCCCGCGCTGCAATCTCAGCGACGGCGCTGACAGGATATCCGGGGCGTTCCTTGTCGTAGTGCTTGCCAATGGTCTGATAGTGTTCCCATCCGGCGGCGGTCGCGGCACTCTTGGTTGACATGAGTTTCTCCGAGGAGCGCTTCGATTCCAGTCTGAGCCTTTTGGCTGACCAGGGGCGGATACCGTATTGACCTGCGATTGAAAGCGAACAGCGTTCGAAGCAGACAGGCGAAAACCCTGTTGGCGTTCTAGCCTAGGAGAAGTGGGGCTGTCCTACAGCTCTCTTGAAGCGGAAATGGGCCGGTAGGCCTGGCAGGTGCCGCTCGTCGCCAATCTGTTCGAATCCGTGATGTCGGTAGAACGAGCTGGCCGTTATTCGCCCATTGCACCATACTAGAAGCCCTCCAAGCCTACGGACCTCCCGCAAACCATGATCGAGGACAGCAGTGGCAAAGCCAAGGCGGCGGAACTCTTGGGCCGTTGCCATTCCATGAATTCTCCAGCTGCGGCCTGATAACTGCCCCTCCTGAGCCGACTCCATATCTTCAAGCATGAACGTACCGACGGATACCAGGGCCGATCCACAGTAGGCACCAACGTGAAATAAGGCCTTCGCGTGGGGATAGGCTGGTACCGGTCTCGGAGGTGCGGGTGCCAAAGCCAAAGTCCGAAGCTCAAGTCCTGCTTCTTCGGAAATGAGACAGACGTGCAGATCGGTATCGCTGGTGTGGAACGCACGTGTCGCGAGAGTATGCGGTAACTGGTTCGTCATCGATTCGACTTTCGATCCGCTGGCGCATCAATAATAGATGCAACTGCCCTTAATCCGCGGACAAGCTCATCTTGATCCGGCGGCACGCCCAGGCCGATCCGAAACTTTCGATCCCCCTGTTGATTGTTAACCGCGAACGACGCGCCGGATCCAACAGCCACTCCAGCATCAAGGGTCGCCTTGACAAAGGCGTCAAGCTGCCATGCATCTGGCAAGTCGATCCAAAGATGATAGTTGAACTCGTTCGGACATTGGTGCGTGCGGGGAAGGATCGATGCAGCAAGCGCCCGGCGCCTCAAGGTCTCAGCTCGCACCGATTGCAGAATTTCTGAACCGATCCCATTTGCGAGCCAATTCGATGCGACCTCTGCAACCAGCGGCGCAACCATCCAATTCGTGGTCCGCACGCCAGGCCAAAAAACGTCGTGCGAAATATCGGAATTTGGGCCGACGACATACGCCACCCGCAGTTGCGCAGCGAGAGATTTGCTCAATCCTAAAATGTACCAGCTGCGCTCAGGTGCATAGAGAGAAAGTGGGGGAGGAGCCTGTTCTGGCAGGATGCCGTATATATCATCTTCGAATAGCCAAAGATTATATTGGCGAGCCACTCTCGCAATGTCTCGGCGCCTTGCCTCAGACATCGTGGCGGACGTTGGGTTATGCAGTGTGGGCATGCAATAGAGGGCCCGAGCTTTATCGCCCAGCTCGACGCAGGCGTCCTCAAGACTTGCCGGATCAATCCCCTCACGATCTATTGACACGGCGCGGAGCTCGATGGCGAACAGAGACGAAAGTGGCTTGATTGCCGGATAAGTCAGCTCTTCCGTTAGAAGGATGCCGCCCGGTTTGACGAACCGAGCCATTAACATCGCGAAGGCACTCTGTGAGCCGTTTGTGAGCAGGACACGCTCCGCGCTCGGCTTCTGGCCGAGGCGTTGACTAAGCCACATTGCTCCCACTTCTCGATCGATCACTGTTCCCATGAAGCGCGGAAACCGGATGGCATCGGCGATATTTAGACGTCCGAGATCGGCGAATGTTTCGGTTAGAGCGCGTTGGACAACAGGGCTGGGAGGTGGAAAATTCCGGCTGAAATCGATCGGCGTCGCGTTGGATGACGCATGTTGCACTTGCCCGGCCTCACTCAGTTCATTCATGTCGTGCTCCCTAGTCTCGCTCTTGCCGATCGACCCCTAAGTCCATCGCTGAAGAGGGGGGTGGGAGATCATCACCAAAGCAACAGATACTGCGATCGCAAAGCCGGTAGCGATCGGCACTCCGATCCCCCGAATAGCTGGAACCCGGATTGCCGTCGTCACATGAAGCAGTGCAAGGATAGTAAAGGCGAGCGATACGGCCGTCGGAAAGACGACGTCAGGAATTTGTGGCCGTGCAAGCAGCAGGATCGCCAGAAGTGGTGTATCATACGAGACGGGGATCCCCATGAATCGTGCGTCCGCAGTAAGGCCCACGTTCTCGAAATAGCTGAGCCTTATGGCACCCGTCAAAGTGAGAAGCATGCTCGCGAGGAGCGACAGGATCGTGCCTTGACCAACAAGAATAATGACTACAGCCGGGAACACGACGCCATGAATGAGGTCGATAAAACCATCGAAGCTTTTTCCGAATTTGGCAGCGCCTGGACGGCGAAGATGCATAGTCTTGCGGGCTACGTGCCCGTCCCAGTGATCCAGAAACCAAGTCCAGAGCATTGCCGCAACGCCGAGCTCCATGTTGCCGTTGAGCGTCAGAAACAAGGCGACGACGGCAAACAAGCAGGCGAGAGCGGTTATGGCATTTGCATAGTCACGTAGATACCCGATCATCGCCTTACTCATAGCTGCTAACGAGATCAACGGTGCCGCAGGGAATACGTACCCACCGGCAGCACGACGCTCTTCGCCGATCTCCGTGTAGAGGAGGTAGAGTCTCGTTCCTGCGACGAAGATCGGGGCCGGTGGACCATTGAGCATTCCAACACGTCCTTCCGGCATGTTCAGGCCGCCGTTTGCTTTTTCTTCAGATTGTTTAGCGTCTCGACCACGCGCTTCAATCCCAACTCCAGCAGGTCCGGAGGAGCTCCAAAGGAAAGACGCAGGCCATTCAAATCGCCAAATGTATTTCCCGCAATAGATGCCACACCGGCTTCTGCCAGGAGGAACCGCGCAATGTCGTCGGTGGATCGAAGGGGACCGCCTGCAGGCAGAATGGAGATAAGTCTGCTCAAATCAAGATAGAGGAAGAATGAGCCTTCTGCGCCCGGCGTTGCCACGTGTTGTAGACCAGACAGGATCAGGAGACCGGTGTTGCGAGCCTGACTCAGGCGTTGATGCATCTCCCGTTCAAAACGGCCGTCACCGACTTGAAGGTGGTGCAGGATCGCGTGCTGCGCGATAACGTTGGCATTCGAGGTCGTATGGCTCTGCAGCGTCTTGGCCGCGGAAACAATCTCCCGCGGTGCCGCGAAATAGCCCAGGCGCCATCCGGTGATCGCCAACTCCTTGGAGAAGGCGTTGACGAGGATCGTCCGGGAGCGTACGCCGGGATGCGCCATGACGATCGACTCATGGCGGGCACCTGCGAATACGAAGCTGGAGTAGCATTCGTCGGAAACGATCCACAGATGGTGGTTGACCGCGAGATCGCCGATAGCTTGAAGGGTCGCTCGATCATAGACGGCGCCTGTAGGATTGTTTGGCGAGTTGATGATAATGGCTTGGGTATGCGGCGCGACAGCGGCACGGATCGCTTCGATATCGGGAATATATGTCGGGGGCCGGGCATCAACGAATACGGGCTTTGCCCCTGCAAGAAGGACCTGGGACGAGAATGTTGGCCAGCAGGGGCGAATGATGATGACCTCGTCACCCGGATTGAGCACGGCCAACGCAGCGTCGAGCAGTCCTTGCTTTGCACCGGCAGTGACTACGATGTCCTCCGTATCCCAAGCGATACCTGTTTCCGCCGACAGCTTTTCGGCTATTGCCTTCCGGAGCGGCGGTAGGCCGATGGAATCGGTGTAGCGGTTCGTCCCCGCTTTGATCGCGGCAATCGCTCCTTCGCACACGGATAATGGTGGCTCGATGATGACTTCACCGGCCGCCAGATCGATGATGTGACGTCCCGTCGCGGCAGCTGCTGCGACCGCCTCACGGGCGGCGGCGGTGCCCGGACCTGACAGCAAAGAGATCCGTTGCGCCAACATGTGCGCTGCTCCTGAGTTGATTGTTGTGTTTGCTAAGGGGCCCCAAGGGCATTGCCGACCGGGTGATCCACTTCGACAGATATCGGTCTTCCGGTCGGCAAGCGCCGTGGCAGGCAATGGGATTTCAGAGCTTACGAGATGAGCGCACTCTAAAGCGCGTAAGGGAGCTCAGCATGCACTGGCTGAGGTGGGAGGAGAGTGGAGCAGATCTGGCACGGAGCATTTTGGAGCCGAATAGTCAGCACGTCGATAGCTGCCCTTAGCCAGAACAGATTGTGAGTGAGTTTGCATGCTGAACTCCTTGCGGCTGATGTTTGCCCTAGGCCGATGCTCATCCGTCATATTGATATGCTTCCATAACTCGATCAATCACCAACGCTGGTAGTTGACCAGGGCGCAAACAGTTGTAAGCCGGCAGCGGATTGAAGCGGGATTTGCGGCTCTTGCCGAGCGAAGTGTAGAGATCGTCTAGAGTTGTATCTGGCGATGGCTTCCATCATTTGGAAGCCTGTCGCTGTGCAAGCCGGGTTTCAGACATGCTGCAGTACGGTCGCGACCATGCCGCCTGTGCCACCGACAAGTACTATGGGAACGCGGTTCGGGCGCTCTATGCCGTGACGCCGGACGTGGTCAACCTGGAAAACGGTTACTGGGGAATCATGGCCGAGCCGGTACGGTGTGAGTTCATCCGTCAAACCGATATGGTCAACTACGAGAAACTTATTATGTGCGGCAGCGCTTGGCAGGGGATTTCGAGGGTGTGCGCACCAAAGTGGCGGAGGCCGTGGGTGCTGCGGTCGAGGAGATCGCACTCACGCGTGGTGCGACTGAGGCGCTGCAGCTTCTCATCGGCGGCTACAACAAGTTGAGGCCCGGCGATGTCGTGCTCTACGCTGATCTCGACTACGATTCGATACAGTATGCGATGAACGCGCTCAAAGCGCGCCGCGGCGTCGACGTCGTCAAGTTCAACGTGCCGGAGCCCGCGACCCGGCAGGACGTGCTGGATGCCTACGCCCGCGCACTCGAGGTAACCCCGAAGACGCGGATCCTGCTGCGCACCCATGTCAGCAACCGGACGGGCCTCGTCATGCCCGTCGCCGAGATTGTCGGCATGGCAAAGGCCAAGGGCATCGATACCATCGTCGACGCGGCCCATTCGTGGGGGCAGCTTGATTTCAAGGTAAGTGAGCTCAAGGCCGATTTCGTCGGCTTCAACCTGCAGAAGTGGATCGGCGCGCCGCTTGGGGTGGGCTTCCTTCCTCTACATTCGGAAGGACCGCCTTGCCGACATCGACCGCGACATGGGCGATGAGGACTTCCCCGATACCGACATCCGCTCACGCGTGCACACCGGCACGGTCAGTTTCGCCACGGTACTGACCGTGCCCAAGACGAGCAAAGCCGACAACGACGTCGTGGTGGCGCAGCTCAGGGACAGCTACAAGGTGCTCAACGTGCGCCCGGCGGGTATCGCCAAGGGGCAATGCATCCGCGTGACCCCTGCGCTCATACCGAGGAAGCGGATCTCAACCGCCTGGTGGAGGCGCTCGCCGTCGTCACCGGCACGAAGGCCGACTGAGGCGCGCTGGTCCTTGAATAAGGCCGCCGCGTCATGGCCGGAGAAGCCCGGGTGAGGCTGGGAACGACTCGGCTTTTCTCCCCCGACCCAGTCTTCAACAGTAACTCCGCCTGCACCAGCAGGGCGTCGCTCCCGAGCCGGGACGGCGCCATCAAACAACAGTACCGTCATTTCGTTTGCAGCGAAATCAAGCGCGAGCGACGTGCCCATAATCCCGGCTCCGACAACAGCGACCAACATCGAGTCCTCCCTCAGTTAGGTAGGCGCTTGTTCGAGGAGAAGCTATTGGCAGCAAGTGGATAGCGCAACTCCATCAGACCGAGCGTGTCAGTGCAGCGGTTGACGTATTGATTCACTCGGCGATCGTTCCCCCGCCCTGATGGCACAAGCTCGCTCCAGATCTCTCCGGCGGTTAGATCGATGACTTCTTTGCCACTCGCGGCAACTGCTTTGGCGGCAGTCCTCGCCGCAGCGGCGCGCGACGATGTAACCGAGACTGTCCGCTGAGCCAGCTCAAGCGCTCTCCTCCGGTCCACAATGTCACTTGTGGTTGTCTGCTGCTGTGGGGGTCTACGGGCTTCTTGAAAGGCCGATCCACATCTTAGGAAAGACGGATCATCGTCCGCGTTGGGGATTTCTCCTAGAGAAAAATGCGCGTAATCTGACGGAACTTTCAGCGGTTCCCATCCTCCTCTAGGATGGGGCGTCGTCATCGGGGAGTGTCATGGCGGAACACATTCAGCTTTGCAGAGCGCCGCGAGAGCAGCTTTTGGAGGCAGCCCGGAGGGAGTTGGCAAAATTCGAGCTGCAGGAAAGCGAATTTCGCAAGAAGAATCGGGAGCAGCATGCTGCAAAACTGCGACTTCCCTTGGATAAGATCAAAGTGCGCTAGTTCGGTTAGTCAGAGCAGCCGCCCGGATCGCCGCCCCTGGCCGACGCAAGCCTGGTACAGCCAAGGCGCAACCTGGCTGCCGGCCCACATGCCACGCTGGGCCTGTTCGGCGTCGTGGTGTGCTCGTTCGTACTTGCCTTTTGAGTACGCTGATTCAGCGCGAGCAAACCATTCGACGAGATCAACGCCGCTCACTGAGCCCTGCGCGATTGTACCACCATGGACATCAAGGCTGACAGGCTCACAACCAACCGGCCGCCTTACTATAAAGGCGTCCAGTTCATTCGCGGCCGCGACCTTGAGAATGAGTTTTCAGATTTCGAAGGAGTGACGGGCGCAGTCAAACGGAAACTCCTAGCGGTCGAATGACCATGCCAAGACCGACATCAGGTCGTTCTTCTTGAGGCGGAGCCGAGATGGCACACTCAGGCGAGAAACGAGGTTGTCCGTCCGTTCCGTACTGTGTTTCTAAGCGCACGGCCCGCGGAACCAAGATATGCCTGCGGCGAATCGCGGCAGGCGGCAATGACGCTGCCGGGAAGCATTGGAGATGACAGATGAAGAGCGCGAATCGAGGCATGTCACCCTTCAGCAAGATCGCGCTCCTTATCGATGGCCCCAACCTCCACGCCACCGCGAAGGCGCTCGGCTTCGACATCCACTACAACCGCCTGCTCGGGGAGTTTCAGCGCCGCGGCGCAATGCTGCGGGATGTTCTACTATACCCCGATTGTCGAGGATCAGGAATATTCGGCGATCCGGCCGCTCCTCGATTGGCTCGACTATAACGGCTACGTGGTTGTCACCAAGCCGACCAAGGAATTCGTGGATGCCTGCGGTCGCCGAAAGGTGAAGGGCAATATTGACGTCGAGCTCGCGGTTGATGCCATGGAGCTTGCTGGGCACGTCGACCAGGTCATCCTGCTCTCCGGCGACGGCGATTTCCGTTGCTTGGTCGAAGCTGTGGAGCGTCGTGGCGTCCGGGTGACCGTGGTTTCCACTATTGCTATCCAGCCGGCCCTGGTCGCCGACGAACTCCGGCGGCAGGCGGACGAATTTATTGACCTAGCGCCGTTGAAGCTGAAGGTGGGGCGCGATCCGTCCGAACGGTTAGGCTCCACGTCAGGTGCTGTCAGGTACCGCGATTCGGCCATCTTGGAATAACGTATGGCGGTGATTACGTGCAGGTTGATGGCGACGCCAACAATGCGCAGCTTAGGGCTCTACTCGTATCTCGTCAGCTTTTTGCTAATCTGGGTGGTCAGTGCGACTGCCAAGGAGAGCAGGGTCGATGACGGTAGATCGTCGCCGGTTGTTCCAGATGTCAGGATCGAATGCTCACTGAAACGGAAGGCTGGCGAGCTGTTGGAGGCCGAAGCGTTCGTCGCGCAGGAACATTATAAGGAAGACATAGCGCCAACGGCCCAAGTCAGGATCTCGTGGCTTGGCGCGACCTTTGTACGCCGGTACGTAGTTAAGGTCGAAACCGAGGGCGAGCCATCTCTGCAACCGTATACCTTGAGAAGTCCCTCCAGCGCGGTCGACATCAGCAGGGAATTAGGCGCTCGCGATGAGACCACGCTCGCGAATGTGTGGTGCCTCTTGAGGCTGCAGGCTAATGGAGAAAGCGGGGCGCTGCAGACCACTTCTACTCCCAATATATTCTTTGTTCGCGACGCTATGGGCGACGTTGGTGTGGTTGACGTCCTATGGGGAGGCGCGGGCTGGGAAATTGGAGCTAGTCCGATCGGAAACCAACGGACATGGCCTCCCGGCACTCGCGTTTTCTCTCACGGCGCGAATTAACGAATGTAGCGCATTGACCGGACTCGGCGCTGGCGTGGCGGGCTGACCTTATATCGAGCGGTGGTTTATTCCGTAGACGTATCGTCGCGGTTTGACGCAAACCGGCAAATTCATTAGTATAAACCGCGTCGGCTTGTTACCGCGGGCTAACGAGTTCGTCAGAACGGAAGGGGGGCTTCGCAGCACCCCTTTTGTCTTGGTCGGATGGTGGTGACTGCAATCTCCTCAGGGCATCGTCAACTTAATCGACCGCCGAGCTGAAGGAGACGCTTCTCAAAGGTTCGAGATTAGGCGATAGCGCTTGTCGTGGAGATCTCGCGCCAAGTCGCAAAGGCTCGCTCGCGCGAAGCGCGACGGAAGTCGGCAGTGACCCCTCCGGGATAGGGGATGTGGAAAAGGTTCGCGACCTGATCGTGAACTGACAGGAACCGTTGAGCCTGACGGGACAATTTGAAATGCTTCATGATCCGCTCGCGTCGCCGCGTCGGCTGATGAGAATTCTCGGCCCGATTGTTGAGAGCTTTGTGCTGGCGATGTTCGGCGTGAAAGCCCATCTTCGCCCTTGCAGCGCCGTACGAACGGAGCTTGTCCGTGATCACCACGCGCGGCGGCGTGCCGGCGGATTTCAAGAGCTTCTTCATGAGCCGCTGCGCAGCGCGCGAGTCTCTTCGGCGCTGGATCAAGACGTCGAGAACGAAGCCATTCTGGTCGACAGCGCGCCAGAGCCAATGTTGTTCGCCCGCGATCGAGATAACGACTTCGTCCAGATGCCATTTGTCACCGCGAGCGGGAGCGCGCTGGCGGATCCGATCGGAGAACGCCTTGCCGAATTTCCGTTCCCACTGGCGCACGGTTTCATAGGTCACGCCAATGCCACGCGCCGCCAGCATTTCCTCGACCATGCGCAAGCTTAAGGGGAACCGGAAATACAACCAAACGGCATAGCTGATCACTTCCGGTGGGAAGCGATGGTGGCGATAAAGGGGGGCCGGGCGGTCGGCATGCCCGTCGTCTACCCCCTCGGCCGCTCTAATTCGTTAACTTGACGGTGCCCTCGGGAGCCTATGCTCGACCGGACCTCTTTAAAAAGCTTGCCTCGAAGGTATGCAGGTGCAGGGACCAGCGGGGTATAATCTGTCTGTAATAGAGAAAAGTTCAACGACGGCTTGAGTGACGATACCAAGGCGCTGGCCGCCAGGCGTGCGCGCGGTCCTTCATCATCCTATCTTTCGCTCGGGGCGACCTCGTTCTCCAGCAGCGGCATGTCCAAACTCGGGATCTCCGGCATGGCCTTCCCCGCGATGGCCTGAAGGTCTCCAACCATTCCAACCGTGGAATCGATGACGGCTAGGATTTGAGTTTCCCGCTTGGCCCACTGCCGGCCCATGAATTTCCGCTCCTTGTCGAGATCCTCGCGCATGTCGTTGAACTTCTCGACGACGGCGTCGACACGCTGCCGGAATTTCGTTCCCGTCAGGTAGTGGTAAACCTGCTCCATTTTGGTCTGTTGACCTTGCTGGACGAGGCGCGAGGTACTCACGTCGATCAGCGCCTGGCGGAGCGCGACCGCCACGGGCAATGCGCAGCGGGGATGGGCCACCCAGACGCCGTCGACCAGGTCGAATTGCTCGATATGCTTGGGCAGAGCGTGGGAGATGATCAAGGCGACGTCGGCGCCGGAGCGGCGCTGGTCGTCCCGCAACTTCGCAAGCCAACCGTCGCTCCACGCCTTTGTACGTTTCGTCTCCCATAGAATAATGCCGGCAGGCTGGCCAATCGATCCGTTGACACGCTGGATCGCGTCGGCGCCAAGCTCGCCTTTTCCAACCGGCTCAATTGTGTCGGTCGGAAACCGGCCGCGCAGTAGTTCCTCTAGCTCAAGCTCCAGCACCTCGCCCTGGGACTGCTGCGATCCTTGTTCAGCTTTGCGTCTCAGCTCCTCGATGGTGCGCGTCATCGATTCGATGGTCTGGTCCTTCTCGGCGACGCGCAGGCGTGCCGCCTCGTCGGCCTCTTGCCTGGCCTTGATCTGGATCGGGTCAATCTGCGCCTGGACGCGCTTCTCAATGGTCAAGTCAAGCTCGCGCTTCTCATCATCCAGCGCTCGCTGTTTGCGGATGAGTTCAGCCTGCGCCTGCTGCGCTTCCGCCAATTTGGCGTTGTTGGCCTCAAGCAATTGCCGTAGCTCGGCCGCCTCGTTCATCTGGGCCTGAATTTCGGCCGCAGCTAGTTCGCGCGCCTTCTTCGCTTCCGCAGCGACGAGTTGGCCGCGCTCAGCCGCCAACCGGCTGGCGACCAGGTCGTCGACCTGCTCGCGATCCCTTTGGAGCTTCTCGCGCTCTTGCTGGAGCACCTCGGTCTTTCGCGCGATTTCCGCGTCCTTACTCGCCAGTTGCTCCTGAAAACGCTGGCGCGTCTCCGCGAGGAGGGGGGCCGCAAGCGACTCGGTCAGCGGGATTTCGTGGTTGCAGTTCGGACAGTGCAGGGTTGGCTCATGAGCGGTTTTGGCCGCCGCCACGTTGAATGTCATGAACCCTCCCTTTCAGCAGCTCTAGGCCGGAATAAACGTGATCCGGCCAGCCTCGCCGCGCTTCCGATGTGGCTTTACCGTTATTTCAACGTCCTGGTCGAACGCCGTGAGCATGCGCCGCAGCTTTTCCACCGAAACCAGCTTGAAAAGCCCTCGAAGCAGCTTCGACAGGTCGGGCTGTTTCATCTCAACCAGCTTCGCGGCTTCAATTTGGATGATTTCCCGCTCGGCCATCGGCCGCTTCAGCTGAACGATCAGGGCAGCCTTGAGTTGGTGCTCCTCGGCATTAAGCAGGCCGAGATCGGCGAAAATGTTGCCGGAACCCGCTGTGGGCGGGCAGCTTCTTCTTCGTGCTCATCATCGGTCTCCCTTTGTCGCCTCGTGGATTGCCTCGGCGTCGCGCAGGCGTTGCCGGATCGGGTCAATATGCCTTTGCGGCGTCGCGACTCCGCTGGTCGACTTTTTCTGGAAAGCGCGCAGAACGTACAGAGCGCGTAGACGGCGCGGTAGATATCGCCGTCGAAGTTGTCGCGAATCTTCAGAACCCCGCCAAAGCCCTTTAGCGGCTTCGCGTTGCGCGGGTGTTCGCCGAGCTGCGCCCCCAAAAGGGACTGGCCGATCTCACTACTGACAGCCTTCTTGCTCGAGCCCACGAAAATCGTGGGTTTGATCGTGCGCAGTAGATCATTCACTGTGTTATAGTAATATACCTATAGAGCGTTGTCAGCGGCTCCCAGGGCTAGCCAGTGCCCCGTTAGCTCAGCTTGCTCACATCCCGATAAAGGGCGCGAAGATGGTCGTCGGACATGTCCAGGATCGGCTCGTACATGAATGAATTCAGATGGATGTTTTCCGGCGTCATCAGTACGACCCGCTGAATGACCCGCACAGCGCCGTCATCGCAATCCTTGCAGGCTTGATAAAGAGACAGGAGCTTGGTGGTCTGGAGCGCCTTGATGGCGTCGACCTTCTTTTCGTCATTGATTTTCTTCACCATGAAACTCTCTGCAGAAAAACGCGCCGCTAAGGAAAGCACTATCTTGTTTTCCAGCTTCGAAGTGCTGCCGTCTTTAATGCATTGCGCTGCTTGGGCCTGTATCGACGCGACTACCGTGTCGCCAGGCTTTTTCCAGGCGCCTTTGCCGCCAAACAGGGCAGTATAGATTTTGTCGAGATCAGCTTCGGTTATCAAGGCCGTATCGGCCTTGCAGTGGAGCAGGGACGTCAGGCGAAGGTAGTCGGGATCATCTTCGCCCTTGGTGTATTCAATGAGATTGCGCATAAACGGAATCGACGCGATCCTTTTCATGGGATCGTTGAAAAATGCCTTCTTCCAGTCGCGGACGAAAACGTTCTGAATGCCGGAGGCGCGCGCAAGCTGCAGGCCGGCTTCGTTCTTTGAGGCCATGTAGCATTGTGAGTAGGGCACAAGCAGTCGGCTGTTGATGGTGCGGAAGAAATCGAAATTATGTGTAAGAATGAGTTGGGTGAAGATCGAGTCTTCGGCAATTTCCATCAGGTACTGGATAATCGCGTATTTGTTCTTGTAATCGAAGGAGTCGGCAATGTCGTCGACCACCAAAAGGGTTTTCTGGCTGGATTTACGACGGGCTTCAATCTCGAAGATGACGTTGAGAACATAGAGGGCCTTTTTTTCGCCTGTGCTCAGGACCTCGACCAGCGACTCCTTTTGCACCTCCGCTGAATCCTTGCCGTCCTCGAACCGGAACCCCAGTGACAGCATCGGCTCTTGCCCAAGCATCACCGAAAGGCGGTTTTTGGCTTCCAACTTAAACGGGACGAAGAACCGGCTGTTGAAGACGTCGATGACCTCTTCCCACTGTGTACGCTCGGCCGCGGCTTGGGCCTCGATCTCGGCGCGTCGCTTTTCCGCCGCCTGAAACTTGTCGACCACATCGACGTATGCGTCCCAGTTAGCCTTCAAATAAGACTTCCAAACCTCTTCCCGGAATTTATCGATATTGGATAATTCCGGCAGAAGGTGTTCGTTGTTGGAGACGTATTCATCAAACTCCCGCACGGTGGCGTTGCGCTGAATAAGCTTCTCCAGGTCAGAAAATTTCTTGCGCAGATCCTTGTCGCTTGAAATCTGGTCCTTCTCGGCCTTGATGAGCTTCTCAAGCTCCTTTTCGTCCGCGATGTCTATCGCCTTATCGGCGTTCAGGCGTATCGAATGCTTGGCCTTGAAGAATCCGTTGTCCGCGAGGCTCTTCGCGATGGTCGAGGCATTGTAATAATTGAAAATGCCTTTCTTGAAATACGTAGAGGCGGTCAGCAACTCGTTGTATTTCTTGATGTACGACTCGATCGCTGTCTTGACGTCCTTGGTGTGGAGGAGCGTCAGCACTTTCTCGTCGAAGATGATGTCGTAATTGATGTCCGCGAACGGATGCCCTTTTTGAGAGGCTAGCTCGTCCTTGATCCGGATCAAGGCTCGATAAAATTGCTGCTCTCCGCGCGTAAATGTGAGCGATATCTCCCTTTCGATATCTTTTTTGGTGCCGGACTGAACCTTTAGAGCCGCAAGCAGGCGGTCCTTGGCGGCATCAATGTCTAGGTGAAGCTTCTCGTATTCCTCACGAAGCGCCGCATTGACGAGAAGGGTGGATGTCCTCTCGGTGTGACCGAACACCTCGTCATAGGGGCGGACGACTAGTACGCATTCCGGTGCGATCTCCACCCCCGTTTCGTCGACGACCTTCCGGGCAGTCGGGCGTTCAGGGAAAACTCGATCTCCTGAAGCCTTGCCGTCCGCGATGTCCTGAAATGTCTTCGCCAAGGATGATTTCATCGCGCCGTTCGGTGCGTAGATCGCGCAAGCGCTGCCTGAGTTGAAGTCGAACTGTTCTTTGAGTGCCCTTATGCCGTAGCAGTGCTGCAGCTCGATGCTAAGCTGTTTCATAGGTATTCCCCCAAGCGCTCATGTTCGTTAATGAACGCCATCCGATTCAAGTATAGCGCGCGCAATCGCCGTCATGCAATCGCAATCGCAATTGCGATTCTGCAATCGAGTGTACCATTCCGTCTCCAGGCGGACGGGTTCGAGCGCGTGCTGTGCTAGCTTGAGGCGCCCCTGGCCACACGCTTCCGGCCGTGGTGTCGGTCATAGGTCAGCGGCGTGAACGGCAAGGCATCCAACAGTCGCCCGAACTTTTCGGGGCCCTTCCCAAAAAGGTTCGGGTCCCTTTGTCGGACTCTCCGTTGCGCGTCAGCTTCCTTACGGGCTAGCGGATTTTCTCTACCCGGCGAATGGTCGCAACTACAATCCTGAACTTGCCAGCGCGGAGCATTTGACGCTCGTATTCAATGATATGAAAATGTGGCTGCCCAGGCATCTCCCCTCAGAGCGCGCCTGAGAGAGGGCAGAGCACCGACATCTTCGTCTTCACCCGGAGAATCCGTTCATTAAGCCAATAGCAGAGGTCAGCATAAAGAAGACGGAAGTTCAGCAGGCTGAGATCGGGGATTCCATCAGACTTCTTTGTGATGGAATGTGGGATAAATCTAACCAATCTTCGCATCTACGGGCAGCCGGCGACTTTCGTAAGTCGATGCATACGCTGTCGGCGCTGGTGAGCGAAGTACTGCGCGCGAACCCATATTGCGGCGACGTCTTCGTGTTCCGCAGCAAGCGCATGGATAGAGTGAAGCTTCTGGTGTGGGACGGCAGCGGCATGGTGTTGGTAACGAAGTGGTTGCACCAGGGGCGTTTCACCTGGCACCGATCCGAGACGGCGTTGTGCATCTCAGTGCGACGCAGCTTGCGATGCTACTCGATGGCTCGGACTGGAAGCGTGTGCCGATGCGAATTGCGGATCAGCTGGTACGAGCTGGTTGATCTTTATCAAGGGTCGTTCGTCACTCATGCGGAGTTGTTGTAGAATCACTCTGCATGAGTGATTTGCCTTCCGATCCAGCATTGCTCCGTCAAACCGTGATAGCGCTATCGTCACGTCTTGCGGCTTGTCGGCGGAATGCAGCTCGCTTTCGACCGCGCGTGATACAGCGATCGCCCAACGCGACGCCGCGATCCAGGAGAACGACAAGCTCCTGATGATCCTGTCCCAGTACAAGCGCACGATCTTCGGTCCCCGCTCCGAGACACTGGAACTCGGACAGCTGTCTCTCTTCGTTCACGGCACAGACGGCTCGTGCCGCCGCCCGACGCAGCGAGCTGCGGTGCGGCAATCCGACACCAGACAGCTGATCGAGGACTTCATGCCCTGGCTCGAGGCGCGACTGCTGGAAGTCTCGAAGAAATCCGGCCTTGGCAAGGCGATCCGCTACACCCTCAACCATTGGAAAGGCGTGACGCGCTTCATCGATGATGGGCGCATCGAGATTGACAGCAATACGGTCGAACGCAGCATCAAGCCGATCGGCTTGGGCAAGAAAAACTATCTGTTCGCAGGCAGTGAGGGCGCCGAAACCTGGGCCACTCTCGCATCGCTCATCAACTCGGCAAAGCTTCACGACATCGACCCGCGGCACTAATCTCACTGATGTTCTCGAGCGCATCGTCTCTGGACGCAGCATGATCAATCAGCTGAACACGCTGCTGCCGTGGAATTGGAAAACCGAGCGCACGACGTGGAGCAGCTTCTTGGCCGAGAGCAGACGCGAAGCCAGAAACTACCGGATCGTCTGCTTGGCCGTCTTGCCGGCGTCAGCGCGCCAACTGTCGATGCGGCCGACGGCAGCGATAGAGGGGAAGCCGTATTGCCTCGCCAATTGAGGTGCCGGTGCGACGATCGCCTGCCGACGCTCGAGGCGGCCGTGAGCGGAGGTTCTTCGCTGGCTTGCTCGCGCAGGCCTTCGGGCGGTGTCGAGCAACGTCTTGGCAGCCTTGAAGAGCGGCCGCGATTGCTCTTGATGGCGAGAACGTAGTGGCCGTTTCGCTCGCAAATGGCCTGCGCCGTGTCGGGCCTGCAATGCAAGGCGTCGGCGGTGACAAGAGCGCCCTCCAGATCGAACGAGGCAAGAACTTCGATAGCGCCGGCAACCTCGTTGCGATTGGGAGCCTTCTTCTGAGCCAACGCCATGCGCGTGCCGGCTGCACAGACATTGACCATATGCAGCGGCGTGGCCTGCCGGCCACCATGAAGGCTCCGCGCAACGCCTTGCCGTCTGCTGACCACGCCCTTGACGCCGAAGCTCTTGCTGAACTTGCGCAAAACCGCTTCCAAGCCCTTCGGGTTCAGAGCACGGAAGACGTTGCTGAACGTATCGTGGCTGGGATGCCGTATCTGAGCTCCAGGAATCGTCGCAACAGCTCCTCTCGGCCTTTGCCGAAAAACTCGAACTCCGTGCAAGTCTTGGCGCCGGCCAACGTCGCCGCAAAGGCGATGACGAGGATCTCGACCAGATCGTGTCGGACGTTGCTGGCGCGGGGATCCTTGAGCGGTCGAAACAGGCGCTTGAGTTGACGAGACCGAGCGCGGTGGCGAGCAGCGCCTCCGCGATGCCGGGCGCGACCACCGCAAGGCTTGTGGTGTGGCTCTCGGAGATGCCGATGAACGAGTTCATGATGTCCCAGACCGTGCCTAACAGGCCGACGAACGGCGCGGTGGCGCCGATGGTCGCAAGCACGCCGGTGCCGCGCGCGATCTGCCTGGACATCGCGGCCTCGACCCGCTCCAGCCGCAGCGCCACGCGCTCGGGCAGGCCGTCGTCGAGAATGCCGCCGGAGAGTTCGACCTCTTTCGCCGTCGACTGGATCAGCCGCGCCACGGCATCATTGGCGCTGCCGGTTTGCACTAGCGCGTCAGCGATGGCGATGTTGCTTTCGAGCGTGCGCATCCTGCGCTTCGCCAGCGCGCTCTTGCGGTTGAGCTCGATGGTCTTGACGAGCCAGACAGTCCAAGTCACCAGCGACGCGATCGCGAGCCCGATCATGACGACGATATCGGCGCTGACGAACATGCCCCATGGCGAGAAGTTGCGCGGCAACAGCGCCTCGGCCGTCGCGGCGAGCGCAGACGACGGCACGAGCGTCGCCGCTGTGCCGATCCCCGCCGTCACTCTGCATGTCGATCTCCCAACAGGCGAGACGTGGCGATGGTTACTCCGTGGCGGTCCTCGCAAGCTGCCTGAACCGCTCGAGCTGATCCGTACGCAATGCGCGGGTCTCGTCGCGGCCGACGAAGACCTTGTACATGATACCGCCATCGACATTGACGAAGGCAATGAAGGCCGAGATCTTGCCCATGAAGGGCCGCTCGACGAAAGCGATCGCCGCGCAGCGCTCGTGCCGGAGATGGCCGTGCAGGCCTTTCGGCTGCATCAGGTTGAAATAGCCGCGGCTGACCTCACCGGCGGGAACGCCGCCGGTGAACTCGAAGATCGCGTCCTCGGTGTGCACGATGAGTGTGACCTCGCCCCATTGCGCGATGTCGGCCATCACGGCGGCGAAGTGATTGCCGCCGGCCATGGCGACCATCCTTTCCGGCAGCGCCTCGATGACCTGGCGCGGCGTGACCTTGCGCTCGCGCGCGACGTCCTCGATGACAGCGCCTGGATCATCCGCCATGTGCGCCTTGAGAGCGGCAAGCTCTGTGCTCAGCATATTCCGTTCCTTTCAGGCGACCGCGCTCGTCTTGCGCTCGGTCTGGATCACCTCAAAACCCTCGAACTTGGGATCGCCGAGATAGAGGCTCTCGCCGGTCCGGTTGTCGGCGCGGGCATGCGCGCGGCGGAATTCTTCCGAGCGCGTCCAGGCTTCGAACGCTGCCTTGTCGACCCAGACGGTGTGCGACGAATAGAGCGTGTGGTCGTCGGCTTGCGGTCCCCTCAAGAGGTGAAATTCGACGAAGCCGGCCATGGCCCCAAGATAGGACTCGCGGGTGGCCCAGACGTTCTCGAAGGCCGATTCCGCGCCCTTCCTCACCTCGAAACGGTTCATGGCGATAAACATGTCATTCTCTCCCTGTCATCAGAATGGAAACACGCCGAAGCCGCGCTGGGGCATCAGCATGGCCCGGCGGAGGTTTGTGGTGTGCTTCATCTGGCCGGTTACGCGCCCCCAAAGTAAATCTTCAGGCCGGCGTTGTAGACGCGTCCCGGTCCCGGGCTCGCCCACAGCACGTCGTTTTCTGCGTGGTGCCGTCGGTGGAGCTGCCGGGGATCGCGTAGGGCCGGTAGTACTGGTTGAGCAGATTGTTGATCGATGCGGTGAAAACGATGTCCCGCGTCGCGTTGTAGGTCAGGTACAGGTTGACCAGCTCATAGCCGGTCGCGGGCAAATAGCCTGAGGGCACGTCGTTGTTGGGACCGACACATTCTGGTCTCCCTCGGGAATCGAGAGACACCCAAAGAATCCAGCTCCAACCGATTGGCAACCCTCCTCCATCGCCATATGCGAGTCCCCTACCCGAAATGGCGTAAATAACAGTCCGGCTCGGGATAGAGCCCATCTCAATAACCGGTCCTATCGCAAAAGCCGAGATTTGAACAAAGGCTATCCGTTGCGCCAGCACATGCGCTCTCCACCAGTCCATAATATCGCTCGTGGTTGTCGGCAGCAGTATGGAGTCTATGGGCTTCTTGAAACGCGGACCCTACATCTCAGGAAACACGGACATCGTCCCCGTTGGAGTTTCAAGACAGGAATGAGCTTGTAGGCCTGTCGGTGAACTGGATGGTCGTTGAGATGGGTCGAGATATTGCGCCAATCGACAGATTGGTCGCGTAAGAGCTGTCGCGGCAGTCAATTGTATGCGCGATTTCAGGAGCAAAAAACTGTCCTTCGCTGACAAATGTGATGGCGTGCGGTGGAAAGGCAGCCGGTTGCATGACGATGATCCGTCGAGAAACGAGTAGGCCACAGCATGAATGGGACGTTATTGCCACAGTCAGGAGGGGTGCAGATAGCGCGCTTCGGCGCGAGCGAGTTCGTCGTACCTCAAGAGTTCGAAGACCTCGTCGAGCGTCGCAATATTCGGCTCAATGCTGGCCGTGTGCTCCTCAGTGAAGATGCGATGGCAGACCTGCCGCATCGCCGCTATTGCAGCTCGCATGGCATGGTTGGCCCAGATCACCGTAGAGACGTGGGCTTTTCGATACGCCGAGGTCGGTGTTCGATAGTATTTCGTTGGAACGATCACGACGGGCAACCTGTTCCGCCAAGCGCGCACGAACGAAAAGATCTCGTCCGCGATGCTCTTTCGTGAGTGAATGAGGATCGCATCGGCACCCGCATCCGCGTAAGCATTAGCGCGCGAAATTGCGTCGTCCATTCCATGGCCGGCGATCAGCGACTCGATCCGGGCCACGAGGACCAAGTCTTCCCCTACAGTATCCTTCACTGCACGCAGACGGCCCGAGAATTCGTCGATATCGGCGAGGGGATGCCGTTCGCCAATAAGCGAGTTCATCTTCGGAAAACAGCTGTCTTCCAGGGCAATCCCAGCAGCGCCGCGTTGACGGAGTTTACGTGCCAGCAGACGAGCGTTGTTGAAATTCCCGAAGCCGCCATCGCCGTCAACCAGGACAGGCAGCGTGGTCGAGTCCACGATCCGCTCGACGACGTCAACAAGTTGGCTCCATGACGCCTCGTTGGCATCGCGGTAGCCGAGAGAGCAGGCAATTGACAGGCCTGATGCCCAGAGACCTTTGAAGCCTGCGCTCTCGGCGATCGCGGCGGAGAGTCCATCATGCGCCTCCATGAGGAAGGAGAGTTCGCTGCTGGAGCAGATTTCACCGCGCAACATCTTAGTTAATGAGGAATCAGCGCGTGGATAAGAAGCACTGGCGGGAACAGATCGCTGTGATTGGTTTTGCATACCGAGGCCTTGCCAGTGCGTTTGATCGGCCGACGTTCATCGGTGGAAGGTGACATGTTTCTGTCATCGATATCAATTGCGGTGGTTGGTAGTTGACCTTGCTGAAAAATTGTTGCGCGAAAATTGAACAGCGCATGCGGCAATCGAGTTCCTTCCTTTTCATCGTCGGCATCGCCACCGGTCTTGTTTCCGGCGCGTCTCAGCTTGGCGCGGGCGCTGCCGTAGGCACGGGCCCCGCCGTCACTGGCACGGCGATGGACGGCGGCGCGGCGCTTGGGCTTGCCGGAAAGGGGAGCGATGGCAGCTAGCTCTGGTGCTGCGGCTGCCGCACGTCGTGGTGCGGCCATGGCGGGCGCCATGTCCTCCGCTTACAGCCTCGTATCAGCCGGTCGGTCCGGCGCTGGCGGCGTCGCGTCCGGTCTCGGCGGTGCAGGCCGTGCGGCGGCCAGTAGCGCGGCAGCTCCCTTGGAAATGAGAACGCTCCGAGGGTGATTTCGCGGCCTGCGAGGCGTACGGCACAACTTCCAAGTCCTCTGGATCATTTCTTAGCGCATCCGCCACGGTTGATGGCGCATCAGAGCCGAACGCTGCCGTGCGGGATGACGGCAGTATGCGGAACTTTCCAAAACAGGCTCACGGCCTCACTTCAGCGAGGGCTCCAGCGGCGCCGACAGAAGTTGCTGATAGCGGCGCCAGGCGCCAGAAATGCGGATCGGTATAAATCTGCTTCAAGCTGGCCATGGCTGTTCCGCCTGTGGCCGGCGTTGCCGATGCACTTTCAGGCACCAAGAGATAGACCATCGCCGAGCAGCCGGCCGTGACGACAGCTAACAATGCGAAGAGTGTTCTTCACCCAAGCCAAGCCAGCAACCACTGCGCCGGCAAGGTCGCGGCGACCGCTCCCAATGCACCGAGCATGACCATCATGCCGTTGAGAAACGGAAGGCGGTCCTTCGGAAACCAGAGAACGAGGGCCTTCAATCCGGGCGGTCAGGCTCGCGGCGACTCCGAGACCGAGTAGCGCCCGGCCTAGAAAGCAGCATGAGCAATTTGTCTGATTTAGCCAAAGAATGCGGCGCCCACCGCAGCAGCAACCAGCAGCACGCTCTGGATCAGCCGCGGACCATACCGATCCAGAAGGATGCCGATGGGTATCTGCGCTACCGCGAAGGAGAGAAAATAGACCGAAGTCAGCAAGCCAAGATCACCAGCGAACATTGGACGCCTCAGGCAGGGCATTATCCGGAGATCGCGTACCAGATATCCTTTATTTTCAAACTTGTCCTTCACATCATCGCATGGGTCTGGTTCGCTTTTCCCGTGGGTGCTTCGGCCGTCGACCAGCGCTAGGTTCAGCGACTAGGGGCGCGAGTCGGCGCGGTTTCAACCTGCCGGGACTGTGAGCGATCACAGCAAGCGCCGGCGAATGTTCGACACCGCGACGCACCTCGTCCACGGAATGCCGCATTTTGCTAGTGCCTCTCAAGCGATAGTCGCGCGGCAAACGCCAGAAGAAATCTTCCAATCTGAATTGGGTGGGAGCGGAAATCGTGAAAGAGGTTCCTAAAATGATTGCCAAGTGGTCGCCCGGGCGCAAATTTGTCGCCTAGAGTTTGGGACCCGCTACGACAGAAGATGAGATACGCGAACGCATCGTAAGCTACGGCCGCCTGCGCCGACGACTTTCTCTATCGATGAGATCGGTAGGATGACGCAGCTTGTGCCGATCGTGGACGCCCGACATCTCGCCGCTTTCCCGCGCCGTATCCGATAGAACGAAGCAATGCTGCGGGTTTACCCCAAGAAACGCACGATACCAACGCAAGGGCAGGTCTAACCTCGCCAAGGCCAATAGCGATGATGTGTGGGCACGACAATCTCCGCATCCCTCAAAGACTAACCGGTGTCCCATTCCCGAGACCTAAGTACGAGCACTGGAGGCAGAAGGTGCTTGAGGCGGTGACCGGCTGTTTTCTCGTCGAGCCAAGGCGGGACTGCTGTCCTCGCTCCTACGGAGCAATCGCGGGTGTTTCATGCGCAATCGTGACCTCGTCTCCGACAGCTTCCTGACAGTGACCGCGGTCGGTCTGGTGGTGCTCTGCTCGAGCCTGCTTGCCTTTGCGTTCACTTAAAGCGAATGCGCTCGTTGCGTTTCGCGCCTTGACCATGATCTTTTCGGAAAACAGGTGCCCGGATAACACCCTAACCTTCGCGGAAGTGGTGAGATGAGCAATTTCAGCCAGGAAAGCGTGCTGAGCGTCCATCACTGGACCGACAATCTCTTCAGCTTCACCACCATGCGGAATCCATCGTTTCGCTTCCGCAGCGGCGAATTCACTATGATCGGGCTCAAGGTCGGCGAAAAGCCGCTGCTGCGTGCCTACGGCCTCGCGCGAGGATGGACGCAATCTCTATCTGATTGGCACCGGCGCCGGTCTTGCTCCGTTTCTGAGCGTGATCAAGGATCCTGAAACCTATCTGCGATTCGGTGTCTCCCGGGCTCGAACCCCGGTCTCTACCATCAATTCCGGAGCCCTCGCTTGGCAAGAAAGGCGCGATCTACCTCGCGGCCGGCCGGTGCCAGGACCTCGACGAGATTGCCATCGTCATCGCGGCAACGCCGTAGCGTGTAGGTGAATTTGCCGAGACTCGGAGTTGGCACGTCTACTGTCGCAACGCGCGGACGCTGCATCTTGGCCCCATCTGCGGGACCGCCGATAAATTCAACGCGAGCTTTGGTCATAGGTCTGATTATCCCCGGTCTCTCCGCGAATTCGTGGCAGCGATCACGGTGCGCGACAATTGGAGGGCGTGTGCCGATCGAAGCTCTCCGGGTGGGAAATTCGAATCTTCCTTCAGGCACCATCGTTTGACCTCCCGACTTGCGATCGATGCTGATCGATCGCCTCAACCAACGCGATCAGATCGACACTACCGTCGATGATCGTATCACGGGGATTGCCGGCGTCGACATGGACGCCGCCGCCCTTATGTTCCTCGTGCTGCCGGCGCAACTCGGTCAATATGATATCGATCAAGCTCACGGCAGCGCCGTCTCTCGAGTCTCCAGTTTGCTGACGCTGTTGAGTTTGTTGTGCCGCGCGACTTGGCCGGACAACAAGTTCGACGGATAGGTCTTGCTCGCCGGCATCCATCAGTGCTTCGTTGAGCGCTTTTACGGCATCAACTATCTTCACGGATGCTGCCTTCTGTTCTGCTGTTGCCAACTCGTTTTCTTTCGCCATTTTCGTTTAAGGGTAGAACGCTGGATTGTGGATCCGGTAATGGCCGTTCGAGTCGGCCAGGTGGTGCCGGCTTGGCGAGCTATCCGGATGGCTCGGCGTGCTGCGATGAGTGAGGCTCATTGGGGGAGACTCGGGTACACAGCTGTATGCTCGCTTTATCAATCGGCTAATTCGGAGAGGTCGCCATTGGTGATGCCGAATTATTCGTGTGTTAGCCGTTGCATCCATCCGTTCTGGAGGTCTGGTTGGACTTTGGGCGCCTCACTTGCAATTTTCTCATCCGCTGAGCGACAGCGACTTCGCTTCTCTCGAGCAGGATAGAAATACGCTTCGGCACTTCGTTGTTCGAGCCGAGTTCGAGCAGGCGCTCGTCCTCTTCCTTGCTCCATCGCCTGGACCGGTTCCTAAGCGCACTGATATGATTGACTGTCATTCCTTCGCCCTGGTTGTTTGGTGTGTCCTTTGGGTGAAACGCGATTGCCCGCAGACTAGCGGTCTCCAGCGTGCCAGTCCGCGCCGTGAAGGCGGATCATCTCACGATGAGCGCGTTTGATGAAGGCGCGTTCGAACCGAAGGCCAGCACCGAATGACGCGGCAAGCAAGAATGCAGGCGAAATAGCCATTCGCAAAATCCCAGGTCGCATTGCCGGCAGCGATTGCGAGCAAAGTTCCTACCATGACAGTATTACGAATACTCTTGATCATGTCGGTTCCGCAAATACCGGGTGCAATCTTAGCATTACAACCACAGCGATAATCGGCGCAAAGTGGCTGTCATCCGCCGTCTTTCTGCACGGTCGGCCGATGGTGAGACGCGGTCCACACTCGTGAACAGCCGGTGGCTAATGATCTTTCGCACATTGCGAAGGTCCAGCACCGCGTGCGCGGGGATCGTGACATCAAGTCACTTGGCGAAGATATTCATATAACACGCGCTTGCGCTTGCGAACGCCTATGCTATTGCTGAGAATATCGATGCGGTCATGTGGATACGTAACCGTCGCTACTCCTGGGCATAGTCGGCCGCGGCTTTCGCGAGCTGAAGAGAAGCGCTCTCGCGGAGGATGCGGATTCGTTGCCCTTTTGCTATCAGCGCTTCAGTTTTGAGATGCTTGCTGCTCTTCGATTGACCGGTTGCGAAACGGGTCACATCTTGATCGCCCACGATGAGCAGCGTCGTGTTTTTCGTGACGCCGCCATCCACTTCGCGGCCTACACGGGCCGCCAGGTCGGCCGCTTTGCGTCGCGGCATCGACAAAGCTCCTGTGAAGACCACCACTTCTCCAGCGAGCAGGCCGTCGAGATTGCCCTCGCGCGTTATATGGCCCTATGGGGTAAGAGCCTGGCAACGTGTGATCCAGTCGTCAATCGACAGGCCTGTCTCTTCCATAGCTTTAAGGAGGATCATGCCCGTGGCGCGAGCATCTTCCGCTGCATGATGATAGCTGAATGTGATACCGAATTCGCGCGTCAGATCTCCAAGACCATAGCCTGCGCGTGCGAATTGAGCCCAAGCTCGCCGCGTCGTGTCCAGCCACCGGCAACTAACGTCTGTGAGGCGGTGTCGAGCGGATGCCTGTCGCATCGCCGCTCGATCGAATAGCGTATGACTGACAACCACCGCACCAGTCAGGCGCGAGGCCAGTTGCGGATAGATGTCCGGAAACTTCGGGCGCTTCGGATTTGGCTTTCACCGATCCCATGAATAGAGACATTGATTGGGTCAAAGTAGTCATCGGGAGTCACAAGTAGGGACCGTTCCGTGAAGGATGTTACTACTAGTGGGCTAGATTTGGCCAAGCAGGTTTTCCAGGTTCATGGCGCAGACGCTGAAGGCGCACCGCTGTTCCAGCGAAAGCTACGGCGTGCGGACGTCTTGCGCTTCTTCGAGAAATTGTCACCGTGTTTGGTCGGAATGGAAGCATGCGCGAGCGCGCACTATTGGGCGCGCGAGATCGCGGCTTTGGGTCATGACGTCAAACTTCTGCTACCTCAATATGTGAAGCCATTCGTCAAGCGCGGGAAGACTAATGCTGCCGACGCAGAGGCGATCAGCGAGGCTGCAATACCATGCGCTTCGTCCCGGTTCGTCGAACACTACAATCACGTCCGCTGTCATGAGAGCATCGACAACCTCACTCCTGTCGATGTCTACCTCGGCAGGGCTGAGGCGATCCTTGCAGCCCCGCAGCAATTGGCTCTTCCATTCGGTCGTCCCCCATCGCGGGTGTCAAGCCGGGCACGCGGGCCGCGATTTTAATCGAACCGAAGCTACCGGTCAGCGACCGCAGCCGGCTGCCGGGTCGATGCCCGTAACGGGGCGTTCCCTCATGGCCGGCCTTCACGCCGCGTCCGTAGCGCGGCCGCGCAAGGGCCGGATCGAGCTCGCTGCGGAGCAATTCTTCTAATCAATTCCCGCAGCGCCGTTTCGACCGGATCGAATCAATTTCGAAAAGCTGCGGAGCCGTCTCTCTTTCACGCGGTGGGGAAATGCATCTTTGTGATGTTGCTGGTCATGGCATGGATCTCCGATCCGGCGCTCCAAACGGCGGATGATTCGAGGTTGATCACCTCGGAGACTACGCCGCTTTCAGTTCCAACCAATCGCGAGGGGCCCTGGTCTGAAATCCGCCAGCCTGTCGGGAACGCGACCGGAAGCGCGAGAAAAATAGCGACGTCTGGCTCTGCCCATTATGGCCCAACTCTTGCGAGGGGCGAGCGGGCAAAGGTTGGAGATTGAGAATGGCGAGCGTGTCGAAGCTAAAGGTGCTTGTGGTCCTGATTGCTACCAAGGGTGCGCTTCTCGCGGCATCGGCAAAAGCTCCGATATGGAGTTCGAGTGCTCAATACGGGAGCTTTTCAATCGATGGCTACAGTTGGAATAACGACGTATGGGGCAGGGGCGCAGGGCCCCAGACTATCTCGGTGAGTGCTGTCAACCAGTGGGGGGTGTGGTCGAACCAGCCTGATGCTGGCGGAATCAAGAGCTATCCCCACGAGGGTTTCAATGTCGGTAAACCGCTCAGTTCGATCAACACTCTGATCTCGACCTTCAATCAGGACGTTCCGACTAGCGGCGCCTGGGACGTCGCCTACGATATCTGGGACAGCTCAAATCAGTATGAGATAATGCTCTGGACGAATTACACCGGCAATCCTGATGGTGGCGGCAACGTCAAGCCTATTTCTTACAAGTACGCTTCTTCCGGGGCCGCGATACCGATCTACACAAATGTCGATGTAGGCGGAGCGACTTGGAACGTATTTCAAGGAGAAAATCACCATAAGGTCATCTCATTCCTGCGCACTTCGAAGACCAACACTGGGACGGTGGATATCAAGAGTGTCCTGCTGTGGATCAAGTCGAAAGGGTACTTTGGGGAGATAAACGTCGGCAACGTCCAATACGGCGTTGAGATCACCTCCTCTCCAGGTGGGATGAACTTTAACTTCAATAATTGGACCCTAACATCGAGGTGAGTACTCGCGGGAGCCGTGCGGTTCTGGCGTGGCGGCTGTCGAATACGATGGACGTCTCCTTCTGAGTGGCGGCTCTGGACGAGGCGATGGCAACGCACGGCACGCCGGAGATTTTCAACACCGAGAAGGGGAGAGGCGTTCTCCGATCGGATCCGCCAGCGCGCTCCCGCTCGCGGTGGCAAATGGCATCTGGACCAGGTCGCTATCTCGATCGCGGGCGAACAAACATTGGCTCTGGCGCGCTGTCGACCAGAAGGGCTTCGCTCTCGACGTCTTGATCCAGCGTCGAGAAGAGACTCGCGCGCTGCGCAGCGGCTTTTAAGTCCGCCGGCACGCCGCCGCGCGTGATGATCACGGACAAGCTGCGTTCGTACGGCGTCGCGAGGGTTGAACCTCGCCAGCACAAAGCTCTTAACAATCGGCCCGAGAATTCTCATCAGCCGACGCGGCGACGCGAGCGGATCATGAAGCGTTTCAAATCGTCCCACTGGGCTCAACGGTTTCAGTCAGTTCACGATCAGGTCGCGAACCTTTTCCACATCCCCTATCTCGGAGCTATCACCGCCGACTTCCGTCGTGCTTCGCGCGAATGAGCCTTTGCGACTTGGCGCGAAATCTCGACGCCGAATCTCGAACCTTCGAGAATCGCCTCCTTCGTCTCGGCGGTCGATTAAGTTGACGATGCCCTCCCATGCGTCGCCCACACGTTCTTCGTCGGCCTTGATTGCATCATCGGCCGACGAAGACCGAAATGCAGCCCGCAAAGCTGACCGGCCGCTACGGCAGGACGTTCTGGTGTGTTCGAGGTCAGACATACGGCGTGCCTCAACAATCGCTAGCCCTGTCGCGTAAGCGACATAGCTATCGGAAGCCGTCGGGAATGCGCATCGCTTCGCTGGCATGGATTCTGCTCACCACCAGGGGCGTAGAAGCGAGGCTACGACATCGAGCGTCGTTGCGGATGGCGCGCACATGTGTTGTTCGTGAGGTGATATGCGACCTGGAGTTCTTGTACGGGGCGCGGCAGCAGTTACGCTTGCCGCTTGCGGTGGCGCTAATTCGGCGGATCTCGATCCAGCGGTGAAGGTTTCATCCGACACTGTGGAGCTGGACCGGGAATTACATTGCGTGCACGGCGGTGGCGGCAATGGCCGGACATCTTCAGTGACCCCTACGGCCCATCTATCTATGGCGCCATCGTCCATACCCCTGCATCCCTGGCTGGGGCCAGAGCGGTGATCAATGTCTGGAAGATTGGAGCCTGATTCTGGCGCAAGACTTGCGTGCAACGTTTAGGACGCTTTGTGCGCACGGGCCAGTGCTGGGCTTTGGAGGAGACACTGAACGCAGCTGCGCCATTTCGTGAGGTCATCCCCAGCCTCCGTTATCCCCACAGAACGAGGACGAGTGAACGAACATGTACAAGCTTGGCGCTTTCATGCTTGCGCTGCTGGGTCAGCAGGGATTGGCAGCCGCGCAGGCTCCGGCCGACAACATTGCAAAGCCGCTGCTGGTGCCGTCCGATTACGAGCGAGCGCTCACGATCGGCGCTCAATATAACCAGCTCACTGTCAATATGCCCGACGTTCCGTTCTGGCTCGCAGAGGGCGAAGCGTTCGTCTACCGACGGACGACTCAAGGCAAGCACCAGTTCATGCGGGTCGATGCCGCCACTGGCGGAAAGCAGCCGGCTTTTGATCATACCCGCCTCGCGGCGGCGCTGGCCAGGGCAAGCCTCGAGAACTATAAAGCCGACAATCTGCCGTTCGACCGTTTCGAGCTGGCCGACGATGCTCGCATGATCACCTTCAACATCGACAACACCCGGTGGACATGCGATCTCGTAAGCTATGGCTGCACAGCCAATGCCATGCACCCGGACGTCCATCAACAGATGGGCTATGATCCCACCCCGCCCGCGGAGAACGATCCGGAGAACACAAGCATATCCCCTGACGGCAAATGGTTGGCCTATACTACAAAATACAATATCTTCCTGCGCAGCGAGGACGGCTTGCAGGACATCCCTTTGACCTGGGACGGATCGGAAGGCAACTACTATGCTTTCTCGACGCTAAGATGGTCTCCAGATTCGCGTCACCTCGCGGCTTACCGCATCCGTCCAGGCCACAAACGTCAGATCCACTACATCGAATCGTCCCCGACGGACGAGCTTCAACCTAGATATTCGACGATGACGTATCCGAAGCCGGGTGATGCCTTGCCACTGCTCCAGCCGGTGCTGTTTGACATCATCATGCAGAGCAAGATTGAAATCGACAATGCTTCCTTTCCAAATCCCTACCACCTTTCGCCGATCAAGTGGTGGAAAGATGGTCGCGGGTTCACCTTCGAGTATAATCAGCGCGGGCACCAACTCTATCGCCTTGTCGAGGTGGAAGCTGCTACAGGTAAGGTGCGCGCTCTGATTGATGAGCGCAGCATTACCTTCATCGATTACCAGCCTCTAGTGATGGACCAGCGGAATACTGGAAAGTTCTTCCGCTACGACGTTGAGGACGGGAAGGAGATCATCTGGGCGTCCGAGCGCGATGGATACGAGCATCTGTACCTCTTCGATGGCCGAACCGGTGAGCTCAAAAACCAGATCACTAGAGGAGATTGGGTGGTTCGCGCGGTCTACTACGTCGATCCGGTCAAGCGCCAGATTTGGTTTGGTGCGAGCGGGAAGGAAAAAGGGGAAGATCCCTATTTTGTCCATGCTTACCGTGTCGACTTCGATGGGAGCGGACTGACCGCGCTCACTCCTGAACCGGCCAACCATCACATTGAGTTTTCACCTAACGGCCGCTACTATCTCGACCTGTGGTCACGCATCGATGTCCCGCCGCGCTTGGTGTTGTATCGCGCCAGTGATAATGTCGAGCTGATGCAGGTTGAGAGCGCCGATATCTCCGAACTCATCGCCTCCGGCTGGCAGCCGCCCCTCAGCTTCCATGCCAAGGGCCGGGACGGCGAGACCGATATATGGGGGGTTATTCACAAGCCCCTCAACTTCGATCGAAACAAGAGATACCCGGTGGTGGAAAACATCTATGCCGGCCCAACGGGTTCTTTCGTTCCCAAGTCGTTCTCGGCCTTGGTTGAGCCGCTCACCCAAATGGGGTTTATCGTCGTTCAGATCGATGGAATGGGTACGAACAATCGCTCGCGCGCGTTCCACGACATTGCCTGGAAGAATTTAAAGGACGCCGGCTTTCCCGATCGGATCCTATGGCATAAGGCGGCGAGCGCGAAATATTCGTGGTACGATATCTCGAACGTCGGCATTTTTGGCGGGTCCGCCGGCGGGCAGAACGCGGTGAGCGCGCTGCTCTTCCATTCTGATTTTTACAAGGTGGCGGTGGCTAACAGCGGCTGTTACGACAACCGGATGGACAAGATATGGTGGAATGAACAGTGGATGGGTTGGCCGGTTGGCATCGAATATTCGCTGTCCTCCGCCATCGACAACGCCCACAGACTACAGGGTAAGTTGATGCTCATTGTCGGCGAAATGGACCGCAATGTCGATCCGTCCTCTACCTTCCAGATGGCTGATCGGCTCATCAAGGCAGGAAAATACTTCGACATGCTTGTGGTACCCAGCGCAGATCACGGAGCGCCCGGCAATTATAGCGAGCTCAAGCTTCTGGACTTCTTCGTTCGCAATATTCTTGGGCAAATACCACCTAACTGGAACGCCCTATCGATTAAGCTGCTGAAACCCAATTAAGGGCCATGATTGCGCGAAGAGCTATCATCATTTAGGTCCAACGCCGTGGCGACTCGAACGAGCGCCCACCGATTTCGCTTGTCTCTCAGCATTAGAAAGCAAAAGCACAGTGATCTATGACTCTTTGGGAGTTTTGGGACAGGCGCTGCCGATGTCGGCGCGGGCGCTTTTCTAGTGTGGGCATCCATTTAATGCGGAAGCGGACGGCATTTCGGTATCGTTGCCAGGTGTTGATTTCGCGGCACATTCGCTTGGGATATACCATCTTGAGATCCAGGTACTGGGCCCACCGGACGCCGATCTGATTCTCGACCATGTTGAGCAAGCATTCGTGTTTGGAGGGGCAGTGGAAACTCGAGGCGTCGCAAGATCCGCCTAGCTTCGGCAGGTGGAATGCCTGTTACAGGGCGCCTGCGGACGCGCAAAGAGATGCAGGCGCTGATCGATGCCGACCCCCCTCCGGCGACCGCGGCGCGCGCATGGTCGCGGGCTTTAATCGCGGCTACAAGGCTTCGAACAGACCTACCGGACCTGTACGCCGGCGGCTTGCGTCGTGATCCGCGGCTACATCGAGGAAGGCTTGAATATAACGCGACCTGACGGCCCGCTATGCCAACTGACCGCGCGATCCTCGACGGCACTCTGCCGGCGGATGGCCCACGGACGGAGTCACGACCCGAGCAGGATGATGATTGCGGCTTGGTTCGTCGTGATCGAATGGGCAACTTTAGCCCTTGCGAGGCTTACTTCGCCTCCAGGGGAGCGAGCATCCTCCGCTGACGTTTTTCTTGCACCGGCGAAGTCGAGCTGGTCTGGCACGATCTGGTCGATCGTGGTGATATGTTGGTAAGCATTCGGAAGACTACGCCGGCCCACTGGAAGTGATCTCGGAGACGGGACGCCGCCTTTGGTTCTCCAGGACCGAGGAAGCTGCTTTGAAAGGACGTTGGGAGGGGTGGATTGGTCTTCCGGCTAATCCAGCACTTGCCCCGGCTTCCTGAAGAACTCTGCTCTACGTCGCATGTGACGTCCCCCGGGACAAAAGAGCAGGCCGGTCGTGGAGGTGTCAGATTGCATAACGACCGGCCTCCTCCGAGCATCGTTTGCCTCATTGTGTCGCTTCATCATTAGTTGGCAGTGCCGTATTCGTGGTGCTGAAACAGGAGCGCGTCGGCCCGCTCGCTGCGCCTGATTTAAGTCGGCGCCGAAGTTTGTCAGGATACCCGTGCCTGAAGAGCACGGCTCTCACGTCAACTGGTGCCGTCACGTTTACTGATACCGCACAGGGAGGCACGAGCACGCCTGTTTCCAGAATTCCGCCAACTGTCGTTGCGAACAGGCGGATCCGGATCATTTAAGGCGCTAAGTCCGACCCAG